>CAJUGJ010000008.1:130083-130182 GCA_910586015.1 uncultured Lachnospiraceae bacterium
TTGCCGCCGTCTGCTCCTGTCACGCCATGCGTTGAGTGCTGCATAGCGTATGACAGTCTTGCAAAAGCCGTTGAACGTATACATGATGTGTTCCTTGTA
>CAJUGJ010000009.1 GCA_910586015.1 uncultured Lachnospiraceae bacterium
CATAATGGATATTTATAAGAAATGTAAGTTTTAATAAATTGTAATTATTTTCTTTCGAAATATAAAACCCAAAATTTATATAAAGCTGAATATATTATTTTTAAGTTATTTATCTGATAATTTAGTTAAACAAAAATTTTGGAAGTTCGAATTAAAGATATTATATTGTTCTGCTTCACTTTAATAATATTTTCATAATAACTAAAATTAAGAAATTCTGCAGTTGATAACTGTAACTTTGATATCTTTAGAGATTAGAATAAAAACATCTTTATCCTTAAATTAATTATATAATTTTTCTTAAAAAGTTTAATATTCCTCTTGATAATACGTATCACACGTGTTATAATTATTCTTGTAAGGAGGTAGAACATGAAAGATAAAGACCTATTAAAACTTTTAAAGAAAAATGGATGGAACGTAGTCAGAATCAACGGTAGCCATCATGTTCTTCAAAAAGATGGAAAAACAACAGTAGTACCTATACATGAAAAAGATGTTCCTATCGGCTTACTCAATAGTATTCTTAAGGAAGCAGGACTCAAGTAGTCCGCCTCACCTTAAATTAATATAAAAAATACAAGGAGGTTACTATTATGTTATTTGTATATCCTGCTATCTTTCACAAAGAAACAGATTCATATTGGGTGGAATTTCCCGATTTAGAAGGTTGTCATACTTACGGAAGTTCTATCAGTGATACTATGGAAGCTGCTCAAGAAGCTTTAGCTGCTTATCTTCTTACCCTTCTAGAGCAAAATAAAGCGATTGCATCTCCTTCTGATATTTCTGCCATTCATGTAAAAGATGGTTTTTCCTCTCTTGTGTCTTGTGACATGAATCAATATAAAGACACAAAGGCAGTAAAAAAGACTTTAACAATACCATCATGGCTGAATGATCGTGCCATTTCTATGGGAATCAATTTTTCTCAGGTATTACAAGAAGCTCTTCTTTCTAAAATACAAGTATAATAAGGAGGTTTTTTATAAAATTAACTTATCCAGCCTGTATTTATTCTGATAAAAAAAGGGAGCTTATGCCATAGTAGTGCCAGATCTTCCCGGATGCGTAAGTGGAGGCGAATCATTAGCAGATGCTATCTTAATGGCAACAGATGCAGCATCTGGTTGGATACTTGATGAACTAGAAGATGGAAATGCCCCTCCAAAAGCAAGTCCACTAGAAAACATTATTCCTGAACTGGGTGGTTTTGTGAATATGCTTGTTTTGGATATGGATTCCTATGCTAAAAAATATGGCGAAAGAGCTGTAAGAAAAAATCTTACTATTCCTGCATGGCTCAACACTTTCGCAGAAAAAAAATCATATTAATTTTTCACAGGTTCTTCAAGAATCTTTAATTACTATTTATTGAGCTAGCTTAAAGCAATACTTTTGTCAAATACACTAAATTCAATTATATAGTAAAGAAAAAAATTGATTTATGTGTTTATCATGTTAAAAAAGTAAAATATAGTTGTATTATAAACAAAAAATTTAGTAAAATAAATAATAAGAAGGAAATTTATTAATTTATTTCAATTAACAAACGATAGGAGGGGATCAAATGAGATTAAAAAGAACGATATTAAGCTTATTTACTATATTACTGTTAGTTGGACTGACTGCCTGTAGTAAACCTGAAATTCCAACTACACAAGTCTGGAATGAAGAAAGACAATATTTTACGTTCCCGGGTGTAAAGTGGGGCATGACACAAGAAGAATGGATTGCTTCATGGAAACTTACAGAACAAGATTATGAAAAGTCTGTTGTAGATGAAGATGCTAAGGTAAATGCTTCTGAAGAAACGATCTCCTATCACCTAAAAGAAAAATTAAAGATTTGGGAATATTCTGCTGATCTTACTGTTACATTTGCAAAGTTTCCGGAAGAAGAAGCCATTCTTGTCGATGTAAAAGCCGTTTTTTCTGGCGATGATGAAGAAGCTATTGTAGAACGTTTTCAAAAAGAGTTTCATTCTAATACTTCTGGATATAATACGATTGTAAGTGCACAGGGTAAAATAATGGATTTAGATGAGAGGCTGTCAAAAAAAGTATTTCAGTTATATGAAAACTGGGGAAAAGATACTTTTATTCTGGAAACGTTTGGTATGTCTTTTTTTACATGAACCTGGGATGAAACAACAAAGAATGTAACAATCGATTGCAGCGGAATTCCTGCTGCCGTAGTATATTTAGCAGAACAGAAAAAAACAGATCTATAAATAATACTGGAAGTCTATGATTTATTCAAAAAAATTTATAAAGCTGTCACATTAATATACTCCCTTCTAAATAACAAGTTTTAATTGTCTACTTAGAAGGGAGCATACTTTATGTCTAAGAAAATATATCCGCACAAGAAATGAAATTTTAAGTCAGTACAAATGGGGATTTCAGTTTCATCGAATTATAAATAGATATTTTTAGGCTGGATAATCTTAGGATCGTAACCATGTTCCTTTAGTGCCTGTACGATTTTTTCTTTGTTATCATGCCCAAACGCTTCCATTGTAATAACTAATTCTACAGAAGTATTTCGATTAATACTTACAAATTGATTATGGTCAAGCCGAACAATATTTCCCTGTTCTTTTGCAATGACAGAAGCGACATTGACAAGTTCACCCGGCTTATCTGGTAGTAATACACTGACTGTAAAAATACGCTCTCGTTCAATTAATCCATGCTGTACAGTAGAAGCCATTGTAATGACATCCATATTTCCACCACTTAAAATAGAAACAATCTTTTTATCTTTACAATCTAAATGTTTTAATGCAGCAACCGTTAAAAGTCCTGAATTTTCAACAATCATTTTATGATTTTCAACCATATCCAAAAAACATACAATTAATTCTCTATCTTCTACTGTAATAATATCATCTACATTTTTTTGTATATAAGGAAAAATCTTATCTCCCGGAGTTTGAACAGCTGTTCCATCTGCAATCGTATCTACGCCAGAAAGAGAAACGACATGTCCTGCTTTTAAAGACTGCTGCATACAGTTTGCTCCTGCAGGTTCCACTCCGATTACTCGAATATTTGGATTTAAAAGTTTGGCTAATGTAGAAACTCCTGCAAGTAGTCCTCCACCACCGACTGGTGCTAAAATAATATCTACGGTTGGAAGTTCTTTCATAATTTCCATTGCAATACTACCCTGACCAGTTGCTACTACTTCATCATTAAATGGATGAATAAACGTATATCCTTTTTCTTGTGCTAATTTTAAAGCATACTCACACGCTTCGTCATAGACATTTCCATAGAGAATTACCTCTGCACCATAACTTTTTGTACGATTGACTTTAATTAAAGGAGTCGTTGTTGGCATAACAATAACGGCATGTGCTTTATAAATCTTTGCTGCATAGGCAACCCCTTGAGCATGATTTCCAGCTGAGGCAGTAATTAGACCTTTCTCTCGTTCTTCCTCACTTAATGTACTAATCTTATAGTAGGCTCCTCTGACTTTATATGCTCCTGTAAACTGCATATTTTCAGGTTTTAAATAAACCTTTCCCCCTGTCAGCTCTGAAAAATAATCACTATAGACTAATTTAGTACGGTTTGTTACTCTGATTACCGCCTCGCTTGCCTCTTCAAACTTGTCTAATGTCATCATGTCAATGACTCCTTTCTCTATGCCTGTTCTTTTTCCTTTTTTTCGAATAATGCGTCAATAAATGCGTCTGGATTAAAGTTCTGCATATCTTCAATATGCTCTCCAACACCGATATATTTTACTGGAATAGATAATTCTGATTGAATCGCAATCGCAATTCCGCCTTTTGCAGTTCCATCTAGCTTAGTCAATACAATCCCTGTAATTTCTGCAACTTCATTAAACTGTTTTGCCTGAACTAATGCGTTTTGTCCTGTTGTTCCGTCTAAAACAACTAAAGTTTCTCGATACGCGTCTGGATATTCTCTACTTATAACACGATCAATTTTTCGTAGTTCTTCCATTAAATTCTTTTTATTGTGCAATCGTCCTGCTGTATCACATAGTAAAATATCTACATTTCTGGATTTAGCAGCTGTAACAGCATCATAAATGACTGCTGCTGGATCAGAACCCTCTTTTTGTGCAATAATATCTACACCTGCTCTGTTTGCCCATTCCGATAATTGTTCAATCGCAGCAGCACGAAATGTATCAGCGGCTGCAACCATAACCTTTTTTCCCTTTTCTTTTAATTGACCTGCTAATTTTCCAACAGAAGTTGTTTTTCCAACTCCATTTACACCAATTAACAGAACTACTGATTTTTGATTTTCAAACTCATAGGCATCTTCAGGAAGACTCATCTCTTCTCTCATACTTGCCTTTAATAACTCTCTACATTCTGCTGGTTCTTTTATTTTATTTTCTTTTACCTTTTGTTTTAGATTATCAATAATAGAGGTAGTAGCATTAATTCCTAAATCCGCCATAATCAGAATTTCTTCTAACTCTTCATAAAAATCATCATCAATACTAGAAGAACCTGAAAAAATAGCCTCAATTCCAGAAACAATATTATCTCTCGTTTTGGTAAGACCTGCAACTAATCTACTAAAAAAACCTTTCTTTTCCCCCATACTGCCACCCTTTCTATTAACGATTTTTGTATTCTTAATGATAGTGCCTTTTTTTAAATCTGTCAAGATATCGAGAAAATCTGGACTACTTATCCAATTCATCTTCAATAAGTCGAACAGATACTAATGTAGATACCCCTTTTTCCTGCATTGTAATTCCATATAAACTATCTGCTGCTGCCATTGTTCCACGTCTATGTGTAATTACGATAAATTGTGTATGCTTTGTTAATTTATGTAAGTATTTTGCATACCGATTCACATTAGAATCATCCAAAGCTGCTTCAATTTCATCTAAAAGACAAAATGGAGATGGTTTCAAATTTTGAATTGCAAAAAGTAGACTAATCGCGGTTAGAGCTTTTTCTCCACCAGAAAGCTGCATCATGTTTTGCAGTTTTTTTCCTGGAGGTTGTGCAATAATTAAAATACCAGCTTCTAAAATATCCATTTCTTCCATTAGTTCTAAAGTTGCTTTTCCACCACCAAAGAGTTCTTGAAATACAAGATTAAATTGAATTTGGATCTGTTTAAATTTTTCTTCAAACTGCTGCCGCATTTCCTCTTCTAGTTCTGTAATCATTCCAAGTAAACCCTGTTCTGATGTTTTTAAATCTTCATATTGTCCATTTAAAAAAGTAAATCGTTCAGAAACAGACTTAAACTCTTCAATCGCATTGACGTTCACATCTCCCAGAGCTTTTATCTGGCTTTTACATTCTAAAATTTCTTTTTTTAGTTTTTGTGGATTAGAATATATATCCTCTCGAAGCAATATCGCAGCAGAAGGAGACAGTTCATATTCTCCCCAAAGGTATTCTATCTCCGTATCGAGTTGTTCTTTTAATTTATCTAACTGACTTTGCAGTCGAAATCCATCTTTATCTAACTGAGAAATTCTTTCATAAAGTTCTTCTCTTTTTTGAAAGAAATTTTTATGGCTTAACGTCAAAGTTTCTATTTTTCTTTCTGCCTGTTTGATCTGTTCTTGTAATTCTAAAATTTTACTTTGTTTTAATTCTAAGATAGATTGCTTTTGTACGATAAATGTAATTTTTTCTTCTCTTTCTTCTTTTGCCTTTTGCTCAAATAAACAGATATCTGATTCTTCTTGTATTAGTTTATCAATTTCTAAGCGAATTCTCTTTATATTTTCTGACAAAAATTCACTGTTTTGTTCTAACGTCGAAAGTTTAATTCGAAGATTAGAAATATACTCTATTTTTTTCGTTTCTTGTTCTCGTTTTTGTTCTAAATTTTTATTGTATTGGATGATTTTTTCTTTTATAAGTAGTTCATCTTTTGAAAAGTCCTGTAAACTCTGAGATAATTGTTGCATTGTATTTTTAAATTCGTCTGTTTGTTGTTCTAACTCCTTTAATTCATTTTGAATCGATCCAAATATTTTTTGAATTTCAAAAAGTTTTTCTTCTTCTCTTTCTACATTCCATTTAGCTGTATTTTGTATTACGTAAAGTTCCTGTAATTGTTTGGATTGTGTTTCTTCTTCTTGTTTTAACTTTTTTTGTTTTATATGAAGTTCTTCTAATTTTAATTTTTGTTGTTCAGACTCTCTTTGAAGTCTATCACAAGCTTTAGAAAGTTCATCGATTTCCCTTCGTCTACCTAACAAGTTACTAGAATTTCGGTAAGATCCTCCAGAGATGGAACCTCCAGGGCTTAATAATTCTCCTTCTAATGTTACTATCCTTAAAGAATATTGATATTTTCCTGCAATAGAAAGTGCATGTTGAATAGTATCTACTACTAAAATTCGACCAAGTAAAAAATCAGCTAGTTTTTGAAACTCTGGCTTGATTTTAACAAGTCGACTTGCTAAGTTAATTACTCCTGATTCTTTCAATATATCTTCTTTTATAAAACGACTGATCGTTAGACTGGTTAAGGGCAAAAAAGTAGCACGTCCAAATTGATTTCTTTTTAAAAATCCAATTAACTCTTTTGCAGTTTCCTCGTCTTTTGTCACAATATTTTGAATATTTCCACCTAATGCTGTTTCAATCGCTGTTTCATATTGTTTTTCTGTCTGAATAAGATCAGCAGTGACACCCAAAATTCCAGGAATGGTATCTTTTTGTTCCATAATACGTCGTATACTGTTTCCATATCCATTATAGCGTTCGGTTAAGTTTTTAAGAGAATCTAATTTGGCATAAAGAGATACGTATTCTTTTTCATTTTTGGAAGACTGTTCATTTACTAAAGAGATTTCTTTTTCATTTTCGAGACACTTCTCTTTTTTCTCTTCTACAAAAGACATTTGTTTTAAAATTGTTTCTGATACTTCCTGCAATTTTTCTTTAGCAGCTTTTAATTGCTGTTCTATGACAGCTTCCTCACTTTTATTTCTCAAGACCTTTTGATTAAGTTGAGCATGTTTAATTTTATTTTGTTCCTCTAATGTTTTATAATGCTGAATTTTTGTATGTGTTGTATTGCTTTCCTTTAATAAACGAATGATTTCTTGATTACAAAAGTCAATTTCTTTTGTTAATCTTTCTGTTTCTTCTTTTACTTGTTGTATATCTTGGGAAGCCTGTGATTGAACTTCATCTAATTCATCTAATTGTTTTTCTAGCTCTTCTTTTTCGATGATTATATTAGCAAGTTCTTCTTTTTTGTTAAAAAGCTCCTGATTAACTTTTTCTTTTCTATTTTTATTAAGTTGTTCATTTTGCTCAATCGCTGTAATCTGTTCTTTTAAAATTTGAATATCCCCTTGAATTTTTTGTTCTTCTAAAAGTAGATTACTTTTCGCTTGTTTTTGTTCTTCCAAACTATTTGTATCTTCTTCTAATTGTGTTTCTAATTGTTCATACTCTTGTTTCGTTGCGTCATAAGACTGTTTCGTATCGAAAAGATCTCCATTTATAATAGAGAGTCGCTTTTGTATCTGTATGGTTTCTTCTTGATTTTTTTGCTGTAAGAGTAAAAATTGATTTACCTCTAACTGTTTTAAATGATCTTTTTGCTTTAAATATTCTTTTGCAACATCCGATTGATTTTTTAGTGGTTCTAACTGTTTTTCTAATTCCGATAGAATATCCGAAATTCTGGCGAGGTTAAGTCGTTCTTCCTCTAAATTTTTTTGGGCAGCTACTTTTCTTTTCTTAAATTTTACAATTCCGACTGCCTCATCAAATAATTCTCTTCGCTCTTCTGGTTTACCACTTAAAATTTTATCAATTTGTCCTTGGCCGATAATAGAATAGCCTTCTTTTCCAATACCAGTATCTAAAAATAATTCTTGAACATCTCTTAATCGACAACTATGTCCATTGATTAAATATTCACTTTCTCCCGAACGATAGACACGACGGGCTACAGTAACTTGATCGTATTCTACCAAAAGTTTATGATCGGAATTATCAAACGTAATAGCTACATAGGCAAGACCCAAAGGTTTTCGAAGCTCTGTTCCAGAAAAGATAATATCCTGCATATTTCCGCCACGAAGTTGTTTTGCACTTTGTTCGCCTAATACCCATCTGACTGCATCTGCTACATTGCTTTTTCCACTTCCATTTGGACCTACAATTCCAGTAATTCCACTTTTAAATTCAAACGAAATTTTATTTGCAAATGATTTAAAGCCTTGAATTTCAATGCTTTTTAGATACATAACGTTCCTCCGTGCTTAACTGTCGCTCTTTTTTTGTCTTTCTCTCAGCAATAAAATGGAGTGATATGCTGCTTCTTGTTCTGCTGCTTTTTTTGTTCTTCCAGAACCATTTGTCAATTCCTGTGCTCCCATGCGGACTAATACAGTAAAATTTTTACAGTGATCAGGTCCTTCTTCTCGAATTAACTCATATGTGAGTTTTGATTTATAGACATTTTGTACAATTTCTTGTAAAATTGTTTTACTATCAAAAAATAACTTTTTGTGTTCCATATCATTTAGAATTATATTTTCAATAAATTGTTTCGCACTAGCAAATCCACCGTCTAAATAAATTGCTCCAATTAAAGCTTCTAGGGCATCTGAGAGAATGGAATCCCTGTGTCTTCCCCCAGTTGCATCTTCGCCCTTTCCAAGATAAATATAATCCCCTAATTGAATGGTTCTGGCACAGAATGCTAGTGAAGGTTCACATACAATACTAGCACGAAGTTTTGTTAATTCTCCTTCTTTCATTTCTGTATGCTCTAAATAAAGATACTCACTTGTAGTTACTTCTAATACAGCATCTCCTAAAAATTCTAATCGTTCATTATTTTGATACCGTTTTAAACGCACTTCATTAGAGAAAGAACTATGAGTTAGTGCTTGTCGCAGCAGTATGGTATCCTTAAATGTATAATGGATGATATTTTGCAAATTTCTTAATTTCTCTGCTTCATCCATATCAGATTCTCCCTTCTATAAAAACATCAAAACACGGGTATTACTTTATGCAATGCCCGTGTCTTTTTCTATACCCATCTAATAAATATTGATTATCTTTTTAACGATATCTGCAACTGTTTCGATGGATTTTATTTCTTCTGTCGTAATATCCATATCAAATTCTTCTTCTATTCTTATCAATATCTGCAAAAAATCCATCGAATCCGCTCCGAATTCTCTAATAAAAGCAGTTTCCATTGTAATGTCCTCTGGGCGGATAGAAAAAACTTCACTAATAATTTGTTTCAGTTTTTCAAAAACGATCTCTTGCTCCATCTCTTTAATTTCCTTCGTTTTGTGTCTGATTGCTTAAATTGGCACGGATTTTTTGATTGATGTCTTGTTCTTTAAATGCAATACATTGAAGAATCGAATTTTTAATTTCGATAGAATTAGAACTTCCGTGACTTTTTACTACCAATCCATTTAACCCCAACATAGGTGCTCCACCGTATTGAGAAAGATCAAAATCTTTAAGAGTTTTCTTTAGTGCAGGCTTTACAAGGGCAGCTCCAAGTGTACTAAGAACCGTACTCGTCATTCCTTTTTTTATCTGTTTTATTAATGCACCTGCAACACCTTCATAAAGTTTTAAAATAACATTTCCAACAAATGCTTCACATACAATTACATCTGCTATCCCATTTGGAATTTCTCTTGCTTCTACATTTCCAATAAAATGAATATCCTTACATTGTTTTAATAAAGGATACGTTTCTTTTACTAATAAATTGCCCTTCTCTTCCTCTGCTCCAATATTTACAATACCCACTTTAGGGCGTTTTACGCCAATAACATTTTCCATATAAATAGAACCCATCTTTGCAAATTGAACTAGATGAGAAGGTTTTGCGTCTACGTTTGCTCCACAATCTACAAGAAGAGAAGCTCCTTGTGTTGTTGGAATTAATGGAGCTAAAGGTGTTCTTTCGATTCCTTTAATTCGTCCAATAATTAATTGTGCCCCTACCAAAACAGCGCCTGTACTTCCAGCTGATATAAAAGCGTCTGCTTCTCCTTTTTTTACTAGGTTTAACGCAGTTACAATGGACGAATTTTTTTTCGAACGGATCGCAATGACAGGAGGTTCTTCATTGGTTATGATTTCGTCCGCATTTACAATCTCAAATCGTTCTTTTGGATAGTTATATTTTTTTAACTCCATAGAAAGATTTTCTTGTTTTCCAACTAGAATGATTTTAATTTTGGGATTCTCTATCGCAGCATCCACTGCACCCTTTATGATTTCTGCAGGTGCATTATCTCCTCCCATAGCATCCACTGCAACCTTAACCATATCCTGTATACCTCCAGTTTCTATTCTTAAGCTTTTCTATAGAAAAATGACCGAAAAGATTTAAAACCTAAACTCTGTGGCTGAATAATTTGTTCGGTACTTCCAACAAACAAAATTCCATCTTGACGTAATGCACCATTAAATTTTCTATAAATGTCATTTTTAGCCTCTTCTGTAAAATAGATTAATACATTTCTACAGACAATTAAATCATAATTGGTTGGATAAGCGTCTTTTAATAAATCATGTTCCTTAAACTCAACACAACGTTTAATGTCCTCTGAAATTTGGAAAGTTGTTGGTGTGATCTGCTGGAAGTATTTTTTTAAAAATTCCTGTGGAAGTCCTTTTAAGCTTTTGGAAGTATATAATCCAAGTTTCGCCTTCGCTATTACCTGTTTATCAATATCGGTTGCAAGGATATGTATTCGGTTTAGCTGCATAAACTTAGACAAAAGCATAACTAACGAATAAGGCTCGTCTCCTGTAGAACAAGCTGCACTCCATATTTTCGGAGAAGGAGATTTTTTTAAGATTTCTGGCATAATTAAGCTTTCCAATAGAGTCCATTGCTCTGGATTACGATAAAATTCAGAAACATTAATCGTAAGATAGTTGATGAATTCTTCTAATTGTTTTCTGTCTTTTTTTAAAGCTTCAACATAGGAAATATAAGAAGTATATCCATGTTTAGCAATTAAGGAATCGATTCTACGTTTCATCTGACGTTCTTTATAAGCATTCAAATTAATCTTTGTCAGCTGAAAAACCTTTTCTTTAAAAACTTCATAACTGTCTGTCATATATTATATCAGCACCTTCCTATTTTTCATTATTTCTTACTACATGAAAAGGCAAATTAGGAGCTGTTACAAAATAGATTTTAACTACCAGATATTGTGGGGATTCTATAAGTTTCTATCCATACACGGTATAAAAATTTTATTTTGCAACAGCTCCATTCATTTTGTTTCTACTGTGTTTTATTCTTGCTCTTTTGTATCATTTCCACTATTTTCATCCGGTTTTGTCTGCTCATCTTTTTGAGTAAGTAAAGCTTTAATACTTAGACTGATCTTGTGTTCTTCATTATTAAATTCAACTACTTTTGCCTCGATTTCCTGACCAATTTTTAATACATTGGATGGTTTATCAATATGTTCTTTTGCAATCTGAGAAACATGCAGCAGAGCATCTATTCCAGGAGTTAATTCAATAAATGCACCAAAATCAGTCATACGTGCAACATGTCCTTTAACAACTGTTCCAGCAGCAAATTTTTCAGCAGCATCTTTCCAAGGATTTTGATCTGGGAACTTTAAGCTCAGTGCAATTTTTTCACCCTGAATATCTTTAATAAAAGCTTTTACGGTATCTCCTACCTTAAACACTTTCTTTGGATTTTCAATTCTTCCCCAAGACATTTCAGAGATATGCAAAAGTCCATCTGCTCCACCTAAATCAATAAATGCACCAAAATCAGTTACATTTTTTACTGCTCCTTCTACTACATCACCAACTTTAATTTTCTCAAATAATGCTTTTTGCTGTTCTAACTTCTTTGCAACTAAAAGTTGTTTACGATCTCCAATGATTCTTCTTCTCTTTGGATTAAACTCGCTGATAACAAATTCAATCTCCTGATCTTTGTATTTTTCTAAATTTCTTTCATACGTATCAGATACTAAACTTGCAGGAATAAAAATTCTGGCTTCATCGATAATAACACTTAATCCACCTTCTAATACAGCCGTTACTTTTGCTTTCAAAACTTCTTTATTATTGAAAGCTTCCTCTAATTTTTTATTTCCTTTTTCTGCAGCGAGTCTTTTATAAGTTAAAAGGACTTGTCCTTCTCCATCATTGACCTTTAACACTTTCGCACTCATTTTATCTCCTTCTTTTACGAGTGTTCTAAGATCTACATTTGGAGTGTTTGTATATTCACTTCTTGTAATAATTCCATCTGCCTTGTAACCTATATTTAAGACAATTTCTTCTTCTTTTACTCGAATCACTGTTCCCTCCACTACTTCTCCCGTGTGGACATTCACTAATGATTCCTCATTTAATAATTGTTCAAAACTTTTTTCTGACATTACGGTATAAACCTCCTTGATAATATTATTCGGGGTGGATGCCCCTGCTGTAATACCTACCTTACAAAAGGACTTTACTGTGCAAAAGTCTAGGTCTTTTAGTGTCTGTATATAGTAAGTATTTTCACATTCCTTGCTTGCAATCTCAAATAATTTTCTACTATTTGAGCTTTGCGTTCCGCCAATAATAATCATAGCGTCCGATTCTTGTGCCAGTTGTTTTGTTTCTTGTTGGCGAGTTTGTGTTGCATTACATATCGTATTAAAAACAAGTATATCATACCCCTTTTTTCTAAAAATTTCAACTAATTGCTCAAATTTCTTGTAATTAAATGTCGTTTGTGCAACGACTAACAATTTTTTACAGGGTATATCACTTATTTTTTCAAGTTCTTCCTGATCTTTTATTACAATTGCAGGCGTTTTTGCCCATCCTACAATTCCCTGTATCTCAGGATGACTTGCATCACCAATGATTATAATTTGACGTTCGTCATTCATTTCACTGACGATTTTATGAATTTTTTTTACAAACGGACACGTAGCATCTACCACACAAAGTCCGGTCTTTTCCATTTCTTCTTGGATCTTTTTAGAAACTCCATGAGATCTAATGATTATTGTTCCCGTCTTATGACTATTCAATTCATCAAGGGAATGAATCACCGTGACCCCCTGTTTTTTCAGATCTTCGATAACCGTTTCATTATGGATAATTGGTCCGTATGTGTAAACAGGATTTTTACTGGTTCTTGCTTCTAAATATACAGCATCTACTGCACGTTTTACTCCAAAGCAGAAACCAGCTGTTTTTGCCAACTTAATCTGCAACTAATTCTTTCCTTTCTTGAAACCATTCTATAATCTGCTTCGTTACTTCACAAGCGTCTAACTTGGAACAATCCAGATAGATGGCATCTGCTGCCTGACAAAGAGGAGATTCTGTTCGATTCATATCCAACTGATCTCTTTTGATAATATCTTGTTCTATTTCATCTAATGTAATAGAAACTCCTTTGTCACAAAGTTCGGTAAAACGACGTTTTGCCCGCTCCTTTGTTGTGGCTGTTAAATATATTTTTAAATCGGCATTGGGAAGTACTTTTGTACCGATATCCCTGCCGTCCATCACAACACTCTCTTTTTTCGCTAATTGTTGTTGTAACTGTACTAATTTTGTTCGTACTGCGGGGATAGTAGAAAATAAAGATGCTAAATTTCCAGCCTTTTCTGTGCGAATCTGATCATTGACATTTTTTCCAAATAATAAAACCTGTTGTTCCCCATTCTCATACGTGATAGAGATTTCTGCATTTAGAACTTTTTTTGCTATCTGTTCGACATTAGAAGTATCAGAAAAATACTCTGACAAATATAATCCCATTGCTCGATACATCGCTCCAGTATCAACATAAATAAAAGTAAGTTCTTTTGCTACTGCTCTTGCTACGGTGCTTTTTCCTGCTCCAGCTGGTCCGTCAATCGCTATACTATAATGTTTCATTCGTCTTTTAATCCTTCCATTCCTGATTTCCCCGTGCTGCTTGTCTACCTGCAAGATATCCACTCGACCATGCAATTTGAAGATTAAATCCGCCTGTTAAAGCATCTAGATCTAAAATCTCCCCTGCAAAATATAAGCCCTTAATCTGTTTGGATTCCATAGTAGCAGGAACTACTTCCTTGACTGCAATGCCTCCCTTTGTAATAACTGCTTGTGAATATCCGGCAAGTTCTTTTATCTGCATAGAAAAGTCTTTTAACAACTCTGCCAAGTGTTCCCTCTCTTTACGAGTGATCTGGTTTACTTTTCTATCTGAAGAAATCATACTACGTTCTATTATAACCCTAATTATTTTCTGTGGCAAGAGATTATCGAGGGCATTTTTAAAATGTTTATTTTTTTCTTGCTCAAAATCCCTTAGAATCCGCAAATTTAACTGTTCTAAAGTTAGAGCTGGTTTTAAATCCAAATGAATGGAAAAGGATGCTTTTGAAAGATACGGTGCTAAATAACTACTTGCACTTAAAATTACTGGACCACTTACACCAAAACGAGTAAAGAGTAGTTCCCCAAAATCTTCATAAAACACCTTATTTGGAATCAGTCTTTTTTGTTTGGTTCCTTTTGTCGTTTCATATACTTCCTCAACAACAACTTTTAATCCTACGTTTTTTAAAGAAAGCCCCTCTAATTGAGCAATCCATGCTTCTTTCACATAAATTCCAACTAAGGATGGGTATAAGTTTGTAATAGTATGTCCTAACTGTTTGGCGATATAATATCCATCTCCTGTTGATCCAGTAGAAGGATAAGACAGTCCACCTGTTGCTAAAATACAGGCATCTGCTGATAGTTTTGTATGATTTTCTAATAAAATTCCCTTTACACTTTGATCAGCACAAAGAATCTTTTCTACTTTTGAAGAAAGTCGAATGGAAACTTTTTGTCTTTTTAATTCATTTTGTAGTGCTAAAATTACATCAGAAGCATGATCCGATTGTGGAAAAACACGTCTACCACGTTCTATTTTTGTCTTTAATCCAATCGATTCAAAAAACTGAATGGTATCGTTTGTTCCAAAACTTTTTATTGCAGGAAAAAGAAATCTTGGATTGGTTATTACATTTTCCAAAAAAATATCTGATTCACAGGCATTCGTTAGATTACAGCGACCCTTTCCAGTAATATATAGTTTCTTTCCCAATTTTTCATTTTTTTCTACAATAAAAACATTAGCACCTTCTCTTGCGGCTATAATTGCGGCAATCATTCCAGCCGCACCGCCTCCTATGACTGCAACTGTTCTCATACAGTTATAAAATCCTTTCTTAATATGTAATAAAATAACAAAAAGAATATCCTATGTATGCTGCTTTTGCTATAATAGGATATCCTAGAAAGGTTTTCTTTATTTCTCAATATAGACATAATTTTCAGTAAACGTTAAATTATCCGAAGTATATGCCTCTCCTTCCACACGATAAATCACTTTGTGATAATCCGCAAGATTGTCAAGCAGACTTTGAGCAACTGCATCTAAAATTGCTGTTTCAGTTTCTTTTGTAACTCCAGAGACTGGAGGGGAATTTTTAAAAAAATTTACAATGATAGTATCTTGTTTTGTTTCTACCGAATAAATCTTTATTTGAAATGAAGCATCCTCCATCGATTCTACTACTTTATCTACAATGACTTCTGGTGTAATTTCTTTTGAGGAAACTAAAGCAGTTACTGACTCAATATCTTTATGGTTTAAAGCAAGAGAATAAATAGATAATTCTGTTACTGAAATTCCAATCTCTTCTACTAAAGAGGGAACTGGAGGCGATGTAGGTGTAACAGTAGCAGTAACAATAGAATCTTTATTTAATTCCTGCTTTTGATAACATCCAATCAAGATAGTACACAGTATAAGTATAGCAAACAATTGCACTGTTTTGTTCTTTCTCATACCATGCACTCCTTTCCTAATCTTAAGGATCTTATAATCTTTCTTTAGCGGATTATATCTGACAACTATGTCATTTCTATGTTAGAAATGAAAAAATTTTATGAACAAATACATCGCCACAAAAGATCTAAAGCATTTTGAACTGCAGATTCTCTCACTTTTGCACGGTTGCCTTCAAATATATATTTTTTTACGGTTATTTTTTCATGAATACAACATCCGATAAATACTGTTCCAACTGGATTGATTCCATCGCCTTTCGGCCCTGCAAGCCCTGTGACAGATACGGAAACGTCTGCTTTAGCTAATCTAGCAGCTCCTCTTGCCATTTCTTCAGCCGTTTTAGCACTAACTGCACTATACTTAGATAACGTGTCTTGTGATACATTAAGATAGGTCTTTTTTGCTTCTTCTGCATACGTAATATGTCCCTCTTTAAAAACACTGGATGCACCATCGACATTTAAAAGGCGTGCTGCTAATAATCCACCTGTACAAGATTCAGCAGTTGTTATTGTATATCCTTTTTCTTTTAATAGGTTTATAACACAATCTTCTAATTGTACTTCTTCTCTATCTGTAAAGATATTTTCTCCAAATCTTTGATATAGTTCTTTTTCTATTGGTTGAATTAGACTTTCTCCTTCTTCTCTCGTTTGTGCCATAGCAGTAATTCGAAAATGAACCTCTCCTGTTTTTGCATAAGGTGCAATCGTTGGATTCGTTTGATGATCAATAAGATCTCGGATCATCATTTCTGCTTTACTTTCTCCAATTCCACACACTTTGATCATTTTAGAATATAGCTGTTGATTAGTGAGAGAAGTTAAAAAAGGATAAACTTTTGTTTCTACCATAGGAATTAATTCATTTGGTGGTCCGGGAAGCAAGAGAACTTTTTTTTGTTCCAATTCAACATATAAGCCAGGAGCAGTTCCATTTTCATTATCAAATACTTTACATCCTTCAATAATATCTGCCTGCTTCCAATTATTTTCTGCTATTACTTTTTCTTCTCTTTTTTCAAAATAGGCAAAAAGTCGTTCTTTTGTATGTGGATCACAGATTAACTTTTTCTTTAGAACATCGGCTGTAGTTTCTTTCGTTAAATCATCTTTTGTAGGTCCAAGACCTCCTGTTAAAATGACAAGATCACTGCGTGATAATGCAGTTGTAATACTTTGTGCTAATCGTTTTGCATTATCCCCAACCGTTACCTGATAGTATACTTGTATTCCAAGAGATGCACATTTTCTGGACAGATAAGCTACATTTGTATTTACGATATTGCCCATCAATAATTCTGTTCCTACACTAATTAACTCTGCTATCATAATTGCCTCTTTTCCCTATTTCATACCATCTGTTAATATATTTTTATTTTTAATTAAATAATCTATCATAGAAATAACAGTAAGTATTAAAGAAACATATAAAAATATTTGCTCTAAAATGTTAAAAAATGTGTAATCAAGATTTGCAATAAATAAACAACACATCACCATCTGAAAGGCAGTCTTAAATTTGCCCCAATAACTGGCGGCGATTACAACATGGTTATCTGCTGCTACTAAACGATATCCACTGATAATAAACTCTCTGGAAATAATGATAATTACAATCCATGCTGGTACTAAATGAAATTCAACAAAACAGATTAGTGCAGAACACACTAATAGTTTATCTGCAAGAGGATCCATAAACTTTCCAAAGTTCGTAACGAGATGATATTTTCTAGCAAGATAACCGTCTAAAAAATCTGATACACTGGCAAGGATAAAGACAAATAATGCCCATATGTTTCCATCTGGAATAGAAGGCACTAACATCAGAATTAAAAAAATGGGAATTAAAATTACTCGGAATGTTGTTATTTTATTTGGAAGATTCATAATTAGCCCCCTGTTTTATGTTAAAGTTTGCCTTGCCAATCAAATCATAACCCTTTGCACCAGTAACATCAACCCAGACAAATTCACCGGACATCAGTTCTTGTTCTGACTCAAAAAATAAAAATCCATCTACATTTGGAGCATCCATATAGGTTCTACCAATATAAATGCCTTTCTCTGGAAGTTTTCCTTCAACAAAAACAAAGAAACATTTTCCTATTCTTTCTTTCGTTTTTTGAAAAGCAATTTTTTGTTGAATGGACATCAATTCCTTTTGTCTTTTCTTTTTTATTCCTGCTAAGACTTGATTTGGAAATTTTGCAGCAGGTGTGTTCTCTTCTTTGGAATAAGGAAATACCCCTAATCTATCAAACTGCATCTGTTGAATGAATTCTTTTAAGATTTCATGATCTTGTTGAGTTTCTCCTGGAAATCCAGTGATTAAAGTAGTTCTTAATATAATATCTGGAATTTCCTGTCGTAGGGTATGAATAAGATTTGTTAATTGTGTACGATTCGTTTTGCGTCCCATACGCTGTAATATAGTATCGGAAGCGTGCTGAATTGGTAAGTCTAAATACTTACAGATCTTTTGTTCCTGCTTTATAACATCTATAAGTTCTGATGTAATTTCCTCTGGATAACAGTAAAGAATACGAATCCATAAAAGACCATCTATTTGACAGAGTCTTTTTAATAATTCTGGAAGCAGTTTTTTATTACAGAGATCCATTCCATATAAAGTAGTTTCCTGTGCAACTAAATTTAGTTCTTTGACACCATTTTGTGCTAAAAATTTAGCTTCTTCTATTAACTTTTCCATTGGAACACTGCGGTAATCTCCACGAATACTAGGAATAATACAATACGTACAATGTTTATTACAACCTTCTGCAATTTTTAGATAAGAAAAATGTCCACCTGTTGTATTGATACGTTCTGTTGTGGATTTTGCAAGATAATTGATATCTTCAAATTTTTCTTGATACTCTCCAGTAAGTACCAAATCAATCACTTCTACAATGTGATCATAACTTGTCGTACCAATTAGAGCATCTACCTCTGGAATTTCTTGTTTAATTTCTTTACGATAACGCTGTGCTAGACAGCCTGTGACAATTAAAGCCTTTAGCTGTCCATTTTTTTTATACTCTGCCATTTCTAAAATTGTATTAATACTTTCTTGTTTGGCATCATGAATAAAACAACAAGTATTGATCACAATAATATCTGCTTCCTTTTCTTCATTCGTAAAAGTATAGTTGTGATCTCGCAGATAGCCAAGCATTACTTCTGAATCTACTAAATTTTTATCGCAGCCTAATGAAACAAAAAAAATATTCATTCAATTTACCATACCTTTTATTGTTCTTTTGTCCAGCTTTCTAAATAGAAAAAACGGGAAGCTGTTGACGGCTACATTATAACAGCTTTCCCGAAAAAAGTGAATACATAACCCAGAATTTTATTTTCTTTTTAGCTTGTCTATAAGTCCTGTGATGGCGCAAAGCCAACAGGAAGTAAATCCGAGAGTGGATAAATCCAATAATCTGCTTCTGATTTAGCTAAAATAATAAAAAAGGCATTCGGATCGCAAAACTCTAACATCACTTGTCTACATACACCACATGGAGGACAATAATCTCTGATAATTCCTTTTTTACCTCCAACGACTGCAATAGCTGTAAACTCTCTTTCCCCTTCACTGACTGCCTTAAAAAACGCAGTACGTTCAGCACAATTAGATGGCGAAAAAGCAACATTTTCAACATTACATCCAGTGTACATCTTTTTACTCTTCGCTAGAAGACAAGCACCAACTTGAAAGGAAGAATATGGTGCATAGGAGTTCTGCATTGCTTTTGTCGCTTCCTGAATGAGTTTACGGCAAGTCAAATCACTAATTACTTCTTTGCTGGGAAGTTTTTTTCCGGTAGTAGGAGCTAACATTTCCTTTTTTCGAATAGTAAGTGTTTTTTTCTCTTCTTCACTCATTTCAATCCCTTTCCTTTCTAATCATTTTATAAACATAAGGCAACTTCCATCATATCTTGGAATGAAGTCTGTCTTTGTTCTGCGGACAATGCTTCGCCAGTATATAAATGATCTGAGATGGTAAGTAGACATACTGCTTTCTTTCCAGCAGCAGCAGCATTACTATAAAGTCCCGCAGATTCCATTTCTACACATAAAACTCCCATATCTCTCCATGAGTCATAGTCTTTATGATCCTGCATATAAAAAATATCGGAAGATAGAACATTTCCTACTTTTACAGAAATATTCTTTTGTTTGGCTACTGTAACAGCTCTACTTAAAAGTTCATAATCAGCAATTGGAGCAAATGTTCCTGAAAGTTTAAATTGTTTTAGATAGGCAGAATTTGTACAAGTTCCCATTGCAATAACCAAATCTCTTAGTTTGACTTCATTAGAAAGTCCACCAGCTGAACCAATTCGTATGATAGAATCAACATCATAAAAGTGAAATAGTTCATAACTATAAATTCCAATAGACGGAATTCCCATTCCACTTCCCATAACAGAAATTCGTTTTCCTTCATATGTACCTGTAAATCCAAACATATTTCGCACTGTATTAAAGCACACTACATCACTTAAATAGTGTTCTGCAATAAATTTTGCACGTAGAGGATCGCCTGGCATCAAAACAGTCTTAGCAATCTCTCCTTTGTCTGCCATATTGTGAGGGGTTGGAATCTTTGACATAACGTCTGCCTCCTTTCATTTATTATAGTGAAACAGGCTGATCATAGTTTTTTTACATTTCTATGACCTGCCTGTTTTTGACTGATTTATTTATCCGTATTGGAAGCCTTTAAAAAAGCCTCTTCTACTGGCTGATATCGTTTTGTATTTAATTGTTCTAACAGACAACGGTAAGGATCTAACTCTCCACTGCATACCATTTTTAAAGTCTGTACAGAAAATCCACTGACTAATGCTACGCCACAATTATTTTGTGTAAGAGGTATCGTCTGTGTCCGGCTGCAAAGATTCCAAAAAACAAGTCTAGGAAGCGAATATCCTGCCTCCAAATAACGTCTTTGCAGTTCTTCAAATAATGCTGCGGAAGGCTTTTGAAAATGATGCGATACATCTCTGATATACGTTGCTGTATCAAATTCCATATCGGATAAAATCAAAATTGTCTGTGGCATATCTTCGGCTGACATATGATTGGAAATTGCAGTTTCTAAAATCAAATCAAATACTGCTTCAATATTGGTATTTGCTACTTCATTATAATGCAAAGCAATTTCTATTTTTTCTCTGAGGGATTGTGCCTTACTAAAATCAACAAATTGTGGACTCATAGAAAAAGTAATATATTTGTCTTTAAATTGTCCTGAGCAGTGTTCAGAAAAATAAATTGCTAAGGCATTTGCAACATCCAAACAGCGAATTTGCGTTTTGCCTACTGGAGATAACATACTTCCAGAGCCATCTGCTACACAAAGCGTATTCTTTGCCTCTTTTACTGGTACAGGTAAAGCTTTCCATAATTCTTCTAATCCGGAATCAAAAGGTGCAACATGAAACTGGTAATAAGTACCTATACTTATCAGATATTTATGTACAATATCATGCGGATATAATACTCCTGCGTTGATTTTGGTTTCCCCTTTTTCTAAACTTTCTAGATAACTACGTCGCCTTTCTTCATCATTTCTTAAAAATGCTTTATTATAAATTAAATTAGCTCTGGCTGGAACAGCTTCATAAACAATCTGTGACCACTCTTTTTTGCTCATTGAGGTTTCAACTAAATGAAGACGTTCTCTTAACGTAGAGAGCATTTTTCGATATTGACGTTCTGTAATTTTTAGCTTTTCAATTAAAACTTTAGCAAGGCGTTTTGTTTCTTTTGAAGAGGCATTTGCAGAAGGCATCCATTTTGCACAAAGAGAAATAGGCTGATTTTGCTGTGCCTGCTCCATATCTTTTGTTAGCTGATTTTGAAGCAATGTTACAACATCATCTGCAATAGAAGTATCTAATAGACAAAGTATATTATCCCATCTGCTATATTCTGGAATTAAAACAAGTAGTTGCTTTACTATTTTAGGAGAACGAGTAACTAAAAATTTTAAACAGATCCGAAATAATCTTCTTTCTCCTAGTCCTTCTCTGATATCAGATGCAAAAAAAAGCCACTTAATAGCAAGTAATGGATTTTCATAATAGGCTTCTGCAAAACGTACAACTACTTCTTCTTCAGAAAGATTTCGTAAAGAGGAAACTGCAAAATTTAAATCTAATAGTTTCTTTCCTGTTGTACGATATCCAAGTGCTCCATTCTCTGTAACAGATGAATTAAATTTATCTCCTAAAGTCTTTTTTAAACTATCCATAAAGTTCATTTAGCACTTTTTCTCCTTTCTTTAATCGATGGAGACAGCCGGATTTGAACCGACAACCTAGGGCGAATTTTGCCAAAGAAAATTGCTGTAAGAGACTTTTACTAATCTCATGTCCCCTAAATAAAAAATAGACGAGGTCGGATTCGAACCGACAATGCTATTAGCGGAATTCCTTAAAAATTTGCTGTTAGTGAATATCTACTCACCTTTTTTTAAATTCTGAGTCTTCCATTTCCTCCACTCGTCTAAACTAAAAGGGTGAGGAGAGCGGATTCGAACCGTTTTAAACCAAAATTGTTTACTGTAAGAGAATTTTTCAAATCTCCTTTCCTCCTCACCCACAAAGCGGTATATATCGGGTTTGATGTGACAGATCAATCGAAAAAAATTGCTGTTACCGCTTTTATCGGGGATAGCTGGATTCGAACCAGCGACACCGGACTTATCATGTCTTTAGAAAATTGCTGTAAGAGATTTTTACAAATCTCTTTTTTTCGTGCTCTACCATCTGAGCTATATCCCCGTTTTTTAAGCAGGGTGAAGAGATATCTTACTTTTTGTAGGATAAATAGGATGATTGCTGTACCTTTCTTTTTTTCAAAACAAAGTTCTCTTCACCCACAAAGCGGTTTAAATTGATCCCTAATCAATTGGAATATACCAGAAGCATTGCTGTTACCGCTTTTATACTTATTTTTATTATATCACTTTATGAAAAAAAAGAAAAGTACTAATCTACAGATTTTAAAGATTCTGCCATATTAATCTTTTCTAGTTTACCAGTCATAAAAAGATTGACACAAAAAGCAAAGAAAAAGGTAAAAATAATACTCAGAAGATAACTGATTAAAGTAATATGAACATCAAATGAAATAAGTTCTACATTGACCTGTGACATTACAAAACTATGCAGAGACTTTCCAAGTGGAAGTCCAACTATACCTCCAATTGCAGTTAGAACAATATTTTCTCGAAAAACATAAGAAGCAGTTTCTTTTTTATAAAATCCCAATACTTTAATTGTAGCGATTTCTCGAATTCGTTCTGTAATATTAATATTCGTTAAATTATATAGGACAATAAAAGCTAAAAAGGCAGCACATACAATTACTAATGCTACAATATAATTTAAACTGCTCATCATCGTTGTAATACGTTCTTTCATATCTTCATTGACTGCTACAGAAGAAACTGTCTCTAGTTTCATAAATTCTGCTGCTGCCTGATGAACGTTTTGGTCTTTTGAAAAATTGATATAGGTAGATTTATATTCTGGTTTTTGACCAAATTTTTCTTGATAAGTATCAAAACGAAGATAGATATAGTTATAGACAAAGTTTTCAAAAATTCCACCGACTGTTACTTCTATTTCTTTTAAATCTCCATCTCTTAATCGAATGGTATCTCCTTCTGAAATTTTATAATCTTTTGCTATTTTGTGAGAAATTATACAACTATTAAGTTCAGGATATTTCAAAGAAGAACCATTAGTACGATGAAGATTTAAAAATTTTTCTGTATTTTCAAAATCTTCTACTATAACTAGGTTGATTTCCTTGCTTTTATCTTTAAAAAGAAGTTCAATGCTCTTTTCAGCTGTATAAGTATAAGAAGAAGCATATTTTTTTGCAGTTTCTGTAAATTCGGTTTCTGCCTTTGGATCCTGTGGTTCTTGAAAATTAATAGAACCATCATAAATTTGAATTTCTTCAAATTGTTGTTTTGCAACATCGGCGATGGAATCTCGAACTCCAAATCCAGTTACTAAAAGAGCAGTACATCCACTGATGCCAACTACCATCATAAAAAATCTCTTTTTATATCGAAAAATATTTCGCATTGTTACCTTATGGAGAAACTTAAATCGTTTCCAAAGAAAAGGGATTTTCTCTAAGAAAATTCGCTTTCCTGCCTTTGGAGTTTTAGGACGCAGTAAGTTAGAAGGAGTTTCCCTTAATTCATAACGACAGGAAAACCAAGTTGCACCAACAGAACAAAACATTGCTACAAAAAGACTAATCAAAGCTAAAATTGGATTAAATACGTATTCTAAATCAGGCAAATCATACATAATTCTATAAGCTTGCCAAATGACATTTGGAAATAGAAATGTTCCTACAAAAAATCCAAAAATACATCCACATAATGCTGCACTTCCTGAATAAAACATATATTTTCCCATAATTGTTATAGAATTATAGCCTAAAGCCTTTAGTACACCAATCTGTACTCTTTGTTCCTCAACCATTCGGTTCATGGTTGTAATACAAACTAATGCAGCAACTAAAAAGAAAAATACTGGAAATACATCTGCGATTCCTTCTACAATATCAGAGTCATTTTCAAAACACACATATCCAATATTGGAAGAGCGATCTAAAACAAATATATCTGGTGGGGTAAGGGTATCAATTTCTTGCTTTGCATCTTCTAACTCAGACTGTGCGTCTGCTATTTCTGTTTGAAACTTTTGGTTATTTTCATGGTACTCTTTCCACCCCTTTTCTGTTTCTGCTATAACAGTTTCTAAGGTTTCTTTTTGTATTATTAAATCTTTGTTTGCAGCCTGAAACTCCTGATCGCTCATAAAAGCTTTTGCTAAATTTAACTGTTCTTGTGCCTGTAAAAGTTTCGTTTTTCCATCTTCTATCTGGAGATCTGCTTCTTCTAACTGTTTTAGGGCATCGTCAAGTTCTCTTTGAGCAGTATTTTTTTTATCTTCTAATTCTGTTTTTGCATCTTCCCACTCTTGTGTGGCATCCTTTAAAAGAGTATCATAACGCTTTTGTACCTGTGTTTTACAAAACTCTTCCCAAAATGTCTTTTTTTCTTCTAAATAAGTTTTATAATCTTTTGAATAGATTTCATAAGAATGATTAAATTTTAAGAAAACCTCGGTATAATATTCACTATGAAAGGCTTCTGGTAAAAGATAGACAAAACCGCTGATTTTTCCATTTCCAATAGAGGTATTGCCACGTTCAAAATTAATATAATAGGGAGAAGAAACAATTCCTGTAATTGTATATTCCTGAAAGGAAAAGAAATCCTTCGTTTCATCAGAATTCGTATCACTTAATTTAATTTTTGTTCCAATACTATCTTTTGAAAATAATTTATTATCTACGATACATTCTTGTGCTGTTTCTGGAAGTCTTCCAGCAGTTAAAGATAACTCATTAATGTTCGGAGTTATAGAATGTACTTTTAATACACTTTCATTTCCTGCCTCATTTAGATATAAGATATCTGTTGTGTATGCTCCAGATGCTTGTAAGATATCTGTTTGTTTAGAAAATGCTTCTACTTCTTCCTCATTAAACCCAATGGTGGAAAGCAACCGAAAATCAAATAAATTTTGTTCAGAAATATAATGGTTTCCAGTATGTAGCATTGTCTGTTTACTGACCTTTAAGCCTGAAAAAAAACCTACTCCTAAAGCAACAATGGCAAAAATAGCAAAGAATCTTCCGAAGCTTTTTCGAATCTCTCGTACTGTAGTTTTCCTTATCATCGATTTCATTTTAATACTCCTACCATTCAATTTGCTCAATATCTACAATTTTATCATTTTGTATCATATCGGATACGGTTCCACTTTTTATAGTAATCACTCGATCTGCCATTGCAGTCAGAGCTTGATTATGAGTAATGACAATAACTGTTTTACCCATCTTACGACAGGTATCTTGAAGCAGCTTTAATACTGATTTGCCTGTATTATAGTCTAATGCTCCCGTCGGCTCGTCGCATAATAGCAATTTTGGATTTTTAGCAAGTGCTCTGGCAATAGCAACTCTTTGCTGTTCTCCACCCGATAATTGTGCCGGAAAGTTTGCTATTCTCTCTTTTAATCCTACCTGTTCTAATACAGCAGAAGCATCAAGAGGATCTTTACAGATCTGTGCTGCTAATTCAACATTCTCTAAGGCAGTTAAATTTGGAACAAGATTATAAAATTGGAATACAAAACCAATATCATATCGGCGGTAGACTGTTAGTTGTTTTTTATTCATATGCCCAATATTTTTTCCATCTAAAAAAACTTGTCCCTCTGTTAAGGTATCCATTCCACCAAGGATATTTAAAATGGTAGTTTTTCCTGCACCAGAAGCACCTACAATAACACAAAACTCTCCTTTTTCTACTTCAAAACTTACTTCATGTAGTGCTTCTATCGTTACTTCTCCTGTTTGATATACTTTTTTAACTTTTTGAAATTCAACAAAGCTTCCCATACAACCTCATTTCTGTTCTATCTTAATCAACTGAACTAATTAAAAATATTCGAAAGGCAGGAGAAGAAAACATTCCTGCCTTTTTGATTTCTATATTATATCATAATTTTTTATTGATTTTCACTTTTTGGCAGACTTACACGAAAAAATCGACGTAATAATTTTTTGGAATTAAGCGGAAACAATGGATAGATATAACTTCTTCCATCTATTGTTTTATTGCAGATAATCATGAGACAAGTTAATATAATTCCTCCAATATACCCATATAATTCAAAAAGAGAAGTTAAGATCAAAATAATGATTCGCATAAATTTTAGTGCATAGCCAAGTTCATAACTTGCTTGGGTATAACTTGCAATAGCGACAAATGCCATATAAAGCATTGCCTCTGCATTAAACCATCCAGAACTTACTGTAAATTCTCCAATTACTAAAGCCGCCATAACACTAAGTGGTGTACTTAACATACTAGGTGTACTTAAAGATGCCAATCTTAATCCATCTATTGCAAATTCCAAAATTAAAAATTGCCAGATTAAAGGAATATTCATAGGTTCTTTTGTCATAATAAATTCAAATCCGTTTGGAATCCAATTTGGATGATCCGTTAATAAGATAAAAGTAGGAGTTAAAATGAGTGCTACAATATTAATTAAAAACCTAGAAAGACGCAGATATGTTCCTGTAATAGGAGGAAAATAATAGTCGTCTGCTTCTTCAATAATATCAAAAACGGAAGCAGGCACAATCATAGCAGAAGGAGAATTATCCACTAAAATTATAATATTTCCCTCTAAAATACAGGCAGCAGCAGTATCAGGACGTTCCGAATATTTAAATTTTGGAAAAGGATTTAACCATTTTTGACGATATAGACACTCTGCTAAACTTTCTTGATTCATTGTCAAAGAATCTACTTGAATTGACTCAATTTTTTTTGTAATCGTATCTAATAACTTTTGGTTCACACGATCCTGCATATAACAGACAACGATATCTGTTTTTGAACTTTTGCCTGCTTCCATCATCTTCATAATTAACTTTGGACTTCGAATTCTACGGCGAATCAGTGCTGTATTGAATACAACTGTTTCTACAAAACCATCTTTAGACCCACGCATAGCTTTATCTTTTTCTGGCTCACTTACACTTCTTGCAGGATATGTTCGACAGTCAATAGCAATTACTTCTTTATATCCATCGATTATAAGACATGGCACACCTGATAAAATATTCTTTAGAATATCCTCTACTTTTGTAAATTTATCTACCTCAATATAGGGAAGATGTTTTTTGAGCATTTCATAGGCATCTTCTGGAACATCTTCTGGTTTAGTATCTCCAAAATATTGTAAAAGTTTTTGCATAATTTCATCTTTTACTAAACCATCAATAAAATAGACACAAGCTGACCGATTTCCAATTAAAAAGCAACGATATATAATATCAAAATTTTCATCTGCACGTAATTGTTCTTTTAAATAAGCTATTTTTTCGTCAAAACTTCCATGTAGTTCTTCCATTTTAAACACCTCGGCTATTTGGTTTTATTGGAAGTATACCCAAAATAATACAAATTCATAAGCCGAGATGCTTTATTTTATTTAATATGGCAGTGGATGAGCCGCTGTTAAAGATGCCACTAAAGTTTTTGCATGTTCTAAATCACGATCTTTTAATACAATAGAAATTGCTTCTGCAATTATTTCCATATCTTCTTTTGAAAAACCTCTAGTTGTCACCGCAGGAGTTCCTAATCGTATTCCACTGGTTACAAATGGTGAAGTAGGATCATTTGGAACTGTATTTTTATTGCAAGTAATATTTGCTTCATCTAACAGATGTTCTGCCTCTTTTCCTGTAATTTGCATATTTTGTAGATCTACAAGCATCAAATGATTGTCTGTTCCTCCAGAAACAATTTGAAATCCTCTGTCTTGTAATTTTTTACATAAGGCTTTGGCATTTTCTATAATTTGTTTTGCATATTCTTTAAATTCTGAGGATAATGCTTCTTTAAAACAGACTGCTTTTGCTGCAATTACGTGCATCAATGGTCCGCCTTGAATTCCTGGAAAAACTGCCTTATTTAATTTATGCTCTGTAGCAAATTCTTCACTTGAAAGAATCATTCCACCTCTTGGTCCTCGCAGTGTTTTGTGTGTTGTAGTAGTTGTAACATGAGCATATGGAATAGGACTTTCATGAACTCCTGCTGCCACAAGTCCTGCAATATGTGCCATATCAACCATAAGATATGCCCCAACTTCATCTGCAATTTGACGAAATCGTTTAAAATCAATCGATCTGGCATAGGCACTTGCTCCTGCAATAATTAACTTTGGACTACATTGTTTTGCTATCTGCTCAATTTCATCATAATCTAAAAATCCATTTTCATTTACTCCATACGGAACAATCTTAAAATAGTTTCCAGAAAAATTAACTGGGCTGCCATGTGTTAAATGTCCACCATGTGCCAAATTCATTCCCATCACAGTATCTCCCGGCTCAAGTAGAGCAAAAAAGACTGCCATATTTGCCTGAGCACCAGAGTGAGGTTGCACATTGGCATACGTACAACCAAATAATTGTTTTGCACGCTCAATAGCTAAACATTCTGCAACATCAACAAATTCACAACCTCCATAATATCTTTTTGCTGGATAACCTTCTGCATATTTATTAGTCAGTGGACTTCCCATTGTTGTCATGACTGCCTTACTCACAAAATTTTCTGAAGCAATTAATTCAATATGACTGTTCTGACGATGAATTTCGTCTTCCATACTTTTTGCTAATTCTGGATCAAATGTTTTGATTTCATCAAAGGAATACATACTTAACCTCTTTTCTGTGTTTTTTAATTAAGTTGTTTTATCTTAACATAAATCTGCTTTAAAATCTATACTAAATTTCCTCTAATAGATTTTTACTCCATCTTTGTAAGTTTCTAAGACCTGTATCTTTCTAAGATCTTCTTTTGGAGTTTCTAATGGATTTTGATCTAATAAAATAAAATCTGCTCGCTTTCCAGCTTTTATACTTCCCTTTTCTTTTTCTTCAAAATATTGTCTTGCTGCATGGATTGTAACTGCCTTTAAAGCATCTAATACACTAACTCTTTCGTCTTCTCCTAATAATATACCTCGTTTGGTGATTCGATTTGTAGCACACCAAATTGTTTCTAACATATTTGGCTCAATTACTGGTGCATCTTGATGAAAAGTATAACAAATTCCTGCTTTTTTTGCAGAACCTGCCGGACTGATGCCAGATGCTCTTTCCATTCCAAAGTTTTCAATATGAACATCTCCCCAATGGTAGACATGCGCTGCAAAAAAAGAAAGAATTACATCACATTCTTTCACCATAGGAATTTGATCTTTTCCAAGAAGCTGTGCATGGATCATAACTGGTCGAATATCTTTTATTGTATCCTTCTTTTCTGATTGAACTTCTTTTAATACATTTAAGTAGAGTTCTGCAGCAGCATCTCCATTACAATGTGCTAAAATTTGTCTTCCTTCCTCATAGGCACGAAGGACTTGTTTATAAAGTTTTTCTTTTGTAATAGTTGGATAAGCACAATATTTATCATTAGAACCAGCATATGGTTTTCTCATCCAAGCAGTACGGCCTTGTGGAGAACCATCTAAAAAAGTCTTATACCCACCTAGTCGAAAATGTCTGTCATATTCCTGTTCAGAAAATTGTTGGAATAATGCTTGTCCCTTTTCACAATCTGCATAACCAACAACATCTAATTTTAGGAGTTTTTGATCTAATAATTTCTGATATAGTCTGCCAAGTGCATCTGGCATCAGTCCTTCTTGTACAGTTGTAATTCCAAAAGCAGCATATCGATCTTGAATCTTTACATAAGAATTCATTAAATCCTCAATAGATGGCATTGGAACTTTTTGAAGATAAGAAGTGAAAGCAGCTTCTTCTAAATATCCTGTTAGTTCTCCATCTTTTATTTCTATTCTTCCTCCCTGTGGACATGAAGATTCCACAGTAAGATTTAATTTTGATAAAGCAAGACTATTCAATACTCCCATATGACTGGAATTATGCTGAATGACTACTGGATGATTTGGAGCTGCTGTGTCTAATACTTCTTTTGATGGATGACGCTTTTGAGGAAGAATATTTTGATCATATCCTTTTCCGATCACCCAAGTTCCAGGTTGAATATGATTGCTTTTGATATAATTAGAAATCCTAGAAGAAATCTCTTCTAATGTTGTAGCTTCTTCTAAGGGAACTTGTAAGATAGAATTTGCATATCCTGTAAAATGTCCATGAGAATCAATAAAAGATGGCATTAATGTTCTTCCATCTAAATCAATAACTTCTGCTCCATTTGGACTAGTAACAGCAGCTGCCATTACCTCTTCTTTTGTTCCAACCGTTTGAATTATTCCATCTTTAATATAAACTGCCGAAGGATTTTGCTTTTCTTCTTCCATAGTAAGAATATTTCCATTATAAAAAATAAGTTCACTTATATCATTTTTCTTCATATCATTTTCCTTTCTATTTTGCAGTTGCCTTTAAAATTGATTCAGCCGTCCGATCTAATTGTCGAATTACTTCATCACACCAGAAATCAAATTTTGGATCTTTTATTTGATATTCTGGATGTGTTAATATATACTGAACTGCATTTTGAATCCCATTCTTAAAGTAAATCTTTTGTTTAAATTCAGGTACTAAACGTTTTAGTTTTGTATTTTCAAAGAGTACACTATTTGATTTATCGCCTAATAAAGAACCTTTAAAATCATAAAATCCACAGCGATCTAAAAATTCAGATGCAACATAATAAGGATGTAGTGGTACTCCTAACACATCTGCAATAATTTGATAAATTTGATTCCATGTTAAAACTTCATCTCCTGTAATTTGTACAGCTTCTCCAATCGCCTTTGTATTTCCAAGTAACCCAACAAATGCCTCTGCAAAATCGCTACTATGTGTCATAACCCAAAGAGAAGTTCCATCTCCATGAATAATGACTGGTTTTTCGCATAACATACGATGAATCACTGAATAACTACCATTCTTTCCATGAACACCAAGTGGTATACGTCGTTCGTCATATGTATGGCTTGGACGTACAATAGTAACTGGAAATCCCTCTTCATGATACTTTTTCATTAAAAATTCCTCACAGACAATTTTATTTCTGGAATATTCCCAGTATGGATTGTCAAGAGGAGTATCTTCTGTAATTTGAAAGTCTTTCGGAGGTTTTTGATAAGCAGATGCTGAACTAATAAAAATAAATTGATCTGTTTTTCCATAAAAAAGTCGATAATCTCGTTCTAGCTGGTTTGGGGTAAATGCAATAAAATCAACTACCACGTCAAAATGAATTCCAAAGAGAGCTTGTTTAACAGCTTCTTCTCTTTCTATATCGCAAATGATAGATATAATACCTTCTGGCAATTCTTTTATACGATTTCCACGATTTAATAAATAAATCTCGTGTTTCTTTTCTTGAAAAAGTTTTTTGGTAATTGCCATACTAATCGTTCCAGTTCCTCCAATAAGTAGAATCCTCATGCAGCATTTCCCCTTTCTTGTTTGTTTATTATAAATTTTTTACAAATACATTGATATAATTTGCTGCATCTAATTGTTCTAATTTTAAAGAAGACAGTCGATTAATATGTGCATTCGTTCTTAAACCAATAGAACTTGCAATCAGTCTGACATTTCCAGAGTTAGAATAAGCGAGAGCAATTCCTGCATTTCGATAATCATTAAAAGAATGAAATGTCATTTGATTTCTTATACAAAGTCGTTCTAACCGTTTTCTTAGAGTCTGCTGACAGGGTTTTCCTCCCTTTCTATTTGAGATTAAATAAGGATCTGTTGCTTGAGCACTATCGGAAGGAAACATTTGAAAAACAATTTTTGCAACATCTTCGGGTAAATAGCAATATCTTGCTTCTGTCCAAGTATTCTCTGGTCGGATATGAAAATAGTAATCTCCATCTGCAGTTTGAAAAAAATCTGACAATTTCAAATTACAAATCTCTGAAATTGTCATCATACATTTAAAAGATAGTAAAACTGTAAGTAATAAAGAAAAGTCCTGTTTGCTTTTTAATAGTGTTAAAACAGAATCGATTTCTGTAATAGATGGCAATTTTACATAACGAATTACAGGTTCTGCTTCTTCCATAGTCACTTGGGTAAATGGATTTTTTGCTATATTATTACGTGCTGCATAGTGATAAAGACTAGATAAATGTCTAAATTTTTTTAGTGCAGTGCTATATTTTAAAGTTTTATTCTCTGCTTTTTCTTCTAAGTGTTTTTTCCAAAGTTGTGCATCCTTTGATGTTATTTTTAAGAGATTTTTTTGAGTTAAATTTGCAAAAGATTCAATAGAAAGTAGATAATCTTTCTGTGTTGATTCTTGTTTTAAGGTTTTAAGAAAAGGATCTATTAATTTTATTTTTGTTTCGTCTGAGATTTTATAATTTCCTTTCATAGAAGTATCATCTCCTATTTTATTTGATAATTTTATTATAAATATAGATTTGTGAAAAAGCAAGGATAATTATATTAAATGAGTTTAAAAATTTCTTTTTGACAGGTTTTTATTAAAGTATTTATACATACTCTATACAATTATGAAAAATCTATATTTGTAGTTGATATTATAAAAACAATAAATTATACTTATTAAAAAAGGAGCAAATATTTTATGCGCTTTATTATAAATAAAATTGAATACGAGTCTAATTTAATAATCGTTACTGGAAATACTTCTATCGGATCTTTAAAAGGAATATGGATCTATGCACAACCTCCTGTTATAGAAGAACTGTATCATATCGAATTAACTATTTATTCGCTTACTCAACTAGAAATGAAACAGAACAAAAAATTAAAACCATCGATATATCTAAGTGGTGATACTATAACTTTTAAGGGTATTTGTGAAGATATAGATAGTGACGTTTATTTTTTACGCTTTGATATTGATTGGATTGAAATGATCGAAATTGTTCAACTACCCTGTCAAAAGAAAATAGGGGAGTATATCTTTTTTTCAGCAAATTATCATGATATAAAAATATTTCCATATACGATATAAAAAAGGGAAAGTGTGTAAAGAGATATTTTACACACTTTCCTTTTTTTATATCTACTCTGTCTGTTCTAAAACACTAGGTGGATTTTCATTGACGTAATTTTTGACAATCTCTTCAATTTCATCTGTAGAAAGACCTGTCCGATTTGATAGTTCAAGAATCTGATTTGCCTTTTCTAAACGCTGTTCTTCTAATAATTCTTCATACTCTTTCTGAAGTTCTAATACTTTATTTTTGGCTTTTAATAATGCAGCAGATATAATACTAATTCGTTCTTCTGTAGTTCTTGCTTTTCCTCTTGCCATAATCATTCCTCCATAAACATAAATAAAGTTCTATAAATTTAACTTATGATAAAGTATAGTACAAACATAGAGGAATTATTCCTGATTTTAATAATTTTTCATTATTTTACCAGAATTATTATACAAAAAACAGTAAATAAAATAAAGTAATAATAAGTCCAATTGAAAACAACATAAGTCCAAAAGAAACACTTTTAATAATTAATCTGCCTGTCTGTCCTGCTGTTTTTTCTCCTGCTTCTACAAGCCCAACAAAAGAATTTCTTTTTATTGGATGTTTACGTAAAAGAGTTTTATTTAATATATGTGCACATTCATTTAAAATCATACCAATAATATATGCTTCTTTTCTGGCACTGAGTTTCTTTTTAGGTCTTGAATGTCTATAAATCGTTTTTCTTAAAAATAAAATAATTCTATCTGGAATTCGATCGAATCCTCTACATACTGCTCCTGCTGCTGTTGGAAGAAAAAATTCTATGATAGGACGATATATTCCATTTTCTAAATCCAATCTGCAAACAGGACTAATATAACAATGTACTCCATTTTTATCTGTACGCATTAAGAGCTTTCTTACTATAAATAAATAGACAAGTGCACCAATTCCAAGTGAAATGATTGCACCTTTTAAGTTTTCAAAGCTAAAATATGAAACTCTTATTTTTTCTTGTACCTTTAAAAAATTCTGACCCATATCTGCAATACGATCCATAAAAATAGATGGAAATGTTCCAAATAGGAATAAAAGACTTGTTGGAATAAGAAGTACAAGTGTAGATGGTAAATTCATATAGCGAGTAGAATGTTTTTTCTTTTTGTCTATATTACCTTCTACAAAAATTGCCACATAAAGTTTTGTCATATAAGCTGTTGTCAATCCACCGGAAATTAAAAACAGCACTTCAACTATGCGAAAGATTGCTATATCCGTTTTAGCAAGAGATATTGTTTCTATAATTGCCTCATGTAATAAGGATTTACTGATATATCCATTAAAAAATGGAACACCACTAATTCCCAAAGCACCAAATAAAAAGGCTACTTTTAGAAACGGTTTATCTTTTCCAAATCCTCTTATCTTATTTAAATCTAATTCATGCAGATTCATATAAATTACACCTGCTGCAAGAAAAAGTACTAATTTTAATAGAGAATGATTTACCATGTGAAGTATTGTTCCGCGTACTGCTAATTGATTTTCTTCTCCTAAAATACTAGAAATTCCTGTACCTACTAAAATAAAACCAATTTGTGACATAGAAGAACAGGCAAGCGTTCGTTTTAAATTAATAGAACATAGGGCATAAATTGCTCCAAGTACCATTGTTATTGTTCCAAGTAGTAAGACAACCTTTCCCCAAAGAGAATCATGTAGTAAAATATTACTTCCAGTTACTAAAATTCCAAATACTCCTGCTTTAGTTAAAATTCCTGAAAGTAAAGCAGATGCAGGTGCGGGTGCAACAGGATGTGCTTTAGGTAACCAAATATGAAGTGGAAACATTCCTGCTTTTGCTCCAAAGCCAAATAGAAGACAAAAGCTTGCAATATAGATAAGTCTTGGTTCTTTTGCCATACGACAAGCAGACAATAACTTATCCATCTTTAGTGTACCTGTTTGTGTATATAATAAAAATAATCCCATTAACAATACTAATCCACTGATCACAGCAATTGCCAAATAAGTTTCTCCTGCCTTTAGAGCCTCTTTTGTTTCCTCTTGAACTACCCAAACGTATGAAGTAAAAGACATAATTTCAAAAAAGACAAAAGTAGTTATTAAATCTGTTGATAGAAAAACTCCTTGTGTTGCAAAAAGAGTAAGTAATAAAAATAAGTAATATCGATTTTTTTTGTGATGATGGTTCAAATATTCTTTAGAAAAGATTCCTGCACACATCCACATAAAAGAAGCAATCGTACAATAAAGAGCACGAAAACCATCCATTTCAAGATATAATCCATTGATACCAAAGTTTGGAATTGAAAAATAAAGACTTTTCTTTGAACTCCAAAAAATTATTGTAATTAAGGAGAGTAAAAATTCTATTATCACAGTACCCCAAACACAATAATCTCTGATCGTAGTTTGAAAACGACCAATATAAAAACAAATGAATGCTGCTATTGCTGGCAGTAGTATAAGCATAAAAAGTAAAATATCACCTTCTATTTGAAACACCCTCTTTCTTTATACTGGTATTATAATTTTCCTGCTGCTACTTGTTCTAAAAACGCAATGAGTGTTTTAGAATTAAAACCAAGAAAAAGAATTGCAACAGCAAATATTATCATTGGAATCTTCATTTTCCAACTAGGATCAAAGTTTTCTTTTGTCTGTTCGGTTTCTTTTTTCTCCTTTGGGAAATAGGTCCTAATTATAATTGTAATTAAATAAATTGCTGTTAAAAATGCAGAATAGATTAAAATTCCGGCTACAATTTTTGTTGTAATTCCTCCTTCTGCTATTGCCGCTGTTCCTAGATTCCATTTACTGATAAATCCTGCTAGTGGTGGCATTCCCATCAATGATAATGCTGCAATCGTAAAACAGCTCATTATAACAGGCATTTGCTTTCCTATCCCATCAATCTCGTAAATATATTCCTTCTTAGTTTTACAAAGAATTGCTCCTACAGCAAAAAATAGGGTAATCTTCATTATTGCATGAAATAACATATGGGAAAAACTTCCCACAAGACCAGCTGGTGTCATAATTAGTGCACCAAAAAGTATATAGGAAAGATTACTTGAGGTGGAATATGCCAAACGGCGTTTAAGATGTTGTTCTTTCACAGCTTTAGAAGAACAGTAAAGTATAGTTGCTCCGACAAAGGAAAGTACTGTTATCTGTGCCCAAGTTCCACGTAAAAAAGAAGTTCCAAAACTATAGTATGTGATTCGAATAATTGCAAAAGCTCCTGCTTTTACTACAGCAACTGCATGTAATAAGGCAGTTACAGGAGTTGGTGCAATAGAAGCAGTTGGAAGCCATCCATGAAACGGAAAAATTGCTGCCTTTACTCCAAATCCTAAAACAGCTAAGACATAGACCATTCGAAGTAGATTAGCTTTATCTCCAACTTTAACAAGATCTAATACTCCTCCATAAGAAAAATCGATTGTTGTTCCATAGTGCATAATAAAAATAAATCCAATAAAGGCAAAAGCAGCTCCTCCAATCGAATAAAATACATATTTTCTTCCTGCTAAAATAGCACTTCGATCCATCTTGTGCATAACCAGTGGCAGTGTCACTAAAGTCAACGCTTCGTAAAACATATACATTGTCATTAAATTGGCAGCAAAAGCAATTCCAAGTGTAATTCCATATGTCATAATATAAAAGGCAAAAAATCTATTTTCTCCACCTTCATGTTCCATATATTCAAACGCATATAATGTAGCAAATGGCCAAAGAATTGAAACCAATCCAGCAAAAATCATTGCTGCACCATCTATATGAAAAGATACTTCCAAAATTCCAGCTAAATTAATAGCTTGAAATTTTCCCTCTGGCTGTATAAATAATAATATCCATGTAATAACAGAAGTCAATATAACCGCCGACTCTACATAAATACAGCGAAACTTTCGTTGTGTAAAATGAAACAGAGGAAGAAGTGTACCCAGAATAAGAGGCAATACAATCGGAACAAATAATAAAGTTAAGATCATGTTTATCTCCCTTCTTATTCGTACTTTAACAAAATATTATAGTAATCGCACGGTTAATATAATCAATCAGATAATTAGGAAACATTCCTAACAAAATAGCTACTACTGTAAGACATAATATTGGGATTGTCATGAGTGAGCTTTCTTTTAATTTTTCCTCTTCTTTCTCTGGGAAAAATCCCTTTACTGTAATAGAAAGTAGATATCCTGCAGTCAATAAAGCACTGATTAATAAAATAACTGGTCCAAACCACCAAATATAAGGAATCCTTTGTTCAATTGCTCCAGAAGCTAAGTACCATTTACTTACAAAACCACTTGTTGGAGGAATTCCAACTAAAGTAATAGAAACTAAAGTAAAACACCAAAGAGTTATTGGCATCTGTTTTCCTATTCCTTTTAATTGAATAACCATACGTTTTCCTGTCTGATAAATAAATGTTCCTGCTGTTAAAAATAGTGTATTCTTTACAATGGAATGATACACTACATGAAGCAGTGCACCTAATAGACCAATTGGATTCATTAAAGATATGCCAAATAAAACATAGGATACCTGACTAACTGTTGAATAAGCAAGTCGCTTTTTTAACTCTCTTTCCTTATATGCTAACATCGAACCCATAAAAACTGTAATTAATGTAAATGTAATTAACGCATATTGTACCCATGTTTCACGTAAAAAAGATACTCCTGCAATATAATATACTATCCTGATAATTGCAAGTACCCCCATCTTAGTAATATTACCTGATAATACTGCGGACGCTGGTGCTGGTGCTACTGGATGTGCTGCTGAAAGCCAACCATGTAGTGGAAACATTCCTGCTTTTGAACCAAATCCTATAATCATAAAAAAGAATACTATCAACAATAAAGGTTCTTGTCCTGATATTTTTATTGGATCTAATACTCCACCCGGAAGAAATTCTAAAGTTGTCCCATAATTATATACAAAAAAGAATCCAAACAAGCCAAGTAATGCTCCCCCAATAGAATAAAAAATATGTTTATGCCCTGCTGCAACTGCTTCTTTCGATTGATTGTGAATAATGAGCCCAAGAGTTGACAATGACATTCCTTCATAAAATAAATACATTGTAATTAAGTTTCCAGCACTACTAATACCTAATAATACTGCTAAAGTAAGTAAAAAAAAGCTATAATATCTTACTTCCCTCTCTTCATGTTTCATATACTCAAAGGAATAAAAAGATACGGGAATCCACATTAAGGCAGTTAAAACATAAAATAATTTTCCAACTGCATCTAACTTTAAATAAATTGGAATATCCTTTGTTAAGTTCCAAATAATAAGTGTTTTTTGTGTACCAAAAGCGGCTGTCAAAACAAATCCAAATGTAATTACTACAATACTACCAACAAACCAATTACAAATACGTCTATTTTGAAAACTTTTGATAAACGGCAGAATTGCTCCTGCCACAAGTGGCAAAAGAATTGGCCATAATAGGATTATTTCTCCTTCCAACATCTTTTTCCCCCCTTTTACGCAAACATCGAAATCCCAGATTCGATTAAACGATAGATTAAATTCGATCCAATTCCCAAAAAGAAATTCAATATAATAAACAATATTAGAGCGGCTGTCATTGTTTTTGTTGGTCGATACGATGGATTATTATATTTTGTATTTCTAGGAGTATAAATTGAAATAATAGAACGGATAAAATAAGCTGCATTTAAAATTGTACTAATTGCCAAAATAATCATTGCTGTTTCCATTTTTGTTGGTTCTGCATCTACAGCAGCAACTGCAAAATAAACTTTAGAAGTAAATCCTGCTAATAAAGGAATTCCAACCATAGATAATGCTCCTACAGTAAAAGCTGCTCCCGCAATTTTATTACGATATCCCGAACCTTTTAGATCCGTAAAGTCTTTGCTATTTCCAGATACTTCTGATAATCCTGCCGCTGCAATAAACAACATAGATTTTGTCGCAGCATGAGACATAATATGAAAGAGTGCCGCAATCATTGCCCCTTGTGTTCCCAATCCAATCCCCATATAAATATATCCAATTTGTGCAACAGAAGAATAGGCAATCAATCTTCTTATATCATGTTCTCTCATAGCACAAATGGATCCAATTAACATTCCACTGACTGCAAAAACAAATAAAATATTATCGATTTTATGATCTCTTATGACTTCTATTCCAATAACACGATAAAAAATTTTAATCAAAAGGAATATATATCCCTTAGAAACTAAACTCGATAAAATTGCACTAGAAGAAGCAGTCGCATATCCATAGGCATCTGGCAACCATGAGTGAAATGGAAAAAGAGCACTTTTAACTGCTAAACCAATACAAAGAAACGCAATAATAATTGTCATTGGAATGGCATATTCACCTGTTGCACTAATTTCTGCAACTGCCTGTTTGATATTAGACATTAAAAGATGTCCTGTCAAATCGTAGAGCATAGAAATACTAATCAAAATTAATCCAGAACCAATTAAACTCATAATCATATATTTCATTGCTGCTACTAAACAGTGTCCGTTATCTCGAATCATAATCAAGGCACATGCTGCTATTGTATTAATTTCAATAAATACATAAGCAGTAAATAAGTCATTTGTATAAATAAGTGCAAGTAGTGAGCTTAACATTAAGTTAATCATTGTAAAATATAAGTTTTGTTTTTGTTGTTGTACATCTTGTAAAATATGTTCTAGTCCTCCAACAATGGAACAAAGCATAATAATACAAAAAAATAATGCCATTGCTGCCTCTAGGACACCTATTCGAATTTCATTCCCCCAAGGAGCTGGAAAATGTCCCATCATATAAATATAACTTTGTTTTGTTTCTAATGTAAATCCTAAAACACATGCCGACATAATAGCCACTATACTAATTAATCCAATCGATAATTTTCTTGCTGTCTTTGCAGAAAGGACAGAGGAAATAACCCCACATGCTAGACACATGATGATATTGAAAAATGGAAAATTTTGAACGAAATTCATTTTACGTCCTCCTTTTTCGCTAACATTGCAATTTCATCAATATCTAGAGTATGATATCTGCGAAATAGACGAATAGTCAGCGAAAGCATCAACGCTGTTACACTGACAGATACCACAATACCTGTTAAAACCAGTCCACTTGGAATTGGATTAATATATGCTGTTGTTTCTTGAATTCCATCTACTACAATGGGAGCCGTTCTACCTGCAATAAATCCTTTTGCAGCAAGAAAGAGATAGACTGCTGTATCCATTATATTAAAACCCATAATTTTTTTTATAATATTTTTGTGAAGAAGCAGTGTAGTAAATCCAATACCAAATAATACTACTGCTGCCAGTTCGTAATAATTCGCAATGAGATTATGTCCCATAATCTACATTCCTCCTTTTCGGAACATACAGTAAAAACTGTACATAGTACAGGCAACCACCATACCTACACAAATATTTAGTGGCAAAATCAGACCACTACTTAAAATGTTTCCCGCAGTTCCCTTTGGAATCATATTTTTTAAATGATTTGCCCCTGTATAAAAAGAATATGTCTTTGCTGCTGAATAAAATAATAAAGCTACTAGAGTCACTTTTTGAAATAAACGATAAGAAAGAAAGCGTTGTGTTTTTTTAAATCCAAAAGCATTGAGATAAAGAATCAATCCAGCACCAATAATAGCACCTCCAGAAAATCCCCCTCCAGGCGATAAATGTCCATTTAATATAATATAAATACCAAAAAGAATAATTGGTGGAACTAAGACAAATGCTGTCTTTTGTAGAATTTTATCATTTTTAGGTTCATAATTACGATCGTTTTCTTCTTCTGCAATTTTTTCACTGGTTGGCTTTCCATCTTTTCCATAATCAATTCGAAGCAAAATCAAAACACAACAAGCAGCGATAAAAAGTACATGCGATTCTCCTAATGTATCAAATGCACGATAATCTAAGATCATACCTGCTACAATATTAACTGCTCCTGTTTCCTCTAACCCATTTTCAATATAACGCTTTGTAACCTCATTATTTGCTGGATTAGCTACATCTCCAAATTTCGGTAAATAAGAAACAACTGTTAAAAGTACTAAAATCATACTGACACATACTATAATTGCAATTAAATTATAAACACGCTTAAACAAACGGAGTCCTTTTGTCTTTGGCCAATTTTTATATTGGGTGTAAAAATGGTTCATTTCCTGTTGTCTATATGCAGCAAGAACATCTTCTAAATCTGTTTCTTCTACTTCCTGTAAATCTTCCTTTTTCTTATTGTTTCCTTTTTTTGAACCATTTTTTAAATTTGTGGTATTTTCTAATTTTTCTTCGATTTCAGCTTCAGTAGGAATCGAATCTCCATCTACCCAACGTTCAAACTTTCTCCATTTTGAAGTTTCATATTTGGGGTTTATTTTCATCGTCAGATTCCTCCTTCATTGCATGAATCTTTTTTAAGGTAATAAAAAATAGTACACTGGTGACCCCTGCACCGACTGCTGCTTCTGTAATTGCAAGATCTGGTGATTCTAATACAATCCAGATGATACACATAATTACACTATAAGACATAAAAATTACAATAGAAGTGAGTAGATTTTTATTTAAACAGACAGAGAGTGCACAAACAATTAAAAATCCCAATAAAATCAATATTAGAAAATTCATTGTTTCATCACCTCACATTCCTTTTTAGCATCTTCATCTATTGTAAGTTCTAATCTTGTCAGTAAGTGACTAGATACTGGACTTGCAAACCAAAGAAAGATTAAAATTAAAAAAAGTTTTAAGCTTGAAAAATGAAATCCGGATAAAACAATCAACCCTAAAAAGCATAATGAGATTCCTAATGTATCTCCCATTGCTGCTGAATGAATTCGTTTTAGTGGAGAAGTAAATTTAAAAATACCAAAAGTAGCACTTATTGATATAAAAAGCCCTGATAGAAGAAAAATAGCAGCCACAATTAGTTGAATGAAATCAAACATGGTTTTCATCCTCCTTTTTTTTCTTTTCCATTCGCTCTCGATAAACACCTAAATATACTTTTGAGAGCACTACAACAGCTAAGAAGCTAATCATTGCATAAATTAAACTAACATCTAACAAATAACTTTCTTTCATAAGTACAGATAAAATTGCAATAATTATAATGGTCATTGTTCCAATCATATTGACAGCAATAATCCGATCTACAATCTTTGGTCCACGAATCACCCGAATCAAACAGCATATAATCAGTAGTGCTAAAACAATCACTGCCCCTTTGAGCAACAGACTGCTTGCATTTTCCCACATGGTATTCTCCTTTCAGGCTTCCATCTTTCTTAGTAGATGAACAAAAATAGAATCTTTTAATCCATCTGCCATCTCCCGATCCAGACAGTGAACGCAAAATTCATTCCCTTCCATTGTCACTGTAATTGTCCCGGGAGTTAAAGTAATAGAATTTGCCAATACAAAACGTGCCGTTTCGGATTTTAAATCAGTACGAAATGTTACTACAACAGGTTCTACTTCGTATTTTTGTGTATAAATTAGTTTGATAACTACAAGATTTGCCTTTACAATTTCCCAAATAAGAACTCCTATATAACCAAGTCCAAAAATTAAATTTTTTAAGATTTTAAGATCCGTCTTAGGATTATAATTCATATACTTACAAATAAACCAATATAATGCTGCAGCAATACCAAAACCAAATAGGATAATTTCCAATGTGATTTTCCCATTTAATATAATCCAGAAAACAACATATAAAAGAAACATTTTTTCTTTCCTTTCCGACATTTTGTCAGCACAAAAAAATTTTTGTTTCTATTTTCTATCTTTATCGCAATCCACTCATCCCCTTTACTGTCTGTGTCATGCTTATTTTTATGTATTTTTTCTTATACATCGTAAGGAGAGGAATGGACATTTTGCCATTCCTCAAGTTGCAAATTATGAAAGGTTCTATCGAAGATTGTATTATAGCATTTTTACATTTGATGGTCAAGGATAATATTTGAAGTCAAGATTACTTTTCTTTCAGATAATTTTTCATACATTTTAGAGCACTTTTTTCCAGACGGCTTACTTGAGCCTGAGAAATATGAATTTCTTCTGCTACTTCCATTTGTGTTTTTCCCTGAAAAAATCTCAGATTGATAATATTATTTTCTCTTGGAGAAAGTCTTGCCATAGCCTCTTTTAACGAGATCTCTTCCACCCAATTTTCTTCTTTACTCTTTTTATCGCTTACTTGATCCATAATATATAAAGTATCTCCTCCCTCTGAATAAACTGGTTCATAAAGAGATACTGGACTTTGAATGGCGTCAAGTGCTCCGACAATTTCTTCAGCTGAAATTCCAATTTCTTTTGCAATTTCTTCTACAGAAGGCTCTTTATTTGTCTGTTTCATCAGAGCCTCTTTTGCATAAATTGCCTTATAAGCTGTATCTCGAAGAGATCTAGAAACTCGGATTGCATTATTATCTCTTAGATATCTTCGAATTTCTCCAATAATCATTGGAACTGCATAGGTAGAAAATTTTACTCCTTGGGATATATCAAAATTATCAATTGCTTTCATTAAGCCAATACAGCCGATTTGAAACAGGTCATCCACATTTTCATTGCTTCCAGAAAAACGTTGTATAATACTTAAAACTAAACGCAGATTGCCCTTGATGTATAATTCTCTGGCCTCTTTATCCCCCTGTCTTATCTTGTCAAACAATTCTGCCTTTTCCTGTGTGGTTAACAGCGGCAGTTTTGATGTATTTACTCCGCATATTTCAACCTTATAAAGAGCCATACAATTACCTCCGAATCATTTACTTGCACAGTAAATGATTTACGGAATTTTCATTCTTTATTCCTTTTATATGTAATGCAATTATTTCCAATAGAAAACTGTTCGATAGAACTTAAAAAGTATCGAACAGTTTTCTATCTTTTATTCTTTTATCGATCCCATTTATCACATAGAGCATTAATTTGATCTGCAAATTTTGCAAGATCTTTATTTGCTCCTCCCTCATTATGTTTAATTACTGCCATTAAACGACCACCAGCAGCAAGTAATCTTGCAAAAACACTATTTTGTATTTTTCTTGCTTGTTTTTTAACAATAAGTCCTGATTTTATCTTTTTATTTGTTAGTAAATTATAGCAATCTCCTGAATATGGAGCTGTTGTACAAAATTGATATTCTTCTTGTAAACTTTGTGCAAACATATCACATACTTTATCTTCTCCATGTACAATAAATACCCTCTCTGGCTTTGGAGAAAATGCTAAAAGCCAACGGATCAATCCCTCTCTATCTGCATGTCCGCTGATACCATCTAATTTCTCAATCCTTGCTTTGACGTCAATTATTTCTCCAAATAATTTAACTTGTTTTACACCATCTAAAATAGAACGCCCTAATGTTCCGACTGCCTGATATCCTACAAATAAAATTGTACACTCTTCTCTCCAGAGATTATGTTTTAAATGATGTCTAATTCTTCCTGCTTCACACATACCAGAAGCAGAAAGAATGACTTTTGGAATTTGATTAGTATTGATCTGTTTTGATTCTTCACTGGTTACAGTCACTTTTAATCCTTCAAAAGAAATAGGATTAATTCCACGATTAACTAATTCCATTGCTTCTTCGTCAAAACATGCTGCCATATTTTTATGGAATATCTGTGTAGCCTCAATCGCTAATGGACTATCTACATAGACCTCAAACTGAGGATATCTTGAAAGAAGTCCCTCCTGTTTTATCTTTCGTAAAAAGTAGAGAATTTCTTGTGTTCTTCCTACCGCAAATGATGGAATTACCACATTTCCGCCTTTATCAAATGTTTCTTGAATAATTTTTGCCAGTTCTAATGTATAATCTTTTGATTCTTTGTGAATACGATCTCCATAAGTGGATTCCATAATTACATAATCTGCACCTTCTAAATAGGTGGGATCTTTAATTAAAGGTTGATTGATATTCCCAATATCCCCTGAAAATACAATCACTTTTCGAACGTCATTTTCCTCTACTGTCAGTTCAATACTCGCAGAGCCCAAAAGATGACCAACATCCGAAAAACGAACTGAAATTCCTTCTGTTAAAAAATAAGGCTGTTCGTATGGACAAGCCTGAAATAATTTTAATACTCCTTCGGCATCCTTCATTTCATATAATGGAACAAACGGCGGCTCTCCTGCACGCTTTGCCTTACGATTTCGCCACTCAGCTTCAAACATTTGAATATGAGCACTATCTTTTAACATAATATCACACAGATCACAAGAAGCTGGAGTAGTAAGTACTGTCCCACGAAAGCCATGACTATATAACAGTGGAAGCAGTCCTGAATGATCAATATGAGCATGTGTTAGTAAGACATAGTCGATTTCTGATGCCTGAACGGGAAGATCCTGATTTTCATAGACATCTGCTCCTTGTTCCATTCCACAATCAATAAGCAGATGTTTCCCGCAAGCCTCTAAATAATGACAACTGCCTGTAACTTCATGGGCAGCTCCAATAAACATTACTTTCATAGTTTCCTCCCAAATAGTTTCCTATTTGTTATTGTACTGTTCTATGCTTAAATAATCAACCAAAATTTTTATTCCTCTAGACGTAGCATCTCTTTTTTCAGTCGTTTCATAATTTTCTTTTCTAGTCTTGAAATATAAGATTGAGAAATTCCTAAAAGATCAGCAACCTCTTTTTGTGTTCGTTCTGTACCATCTACTGTATTCAATCCAAATCGAAGCTGAACAATCATTTTTTCCCTGTCTGTTAATTTCGTTAAAGCTCGATTTAAAAGACGCTTATCAACTTCATCTTCCATATTCTTAGAGACTGCATCTTCTTCTGTTCCTAAAATATCGGAAAGTAATAATTCATTTCCATCCCAATCCACATTTAATGGTTCATCTATTGATACTTCTAATCTTGTTTTATTATTTCTTCTTAAATACATTAAAATTTCATTCTCTATACACCTAGACGCATAAGTAGCCAGTTTAATATTTTTATCTGGATTAAAGGTATTAATTGCTTTAATAAGTCCAATTGTTCCAATAGAGATTAAATCTTCTACTCCAACTCCTGTATTGTCAAATCGCTTTGCTATGTAAACTACCAGTCGTAAATTATGTTCAACTAGGGTTGCTTTTGCCTGTGGATCATCTTGTTCACACAGTCTTTTTATTGCTTCTGCTTCTTCTTCTACTTCTAGTGGTGGTGGTAAAATCTCTGCTCCACCAATATAGTGAATATCACTTTCTGTTCCAAATAGCAGACTTTTTAAATTTGGTATCATCCGAAATTGAAATTTATTTTGTACTGATATTTTAAATAACATTTGTTATCCCTCCATCTATTTTTTCTGATTTTTTTATGGCAGAAGGCAATTTTTTTTAAGATTGGCAAAACTGCGATGTAGTAAAACTGAATAACCTTCTTTCTTTCGTACCTCAGAAAATAAGTGATGGCAGGCTGCCGCCATGACTTCATTGGTTTTCCATTGCTCTCCGTCTTTTTCTAAAATTAATTCGTCTAATTTTAATCCCCATAAAATTCCATGTTCTTTTCCTGCTGAATGATATGGAACTGCTTGCCATAAAAATTCTTGTTCTATTGGAATCTCTCCTTCTAATGGAACGGGAGTATGTAAAAACTCTTTCATTTCTTCTGCTTCCATTAAAATTACCGGAAGTCTTGTAGCAGGTTCTACTAAAGAATTTCCTGAATCCATATATCCAACTGTCTTATACTGATATCCTCCTTTTCTTAAAGTAACTTGATAGAAAAATTCTTGTGTTTGTGGTATAACTTTTCTAAAATAAAAAAATGCAGCTATTGGCAACACAAAACTAATTCCTAAAAATACTTCAAATACTACACTTCCCTTCCATTCTCCAAGCTGCATACATACCATTTGTTTCATATAGTTTTTTTCTTGTTCAAAGAATGAAAGTAAAATTCCTGCTATACAAAATGCTGTAGTTAAGAACACTACAATTATTTTTACTATTTGTAAAATACTATAAAAACCAAATGCAATTCGTATCATAAGATAGATTGCAGCAAAATAACAAATGATTGCGGGCAAAGTTTTTTTCCCTATTATTGCACCGATTGCACATACTGCACCAATTGCTGCTGCTATTAATCTTTTTCGAAGAGAAACCTTTTGTCTAATTGTATATCCTGTTATAGTAATCAAAACAAAATTCAGACACCAGTTCCATAAAAAAAAGATATCTAGGTAAACTTTTACCCTCAAATAAGCGTCGCCTCGATTCTATTTTCTTTTTGTCATTTTCATCTAAAAGTATAGCATATTTAATTAGTAAATTTTGTCATACTATGATTGAATACTAATTTTTTCTGTTCTAAATTTCTCTTTCATTCAACTTTTTTCTTTTTTGTATATAAAAAAATAACTGATTTTGACATCTTTCGTTCAAAATCAGTTATTTTATAATTATTTTTATTTATTATTACGATTTCTCTGTAAAAACTTTGGAATTTTAATTTCACCTTCTGGATTTATAGTTGGTTTTTGTATTTGTTTGTTTGTATTTGTTGTCGGATTATATATTTTACTAGAAAATAAATTTTCTCCCTGTTGTACTGGTTTCGTACCCGTCTGCTGATATGTAATTGGATTTGAAGGAACAGACGTCGGTTTTGATTGTGTTCCCGGAAATGGAAGCGTCTTTCCTGTTGTCTGACCTTTAGATGTAGAAGCATTATTATTGAGAAAAGAAGCTGTTTTTACTGAACTTGCTTGTGTTTCTAGTCCTGTTGCAATTACCGTAATTGTTACATGATCTTGTGAGTTTTCATCATACATTGCACCAAAAATAATATTAGCACTTTCACCAGCTAATTCTTCTACATAAGAAGCAGCCTCATTTGCTTCAATTAAGCTAATATCTCCAGAAATATTGAGAATAATATCCGTTGCTCCTGAAATCGTCGTTTCTAACAGTGGAGATTCAATTGCTTCTTTTACTGCATCCATACACTTAACATCTCCATTGCCTACTCCGATACCAATATGTGCGATTCCTTTATCTTTCATTACCGTTTTAACATCTGCAAAATCCAGATTGATTAGACCCGGCACATTAATTAAGTCTGTAATTCCCTGTACACCTTGCTGTAATACCTCATCTGCTTTGCGAAGTGCTTCTGGCATGGTGGTTCTGCGGTCTACAATTTCTAAAAGTTTATCATTTGGAATAACAATCAGTGTATCTACATTATCCTTTAACCGTTCAATTCCTTTCACTGCGTTATTCATTCTCTGTTTTGCTTCAAAACGAAATGGTTTTGTAACAATACCGACAGTCAAAATTCCCATCTCTTTTGCTAATTGTGCTACTACTGGTGCAGCTCCTGTTCCTGTTCCACCCCCCATACCACAAGTAACAAAAACCATATCTGCACCCTTTATTACTTCTTTTAACTCTTCTTGACTTTCCTCTGCTGCCTTTTCTCCAATCTCTGGCTTTGCTCCTGCACCTAATCCTTTTGTCAGTTTCTCACCAATTTGAATACATTTCGATGCCTTACAACGATGTAAATGCTGCTTGTCCGTATTAACACAAATAAATTCAACACCTATAATATTTTCTTCTATCATTCGATTTACAGCATTATTGCCTGCCCCGCCAACTCCAATGACAAGAATTTTTGCTGCCGACTCTGATTCATTCATCTTAATCTCAAGCACATTAGTTCCTCCTTTTTTCTTCTATGCCATTCTTCCTTTCTTTTAAACGATAAAAAATGACGTTCTACTCCTCACGGATATTTTTCTCATTTGTGGACATATTCAGCCCGCTTTCACCTATGTTATATAATATCTTTATTTATAAAAATAATCAAGTGGAAAATCTTCATTTTCTAAAAAATTTCAACTTTTACTCTAATGGTTTTGCAACTACGTTTTGATTTGTTTCACGATAGTTACGCATATCCAGTTGATATTTCCCTTCTTTTAATGAAGCTACAATACCAGACAGTGCACCCATTGCAAATTCATAGGAATTTTGTTTTCCCAATAGCACTCGATGCCCTTTACAAGTAAGAATTACTTCATAATTAGATTGAAAAGCAATTTCTGTAACAGGAAGTTCATATTTTAAAACTAAACGGGTTAAATCTAAAATCGTATCAAACAGGGAATCTTTTTGCACCTTTAGCATCTCATATAAAACAACCTGATCAAACTTTAGTCCAGTGATGAGAGGAACTTTATCAATCAATTCTGAGGAACATTCTACTACCATACCATCTTTGTCAAAGTACATATAACCGCCCATCACTTTGACACAACCTGTTACTAACTTATTATAGGCAGTAAGTAAAATAGTATTTCTATCAACAAGTTCTAAATCGATCCGTTCCACAAACGGAATCTTTACTTCTTTTTCAGACTGCATCCGCAGCCAAAACAAAATACTAAGCTTATCTGTTTTTGCAGTCATCACCTTTTGTATAATTTCTTCATCTGAATAGATAGTATAATTTTCTACTGTAATTGTTTTGATTCGAAAAATAGACCATGACACAAAAATTGCTGTAACAAATACAAGGCAGACTGCTACAAGTTTTAATGCAGCTTTTAACAGTCTACCTTGCAGGACTTTTTTCTTTCTTATTCGTTCTGCTGTTTCCCTCATTCTTTCCTCCTCTTTGTTTCTCTTTTTTAGCCCCAGCGTATTTGTGCCCCTAGTCCTAAAAGATCTCTTACAATTTCTTCATATCCTCTATTCGTAAATTCCATTCCCTGTACTATAGTAGTTCCCTGTGCCATAAGACCAGCAATACATAAACCTGCTCCGCCTCTTAAATCATAGGCATTCACTTTAGCTCCATGTAGACAGGAAACACCTTTAACTTTTACTTTATTTTCTGTAAGCAAAAGATCTGCTCCCATTTTTTCTAGTTCCTTACAGGTTTGAAATCTCACCTCAAAAATTGTTTCTTCTAATTGACTTTCTCCATCTGCTATTGTCAACATCGAGAGAATTTGTGACTGCATATCCGTTGGAAATCCTGGATAAGGCTGCGTTGTTACACATATACTTTTTAACTGATTTTTTCTTTTAATACAGCAAACTTCTTCTTCTAACCGTAGAGTACAACCACATTGTTCTAATACTTCCAATAACTTTTTTTGTTCTTGTTCTACTACTCCATAAATCACAGCATCTCCTCCTGCCGCTGCAACCGCAGTTAGATAAGTACCTGCTACAATCCGATCATATGGTAGTAAATATTCACAACTCTTTAGCCGTTTTACCCCTTCAATACAAATCTGTTCTGTTCCATCTCCAGAAATTTTTGCGCCAGCAAGTCTTAAAAAATCACAGAGAGCACAAATTTCTGGTTCTTTTGCAGTATTTGAAATTCTAGTTATTCCATCGGCTAAAACTGCTGCTAAGATAATATTTTCTGTTGCACCTACACTTGGAAAAGAAAGAAAAATTTCTGTTCCTATTAAATTTTTTGCTTTACAGTAAAGAAGTTCTTTTTCTTCTTGAATTTCTGCTCCCAACTTTTGTAGTGCAAAAAGATGTAGATCGATTGGACGGCTTCCAATCGTACATCCTCCAGGATAAGAAAGTACTGCCTGTCGAAAACGTCCAAGCAATGCTCCAAGCAAAAGAATAGATGCCCTCGTTTTTTCTACTTTTTCTTTTGAAATCTCTTCTAGTTTCATATTGGTTGTATCAATAGTGAGTATATTCTCACAAAAAGAGGTCTTACATCCTAATTCATTTAGTATCGATATCATACAGTCTACATCAGAAATTCTAGGACATCCTATAAGCTTTGTCACTCCATCCGTCAGTATCACAGCCGCTAAAATTGGCAGCACCGCATTTTTCGATCCCTGTACACATACTTCTCCATATAATGGATTTCCACCTTCAATTATGACGGACGACATAAGCTACCTCACAAAAAAGAAATTTAATACTATTTTATGCCATCTTGAATGGAAACGTACCGAAAAAATGCTATTTCTATCTCTCATATTCGATTTGGTTTGACACACCTAACACAATTCCCATTTCTGCTAAAAGCACCAACAAAGAAGTACCACCATAACTGATAAATGGTAATGGTATTCCTGTGTTTGGAATAGCATTTGTTACTACAGCAATATTAATTAAAACCTGCACTGCAATCTGAGTAAAAACTCCAGTTGCAATCAAACTTCCAAATAAATCTTGAGCACTAATTGCAATAGAAAAAATTCTCCAAAGTAAAAGAATAAACAACATAATTACGGAAATTGCTCCAAAAAGCCCTAATTCCTCACATATAATTGAAAATATCATATCATTATGTGCTTCTGGAATAAATCCAAGTTTTTGCATACTCTGTCCAAGTCCCTTTCCAAAAAGCCCTCCAGAAGCAATAGCATAAAGGCTTTGTAACGTCTGAAATCCTTTTGGGTGTGTTTCTACATTCAGCCAAGCATCAATTCGATCACTGCGGTAACTTACACCAAAAATTAAGATTCCTCCAGCAACTGCTGCTAAAATACCAAAGACAATGAAATATCCTTTTTTCCTACTGGCAACAAAACAGATAACAAACATAATTGCACAGATAATTAATGCTGTACTAAAATTTTCTACCACAACTAATCCAATCAGTGGAAGAGTATAAAAAACAACTCGTAAAAATCCTTTTACGTTATCTAACCTTCTAGGAGCAGCCTGAACCATAAAAGAACAAAAAAGAACAACACATATCTTAGTCACTTCTGATGGCTGAAATCGAATGTCACCAATCTCAATCCAGCGTTGGGAACCTCCTGCTTCGCTTCCTGAAAATAAAACAACTGCCTGAAGAGCCAAACAGAGAAAATATAATATATTAATTGGCTTTACACGAAACAGTGGAAAATTTTTTATGTAGAAATGGTAATTAATTTTGGATACAAAAAGCATAACTGGAATTCCCATCACTAAAAAAAGTGCCTGCCTTTTTAAATATTTCATGGCATCTCCATAGTATTTGGCTGCATTATAAGAGCTGGTACTATAGATCATTACTAATCCAAAGCAGGATAAAAACAAAATTAAAAACAGCAGACTATAATCATAATATTTTTTCTTTTTTCGTTTTTTTCCGCTTTCCATCTCTTCTCTAGTCACCAGCTTCACCTGCCTTTTTGGTCTTTACTTAATGGTATGAACCAACTCTTTAAAAATTTTCCCACGTTCTTCATAATTTTTAAACATTCCCCAGCTTGCACAACATGGAGATAAAAGTACACAATCTCCTGCCTCTGCGTGATCTGCACAAAACGCAACTGCTTCCTGCATACTGTCTACAAACACAATGGCTTCAAAACCCATACTTCTTGCTGTCTGTGCAATTTTTTCTTTGGTCTGCCCCATCAAAACTAAATATTTAACCTTTCCTTCAAAAGAGGCAATCCAATCTTCATATTGTGAGCCTTTATCATATCCTCCTCCAATCAGTAATGTTGGAGACTGCATTGCCCTTACTGCCTGAATTGACGCATCTGGATTTGTACCTTTGGAATCATTATAATATTTTACACCATCTATTGTTGCAACATATTCAATTCTATGTTCTACTGCTACAAAAGAAACTAAAGCATGATGAATTAATTCTACAGGTATACCAAATGCCAATCCTACTGCACAGGCTGCCATAACATTTTCATAATTATGTTTTCCTAAAATATTTAATTCATGAATATTACAAAGTACTGTTTCTTTCTTTCCATCATTATAAATAATGAGATCACTATCTAAATAAAAACCTTTTTCTAATTTTCTTGCACTAGAAAACCAAAGCACTCGCCCCAGTGATTTTTCTCCTAATTTTCTTAACACTTCATCCTCATAATTTAATACACATAGATCGGAAGAGGTTTGATTTTTCATAATATTGGCTTTTGCTAAAATATAATTTTCCATAGTATGATGACGGTTTAAGTGATCAGGCGTAATATTTAAAATAATACTAACATCTGGACGAAAAGATTCGATTGTTTCTAATTGAAAACTACTCATCTCTGCTACAGTAACCGAATTTTCTGTCGTCTGTTTTACTACTTTTGTATAGGGAAGTCCAATATTCCCCACAACAAATACTTCTTTAAAAAATGTCTTTAGAATTTCTCCCGCTAATGTTGTGGTTGTTGTTTTACCATTTGTTCCTGTAATCGCCGCTAATTTTCCATGAGCAAATTGATAAGCTAATTCAATTTCTCCCCAGATTGGAACATTTCGGTTTTGAAATTCTTTTATTTCTTCACAATCTGTCGGAACACCTGGACTAAGAATCACACGAGTAATTTTTTCTTTCTGCTCTTTTGTTAATTCCCCAAGTACAATTTCTCCAGAAAAATTTTCTGGAAGATTTACACAGATTTCTTCTGGTTTTAATTTTTCATTTGTATCGTATAAAATAATCTCTTTTGTACAGCTAGAAAGCAGACTAGCAGCCGCAATACCACTTACTCCTGCTCCAAATACTAAAATGTACTCTTCTTTCCATTCCATAATAATACCTGTATCCTTTCTGTTTCTAAAATAAAACGGATCTTTTAGACAGTATAGACTATTCAAGATACAAAATCAAGTCGCTGTTTTTGTTCACTATCTCTCCTGATAATGGAAATTGTTCTATCACAGTATCTCCTTCTCCAATATAATAAATTTCATCAAAATAATAAGCGGATATGATTTCTTCTGCTTCCTTTTTACTTTTACCTATAAAATCAGGGATTTCAAAATTTCCAATTTCATAAGTAACAATCTCTTGTTCCGAATAAGCTGGCTCAATTCCAAGATAAGGAAGAACATTTTCAAGTACTTCTGCAACTACTGGAGCTGCAACTGTTCCTCCATAATAAATTCCAACAGGTTCATCAATCATCAAAAGTGCAATCACTTTTGGATCTTGTGCGGGTGCAAATCCAAGAAATGAAGAAATATATTTTCCAGAACGTCTTGGAAGCTTTTCAGAAGTTGCTGTCTTTCCTCCAATTCGAAATCCTGGAAGATATGCCTTTTTTCCGCTTCCGTCAGCGACAACCGCTTCTAATAACATCTTCATTGTTTCAGAGGTTTCTTTTGATACTGCCTGAGATTTTGTTTCATAAGTTAGTGTCTTTATTGTTGTACCTTCTGCATTTTTAATCTCGACCCCAAAATGAGGGGTAACTAATGTTCCACCATTAATAATAGCACTCGCTGTACGTAAAAGTTGAAGTGGTGTAATTTGAAATGATTGCCCAAAAGACATAGTTGCTAATTCTACTGCCTCAACATTTTCCAATTTGTGCATAATTGAATTGGCTTCTCCTGGAAGATCCACACCTGTCTTTTCTCTAAGCCCAAATGTCTTATAATAGTCATACATCCGTTCTGCCCCAACTCTTGCTCCAACTTCCATAAAAACTGGATTACATGAATTTTTAATACCATCTACAAAACTTTCACTTCCATGACCTCCTGCTTTATGACAGCGAATATTACGATCTTCTACCTTTTTATATCCCGGACAGAAAAATCGATCTGTTAAAGAAACTACCTTTTCTTCTAGTGCTGCTGCCGCAGTAACTACTTTAAACGTCGATCCGGGTTCATAGGTATCACTGATACATGGATTTCTCCACATTGTATTTAAAATTGTATTTTTTTCTTCTGAAGTTAGAGTGACATTATCATATTTTTCACGAAGTACTTCATTAAATTCATAGGGAGAATTGAGATTGAATTCTGGAACATTGACCATTGCATAGATCTCACCATTTTGTGGATTCATAAGAATGATACTAACCCGTTGTGCCTGTTTTTTTTCCATTACTTTTTTTGCGGCTTGCTCTGCATACATCTGCATTGTAACATCTAAGGAAGTATAAAGACTATTTCCCGGTATAGGTTCTACTCTATTTTCTGCTGCATTATCAATCTCAATTCCGTGTGCTGTAGCAAGTGTTAAAATCTTTCCATTAATTCCACTTAGATAACTGTCATATTCTACTTCAAGTCCAATGATTCCCTGATTATCACTTCCTGTAAACCCCAAAACTCTGGAAGCTAAATCATCATATGGATAATAACGTTTATAATCTTCATCTACCATTACCCCGTCCAGTCCAAGATTTCGGATCTGATCTGCTGTTTCTTTATCTACATTAGACTTAATTCTTTCAATAGAAGAATATTTCTCTACTCGTTTTCTTACTGTTTCTTCACTTAATTGAAGAATTTCACTTAACGAAGAAATCACAAGTTCTTTATCTTTAATTTGGTTATGTATTACAGAAATCGTACAAACAGGTTTATTATCTGCAATTACTAAGCCTGTTCGATCATAAATCATTCCACGTTCTGCTTTAATACTTCTCTCTCGTTCATGTAGATCTTTCGCTCGCTTTGCATATTGTTCAGAATGAAAAATCATAAGATACATTAAACGTACAATTAAGACTAAAATTGCAGCAATAATCATAAGGACAACGAAAAAGAGGGTTTTTCTGTGAATTGATTTATGTTTTGTCATAGTGTGCCTATCTTTTTTCTTTCTTGTTTTATCTTATGTAGTTTCTTTATACCATATGCCGTTTTTCTAGTTAGGATCTTTTTTATGGATTTTGTGCAGAAGATGAAAAATCTTCAGGAAGAGAATCAGGATATGTTTCGTCTTCTTCTGGTCGATAGATTGGTATTGTATCATCTGTCGAAGTTGGTTCTTGACTATCAGGATTATTTTGATTATCTGGATCATCTAATACCTGTGGAATGTCAACTTTATAGTCAATTTCTCCTTCTGGATAAATTCCTGCAAATGGAAGAATTTCTGATAAAATTTCACTGGTAAGAGTAGTTGCAAAGCTACTGCTTGCCTGTTTTTCTTCATCGTGGACTTCATCTATTGCTACCAAGATAACTAGCTGAGGATCATCCGCAGGAACTGAACCTATAAAAGATACCACATACTTTTTAGAGCTTCTTGGCTGTTTTTGTGCCGTTCCTGTCTTTCCTCCCACTAAATATCCTTCTACTTTTGCTGGTTTTGCGGTTCCCTTTTCTACCGTTAAATACAAAGCATCTTTTAAAAATTCACAGGTAGAAGAAGAAACTGTTTCTCTTATTAAAATTGGAGAATTTTCTACTACAGTAGCTCCATTATCATTGATAATTTCTTTTACTACATGTGGTTGATAGTAATATCCTCCATTTATTAATGAGCAAAAGGCAGCCGTAAGTTCAATCATAGTGATATTAAATGTCTGTCCAAAACTACTCGATAATAATTCTGTAATATTTAATCTTTCTATAGGAAATAAAATTCCCGATGCTTCTCCGGGTAAATCAATTCCTGTTTTTTCCCCAAAGCCAAAACGATCCTGATAATTACGAAATAAATCTCTTCCTTCTTTTTCTCCAATTGCCATCAATGCAGGATTACAAGATTTCATCAGTGCCTCTGCCAATGTCACATAACCATGTCCTGATTTATTATTACAGTGAATTGGCCATCCTCCTACAATTCGAACTCCAGTACATAAAAAAGTATCTGTAGGTTTTACCAGATCTTCTTCTAGTGCTGCTGCTACTGTAAATGGTTTAAAAGTTGAACCTGGTTCATAAGTATCACTAATACAAAAATTTCTCCACATTTTATTGAGTGCTTTTAGTTGTGTATCCTCGTCCATTGCTGCAATCTCATCTTCGGTATAATATTCTGTCAAATTATAGGGATCATTGAGATTAAATCCCCGATTGGAGACCATAGAAAGAATTTCTCCAGAATTAGGGTTCATCACAATTACTCCAATATTTTCTGCACCAACTGTATCTAAAAATTCTATTACTTTTTTTTCAATTTTATTCTGTATATTTACATCTATAGTAGTAATAAGACTATTCCCATTTTTAGCTTCTTTTACTGTTCGCTTTAAATTTAACTCTGAATCATAATATCCATATATTCTTCCATCTGTACCATTTAAAGTACTGTTATAAAATTGTTCCACTCCCCAGCTTCCCACATTTCCCGAATTTGTATATCCAATCAAGTGAGATGCTACTCCATCATAAGGGTAGTTTCGTATGTATTCTTCTTCAAACCAAACTCCAGCAATTCGATTCGTTCTCGAAGCCTTTTTTTGTTGCTCTGTTCGATCTTCAAACTCTGCCATTTTTTCATATGGTTCATGTTTCTTTAAAATTACATATGAACTTTCTGGTTTTTCATCTAATATTTGAGTTAATTGTGCATATTCTAATCCAAATATTTCAGTTAATGCTGTCAGTGTCACTTCAATATTGCTTTCTTTTTCAAGAAGTACTTTGGGATCTAAAATCACATTATAGACTTTTTCACTTTGAGCTAATACGACACCATTTCGATCCATAATACTGCCACGACGATATGGAATCTTACTACTGACATAGCTTTGTTGTGACAGTACACGTTTTTCATAGCGCTCTCCATTTTGTCTAGTCATATAGCCCATCACTAAAATTAACCCAAACATAGCTAAACATACTAGAATAAATATAAATACAAAACTCTCCTGCATCTGACGGGTAAACTTTTTAACTGTCTTTTTTCTTCTTTTTCTTCGAGTTCCTACTTTCTGTCGTTCCATAGGCAACCTCTAGTTTCCAAAAATGCTGTCTAGCACTGACTTTTCTGTAATCTCTGGAATATCTGAATTTTGCTGCATATAGCTATGATAATCCATAGGATAATTAATAATTTCATTTTTATTTGGAAAGACCATGCCAAGTTCTCCTACTGCAATTTCATAAATTCGTTCTAAATCTACTTTTGCATTTAACTTTGCTTCTGTTGCGTTATTTTTATCAGTGATATCCTTTAGTTCACTTTCTAAGGATACGATTGTCTTATCTGTCTGACGCATATTAGATTGTACATTCAAATATTCCAAACATACAAAAAGTGTAATCCCCATAACAATAGTCAAAAATGCCATCGAAACAAAATCGATTCCTCTTCCAACAATCTTTTTATTTACTGGACTATTTTGACGTTGTATCCGTTCTGCCTTTTTTGTTCTTGGCATTGGAAGAGGGCGTTCTAGTTCTTGATATTCTAGGTCAGGATTTAATTTTCTGACGGAGTTTCCATCAATATATCCAATTCGGCGACTTTGATTTTTCTGTCTTTTAGGCTCCATATTCTTTCCCTCCTTTTTATCACATCTTAAGTTTTTGGTAGACTTCGATGAAAAATTCGAAGTTTTGCACTTTTAGCTCTTGGATTTTTTAATAACTCATCTTCACAAGCAACTATCGGTTTTTTTGTTATTTGAACTCCTTTGGGCTTTTTATTACAAACACAGATTGGAAACTGTGGGGGACACGTACAAGGATGTTCATTTCTTCGAAAACACTCTTTTACAATTCTATCTTCTAAAGAATGAAATGTAATAATACAAAGACGACCTTCATCTCTTAAAAGATTAATCATATCATCTATCGTTTCTTTTAACACTTCTAATTCTTGATTTAGTTCAATTCGGATTGCTTGAAAGGTTCTCTTTGATGGATCGCCTTTTGTCTTACACTTTGCTGGAATTGCTGCATCTACTGCCTTTTTTAACTGTGAGGTGGTTTCTATCGATTCCTTTTTTCGCATCTGTACAATATGCTTTGCAATATTTTTTGCAAATTTATCTTCTCCATAATCTCGTATAATTCGATATAAGTCCATTTCTTCATATGTATTTACAATATCTTTTGCTGTCTTTTGTTGTCTTTGATCCATTCTCATATCAAGAGGTGCATCCTGTCGGTAAGAAAATCCCCTCTCAGGTGTATCTAATTGATAAGAAGACACTCCTAAATCCAACAAAATTCCATCTACGGTTTCAAATCCAAGTTCTTTAACAGTTGATATCATATTTTTATAATTATCTCTTTGAATGATTACTTGTTCTGAAAACTTTTGTAATCTCTGACGAGCTGCACCAACAGCGTCTGCATCTTGATCTATTCCTATATAACGTCCTTGTTTTGATAATTTTTCACATACCGCATAAGCATGTCCACCGCCTCCTAAAGTACCATCTACATAAATACCATCTGGCTTTATGTTTAATCCTTCTATCGTTTCCTTTAGTAGTACGGAAGTATGATTAAACTCAAATGTTTGATTCACGCTATTTAATGCCCCTTTCTTCAAAACTCTGCCCGTCCTATTTTTATTTTAAATCACACGTAAAAAAAAATCAAGTTGTAAAAAAGGTCGTTGCAAAGTGAATTTTAAATACTAACTTTTGCAACAACCCCCCTATTACTTTTTTTTTGCTGTCTTTCTCTGCATCGAAAGACGCTTATATAAAATACATCCTCCTGCTCCAACAACTAATAATGCAGAAAGTGCTTGAGAAACGGCTATTGGAGTTCCCCATAAAAAAAGTTGATCGGTTCTTAGTCCTTCCATCCAAACCCTTCCTAATCCGTAGCCTGCTAAATATAAAAATAAAATTTCTCCTTCAAATTTTTTATGTTTTGAATAAAAAATTAATAATATAAGCAAAACCAGATTCCAAAGAGATTCATAAAGAAAGGTAGGATGAACCTGAATATAACTGATCCCATCTACTACCTGTATCCTATCTCGAATTTCTATAATTCTGTCATATGCTGCTTGTCTTCCTTGATATCGTTGTGCTAAAGTTTGAAGAGAACAAGTATAATCAGAACTCACATCTGCTAAACTTATCTGCATGGCAAATAAAGAGTTTGTAAACTTTCCAAATGCCTCTCGATTGAAAAAATTTCCCCAACGTCCAATTACTTGTCCAATTAAAAGCCCTAACATTCCTGTATCTGCCAGACGAAAAAAAGGACATTTTTTTATTCTACAATATACAATTCCTGTCAAAATAGCAGCAATAACTCCTCCATAAATGGCAAGACCTCCTGTCCTTAAATTTAAAATCAACAGAGGGTTATCTTTAAATTCTGACCATGCAAATACGACATAATACAATCTAGCTCCAATAACAGAAATAATAATAGCATATAGAGCAAAATCAAAATAGAGTTCTGGATCTTGTCCTGTTCTTTTTGCCTGCCAGACAGCTATAAGAACTCCTAAAATCATTCCTAATGCTATTACTATACCATAAAGTGCAATCTGAAATCCAAAAATTTTAAATCCCTGTGGTACATTGTGTAGGGTAATTCCTATGTTTGGAAAACGTATATCTGAATTTACGGATAATAAAACGAATTGATTCATTGCCCACTTCTTTCTCTGCAAGAGCAAAAGACTCTAAGCAGTTAATTTTTATACATTGAAACGGAATAACACAACATCTCCGTCCTGAACAATATAATCTTTTCCCTCTGAACGAACCAGCCCTTTTTCTTTGGCATTTTGAAAATTTCCACAGTCTACTAAATTATCATAGGTAACAATTTCTGCTCGAATAAATCCTCTCTCAAAATCGGAATGGATTTTTCCTGCTGCTTGTGGTGCTTTTGTTCCTTTTTTTATTGTCCAAGCTTTTGTTTCTTTTGATCCTGCGGTTAAATAACTAATTAATCCAAGTAAATGATAACTCGCACGAATTAGTTTTTCTAATCCTGACTCCTTTAATCCTAATTCCTCTAAAAACTGCTTCTTTTCTTCTTCCTCTAATTCCGCAATTTCTTGTTCAATTTGAGCACAGATTACAAATACCTCTGAATTTTCTTTTTCTGCATATTCTTTTACTTGTTTTACAAAAAGGTTTCCCTCTCCATCTTGTTCTAATTCATCATCCTTTACATTGGCAGCATATATCACAGGTTTTAAGGTTAAAAGCTGCAAACTATTTAATAACTCTACCTCGTCTTCATCCTCGATCTGATACATTTTAGCCAACTTACCCTGTTCTAATAACTCTTTTAGTTTTGTGAGAAGATTTGCTTCCTTTTCATATGTCTTGTCGCTTTTTGCTGCCTTTCCAACCTTAGATAATCTTCGTTCAATTACTTCAAGATCAGAAAATATCAACTCTAAATTAATCGTTTCAATATCTCTTAGAGGATTGACTGAACCTTCTACATGAATAATATTAGTATCCTCAAAACAGCGTATTACATGAATAATTGCATCTACTTCACGAATATTTGATAAGAATTGATTTCCAAGTCCTTCTCCTTTTGATGCACCTTTCACCAAACCAGCAATATCTACAAATTCAATAGCAGCCGGCACAACTCGTTCCGAATCATATAATTTTCCAAGAACGTTTAAACGCTTATCTGGTACAGCTACAATTCCGATATTAGGATCGATTGTACAAAACGGATAATTTGCAGATTCTGCACCTGCTTTTGTCAAGGAATTAAATAATGTACTTTTGCCCACGTTTGGCAGACCTACGATACCTAGTTTCATTTTTCTATATCCCTCCTTAGAAGTCCCTTAAAATAAGTGCTTTTCGTAATTTTATATTTCCACGAGTACCAATTCAAGTACCAATTTTAAATGATTTTAAGTATTTCTTTAATACAATGAGCAACAAATATGTATCTTAAAAAAGAGCTTTGATACAGTATTTTATATATTACCATATAAAGGTTCATAAGTCTATATCAAATCTCAATTATTTTGTGAACATATTTTTTCATTTTCTGTCCAGCCACGAAAATAGAACAAGCATATTTATTAAGTTTATTATCCAAGTAAATACCTTCCAGACAAGAACCACAGGAAAGAACATAAGATATAGTAAAATTTTTAGCATAAATTCCTCCTTTTTTTTAGTATGCTTTTTTCTATATTCATACTATACTACAAAAAAATTATTGCTGCAATATAATACCACTTTTTGAAAATATAGAAATTAAGTAAAGTTTTTATTCGATCTCTTGATTATATTCCACTTATGGAATATAATTGGTATATAAAATAGGATGGGGAGATTGTATGTTATGTTAAAACATGGAATTTTAGGTCTACTTAACTATAGGAATATGACTGGATATGAGATAATGGGGATCTTTCGGGATTCTCTGAATTATTTCTGGAATGCGAAAACCAGTCAGATTTACAGAGAGTTACAAAACTTAGAGCAAAAAAATTTGGTCAGTAAAACTGTTATTCCTCAGAATGGGAAGCCTGATAAAAATGTCTATTCTATTACATCAGCAGGAAGAATAGAACTACTTCAGTGGCTTTCGGATGATGATTTGTGTTTGAGAGTCAAGATACCTATTTTGATGAAAGTCTTTTTTATGGGAGAAAGAAGTGTCGAAGAAAATATCCATTATTTTAAAAATGTAAAGGAAAGTTGTGAGTATTTCCTGAAAGCTCTGGAAGCTGTCCCTCAGTATATAGAAACCTATGGCAATAGAATAGGTCAAAGTGAAAAGGTGTATTACTGGCAGATGACGTTAGAATATGGGCGACGAAGTATACAAATGCAGATAGAATGGGCACAGGACTGTATACGTAGATTGGAGGAAAAAAAGATATGAATATTTTGCTTATAAATGGCAGTCCCAAAGGCAGCAAAAGTAACACTTATCGACTGACAACTGCATTTTTAGATGGTATAAAGCAGGAACAACAGGATATTTGTATGAAAGAGCTATCAGTCAGTAGTATGAATATCAAACCATGTCTTGGCTGTTTTTCATGTTGGAATCGTACGCCTGGGCACTGCTGCATACAAGACGATATGCCACAGGTTATTGAAGATATACTTTGGGCAGATATTACGATATGGAGTTTTCCACTTTATTATTTCACAGTACCCGGTTCGCTGAAAAATTTGATAGATCGTCAACTTCCTATGTTACTGCCATTTATGGAGGAGAGAGAAGGACAGATCGGAAATGGAAATCATCCTTATAGGTATGATATGAGTGGAAAAAGTACAGTTGTGATCTCTACTTGTGGCTTTTATACAGCCGAGGGAAATTATGATGGTATATACAGCCTTTTTAATCATCTCTGCGGTCAAGAAAATTATACGACCATTTTCTGTGGTCAGGGAGAATTGTTTCATATTCCTGAGATGTCTACTCGTACTAATGAATATCTTTCATATGTAAAGCAGGCGGGGAAGGAGTACATAAAATATGGTATTTCTAAAGAAACGAGAGAACTGCTTAATGAGCTCCTTATACCACGAGAAACCTTTGAAGCCTGTGCAGACGCAAGTTGGGGAATTGAAAAAAACATAACAGGCGAAAAAAGTTCTATCACGAAAAAGGAAACTGACACCCTAACCTTTACAAGACAAATGGCATCATTTTATAGTAAAGAGAATTATCCTGAAAAAGATATCGTGTTGGAAATGTGCTATACAGATGTTGGGGAAGTTTATCAAATTCTTTTAGATAAAGAGGGTAGTCATGTCTATACAGATGGTTCTTTAACGCCTACCACAAAAATCGAAACACCTGTAACTGTATGGCGTTCAATTGCATCAGGAGAAATTCGTGGTGACGAGGCGATGATGAAGGGGCTTTATCGTGTTACAGGAGATTTCACTCTTATGCTGAAATGGGACACTTATTTTGGTGGTTCTCGACCACCGACTAAGTGTATTGAAGCTTCTAATGTTCAAAAGAAAACTAATATGAGTATTATGCTAATACCGTGGATAGTTTTATGGACAACTGCTGCGATAAACAAGCAGCTAGGCTGTTTTATTAGTATAGGTGTATGTGCTATTATCCCTCTTATTTTTTATCGAAATAAAAAAACAATATACGATATTCTAACAAATACCTTGGTAATTAGTATCTCTATTATTATGCTTACAGGTGTTTCAGAAAAGTCTATGTTGCCACTTTCCTATTTTATCTTTAGTGCTATGTGGATTATATCTTGTATTGGAAACTATATACCACTTACGGCAAATTATTCGATGAACAGCTATGGTGGAAAGGATGCCTTAAAAAACGCTCTTTTTCTAAAAACCAATCGTATTTTAACTATGCTTTGGGGTATCCTCTATCTATTTACATCCATTTTTACTTGGTTTTTGATGCGAACCTCTGTAAGTAGTCTTGTAGGGCTTATTAACTCTTTATTCCCTATCTTTATGGGTCTTTTTACAATATGGTTTCAAAAATGGTATCCAGCGAAAGTAGCCAAAGGAAAGTAAAATTAACTTGAAACTGAAAACTAAATAGCCGAGAGTATTCTCGGCTATATTCATAAAGATATCTAATTTGTTTTTTATTGTGTTTAATCTCTCGCCTGTATAATCAGTAAAACTCCATTTTCTAATAAAATCTGTGCTTCTTGTGAAACAATTTCATTACTTACCCCTAAACTGCTTCCCTTTTCTAAAATAGTTTCATATAGCGGATATTTCATTCCTTTTAGGGTAACTCCTGTTACCCGATCTGTTAATGGCAGTAATGATATATACGTTCCAAAACACATTTCTTTTTTTATAGAAATAGAATGATCGATTAAAAAAATTCGGTTATGCGTATCCCAAATTTCTCCATGTACTCCCTGTTGCATCATCCAATATAATAGATGAATGTTTACTATACTGTGATCAAAACGAATTCCTAGTGCCCCTAATAAAATAACTTCCTTCATTTGATATTTTACAGCCAATCTTATAGCAATCTCTGTATCTGTAGCATCTTTTTCTGGAGGAAATTCGTGTATTTCTACCCCTTTTTTTTCTCTATAATATTTTATTAATTCAGGTTTTGCAGTATCGAAATCTCCCACTAATATATTCGGAATCTTTCCTACTAAATGTAAAGGCAACAGTCCATTATCCACAGCAATCACTATATCAAATACTTCTTTTCGGAGTACACAAAGAAGTAGTGTTTTATCTATTTCTCCACCAGTTACAATGAGTGCTCGTTTGCTCTGCTCCATTTAACTGCCTTCTTTCATTTCAAATAGTTCTCGAAATCCTTTTACATTCTCTTCAATATTTCCCTCAAAGACTGCTGTACCAGCAACAATAACATTTGCTCCAGCTTCTAAAATCTGTTCTACATTTTCTCTATTGACACCACCATCTACTTCAATATCTAAAGAAATTGCTCTTTCTTCACATATTTTTCGAAGTTGTTGTACCTTTCGGACTGTAGCCGGAATCATTTTTTGACCGCCATATCCGGGATTGACCAACATAATCAATACCATATCCAAATCTTCTATAATATATTCTAAGTCATTTAAAGGAGTCATTGGATTTAGAGCAACACAGGCCTTTTTTCCATATTCCTTAATCCTATGAACTGTTCGATGTAAATGTGTACATGCTTCTGAATGTACTGTAATCATATCTGCTCCAGCTTGTACAAAATCTGACAATAGCCTCTCTGGTTCTTTTACCATCAAATGTACATCAAATGGAATTTTGGTAATAGTACGAATGGATGCAATAACTGGAGTTCCAAAAGAAATACAAGGAACAAACATTCCATCCATTACATCAATATGAAGATAATCTGCCTTTCCCTTTTCTATCTGTTCAATACATTCTTTTAATCTTGAAAAATCTGCTGCAAGTAGTGATGGTGACAATTTGTACAAATTGTCCACCCCTTTCTCTAATATTTTCTCTTTGATTTTAGTTCCTCATAAAGTAGACGATACGTTTCATATCGTTCTAGATTTATTTTTCCTATAGCAACTGCCTCTTTTACAGCACATCCCGGTTCATTTAAGTGTACACAACCATTAAATTTGCACTGTTCTTCCAATAACTGAAATTCTGCGTAATAATTTTTTAACTCTTTTTCCTGAATATCCTCAATAGATAAGGAACTAAATCCGGGAGTATCAAATAAATATGTTCCCTTCCAAAGCTCAATCAGTTGTGAATATCTTGTAGTATGTTTACCTCTTTGGATCTTTTCACTGAGTTTTCCTGTTTCCATTTTGGTTTTTTGTGAAAGTAAATTTACTATTGTAGATTTTCCTACTCCAGATGGTCCTGCTAATACAGTAATCCTATCTTGTAATTGACTTTGTAAAGACGAAATTCCCTCATTTTGTGCTGCACATAAAAAGAGAACTTTACAACCACTTCGTTGATATCTGTCCTTTAGTAGTCTTTTTTTATCCTCAGAAATTAGATCTACTTTGTTAAAACAGATAATTGTTTCTATCTGTTGACATGCCATGACAATTAAAAACCGATCTAAAAGATTCAAATTTGGCTCTGGTGCAGCAGCGGCAAATACTACCGCTGCCTGATCTATATTTGCTACTGCTGGACGGATAATTTCACTATGGCGAGGTTTTATTTCTACAATTAATCCAGTAAGCATAGTGGAATTTAAAATCTCTATTGATACAAGATCTCCCACTAGAGGTTTTATCTTTTGATTTCTAAAAATTCCTTTTGGTTTACATTCATATTGCTTTCCATCTTCTGCGAGAATATCATAAACTCCCGCAACTCCTCTCATAATTCGTCCTTGCATCAATTATTGTTCCCTCAATTCTACTGCATAACTATCTTTTAAGTCATTATCTACATATAAATGTACTGTTCCAATTCCTGCATATTCTCCGGTAAAATAAAAGGTTGGCATTGTAGTAAGATCTTCATAAGACATTGTTCTTTCTAAAACAGTCTTTGTAATTTCTCCTCCTCTTCCATCTTCCTGAACTAATTCTAATACAATAACGCCGGATTCTCCCTCTGAAAGTGGATTCTTTGTAATCTGTACACTTCCAGAATAAACTGGTCCTGTCTGTTCATTTGGATCTTGGGTTGGAGTTGGTATTGGAGTTGGGTCTTTTGTTGGCGTTGGAGTTGGTTCTTCTGTTGGTGTTGGTGTTGGAGTTGGTGATGGAGTCGATTCTGGACCAGTACTAATGGAAATATCGATCGTCACTCCAACCGCTACTTTTTGTCCTGCGGTTGTACTCTGATAACAAATTTGATCCTCTGGATATGTTTCGCTTGAAGCATAACTTGGAGTTCCTAATTTTAACCCCACTTCCTCTAAAGCTAAAACTGCTTCCTCTTTTGTCTTACCAAGAAGCTTTGGAACTGTAGTAAGTGTCTTATCTGGTCCTAAGCTTACTACAATAATAATTTTTTCTCCTTCTAAAAGAGTTTCTCCTGCATCTGGTTCTGTGCGTATTACCATATTCTCTTCAAATTCATCGCTTGTTTCATAAGAAAATCCTACATCAAACATATTGCTAAGAATAGTCGCTGCTTTTTCTGCTGTATTTCCATGTGTAGGAGGAATTGTTTTTGGTTCTGGTCCAGCACTTAAAACTAAAGTTATTTTTGCATTTTGAACAATATGTGTTTCTGCCACAGGATCTTGTCGAATAACATAGCCTTTTTTAAACTCCTTAGAATACTCTTCTGTACTATAATCAATCTGAAAATGTTCAGAAACTGCCATTAGAGATTCCCTTGCCTGTTCGATTGGCAGACCAACTACAGTAATCATCTCTTTTACTTCATTATCTCCATTTTGTTCTTCTGGGGTTGGCGTATTTTCTGGTGTCACCTGACCTGTAATAGATGGTGTTGGAGAGTTAATTGGATTTTGATTTTCTGAATTGTCTTTCATAAAATCAAATAGTCCAAAAAAGTTAGCAACCAGATATAAAATAGCGATTCCTAAGATTACTGCAATCGAAATTGTTCCTATCATCAAAAACTTTTCAGTCTTAGAACTATAACTATCTAATTCTTCCTCTATTTCTCTTTCTACCTTTTTAGATGTATTTTCCTGTGTTTTATCATAATAAGTTACAGGAGTTTTAGCAGCACTTTTTATTGTATTCATCTCGTCATCTGTGATATGAATAGTTGGAGAATCATCCACTACACTACCTGACATAACCACAAAATCTCCATCTGGCTGTTGAATGGAACGTTTTAAATCCGCGATTAATTCAGAAGCAGATAAGTATCTCCGCTCTGGCTTTTTCTGCATACATTTTTGTACAATTTTCTCTACACTGATTGGAACAATAGGATTTAGTTCTCGAACTGGCACTGCTTCACTTTGAATATGTAGTAAAGCAACAGAAACTGTATTATCTCCTACAAATGGAACCTTTCCTGTCAGCATTTCATAAAGAGTTACACCAAGAGAATAAATATCACTTTTTTCATCACTATATCCACCTCTTGCCTGTTCTGGAGAAAGATAATGTACTGAACCAATCGCATTTTGTGTTACAGTATTTGAGGTTGCAGCTTTAGCAATTCCAAAATCAGTTACCTTTACTTTGCCATCTCTGGAAATAATAATATTTTGTGGCTTAATATCGCGGTGAATAATATGGTTTTGGTGAGCAGCCTCCATTCCTTGAGCAATCTGAATAGCAATTCCAACTGCTTCTTTTACTTCCAACTTCTCTTTTCTTTCAATAAATCGTTTTAACGTAATTCCCTCTACCAATTCCATTACGATATAATAAAGACCATCATCATCTCCAACATCATAGACATTTACAATATTGGGATGAGATAGTCCTGCAGCGGACTGGGCTTCTGCTCGAAATTTTGCTACAAAATTTTTATCATTTGAATATTCTGGTTTTAAAATTTTAATTGCTACATAGCGGTTTAACCGATGGCATTTTGCTTTATACACATCTGCCATACCACCAGAACCAACCTTATCCATAATTTCATATCTGTCACTAATAAACATTCCTGTTTTTATCATTCTTTTTCCCGTGCAAGTCTGTAAAAATAAAGTAAACTCTTCCCTCTAAGGCATTTGAAAAGAAATCGGTATTAAGCACGGTCCTCCCTTTCTATCAAAATCTACTGCCGTTTTTCCGGCTTTCAATTATCACCATAGGCAATTAGTATAATAGAAATATTATCTTTTCCCCCATTTTCATTTGCACGAGATACTAACTGTTCTCCCGCTGTTTTTAAATCTTCTTTATATTCAGTTACAATTTGAAAAATTTCTGTATCATCTAACATATTAGACAAGCCATCTGAACACATTAATACCATATCTCCCGTTATAATTGGTACTTCAAAATAATCTGCATTTACTAGATTGGTTCCTCCAAGTGCTCTTGTAATCACATTTTTATTTGGATGAAATCTTGCTTCCTCTCGTAAAAGCTCTCCTTTTCGTACCATCTGTTCTACAAGAGAATGATCCTCTGTAATTTGATGTATCGTTTCTCTTAACAAATATAATCTACTATCTCCAATATTGGCAATATACAATATACTTTCTATAATTGATGCAAAAACAAAGGTAGTACCCATTCCTTCAAACTCGGGATGCCGACGTGCCTGTTCTAATAGAGCCTCATTTGTCTGAGTAATTGCTGTTTCTATTTTCCCAATATATGTCTTTTCTTTACTATTTTGTATTCTTTTTATAAATTCCTCTACACAAAATCGGGAAGCATAGTCACCTGCATTGTGTCCGCCCATTCCGTCTGCTACCAAAAACAGATTTGGAAATTCTCCAATTGCTGTTTCACTGCAAAACACATAGTCCTGATTCACATGTCTTTTCTGACCGACATCTGTAATTGAAAAGGCTTTCACTTACAGTTCACCTCCCTTTTTTTTAATTGTTTGATCCATATAACGTTTTCTAAGCTGTCCACAGGCGGCATCAATATCTGTGCCCATTTCTCTTCTTATAGTAACATTTATTTTGTTTTTTTCAAGTATATTTTTAAATCTCTGTGTATTATTCCCCTTTGGCGGTGTAAAGCCCCGTTCTTTCACTGGATTAATAGGAATCAAATTGACATGACAATTCTTTCCACGCAGTAACTGTACTAATTGTTTTGCTATTATAGGAGTATCATTTACTCCATCAATTAAACTATATTCATAACTAACTCTTCTGCCTGTCCTTTCATAATAGTAATCACAAGCTTTAATGACCTCAGAAAGAGGATATTGATTTGCTATAGGCATTAACTGACTTCTTAAGGCATCTGTCGGAGCATGTAATGATAGGGCAAGTGTAATGTTAAAATCTTCTTGTGCAAGCCTTTTTATCTGTTCTACTAAACCACATGTTGAAATTGTAACACTTCTCTGACTAAAATTTTGCCCTCTTTCTTCAAATAATAGGTGGAGAAATTGAACTAAATTTTCATAGTTATCTAATGGCTCTCCTGTTCCCATAATCACTACATTATTCAGCCTTTTTTGGGTTATTCTCTCTATCTGGTAAATCTCTTCTAACATCTCTGACGGAGTTAAATTTCTGGTAAGACCATCTAATGTTGAAGCACAAAATCGACACCCCATTCGGCATCCTGCCTGAGAGGAAATACAGACAGAATCTCCATGATGATAGCTCATTCTTACACTCTCTATCATATTTCCATCTGATAGTTGAAACAAATATTTACAGGTATCATCATTTTTAGAATGAAGTTCCTGTACCGTTTTCAAAGTAGTATATTCACAGCATTTTTCTAAATTTTCTCGTAATGTCTTTGGCAGATTTGTCATCTCTTCAAATCCAGATGCCAATTTTTTATGAATCCATTCAAAAAGTTGTACTGCACGAAAGGAAGGTTCTTTCAAACTTTCTAAAAGCTCGCTTAACTGTATAAGAGTTAAAGATTTAATATCTATTTTTTCCATACGTTATTCCTTTCTCTTCTCTTGTTCTATCCCTTTTTTCGAACTTTTGCTAGAAAAAAACCGTCCGTTTGATGCACTCCGGGAAGAAGTTGAAGATATCCTTTTTTTGTTGTAGTAGAATGAAGAATTGAAGGTAAATAATCATCTAGTGATTCCGCTTCAAATCCTAATTCAGAAATAAGAAAGGAATAATTTTGTTCATTTTCTTCTTCACTAATAGTACATGTACTATAAATTAAAACTCCTTTTGGTTTTACATAACGACAGATTACAGTAAGTATTTCTCTTTGTAGTTTTGCAAGTCTTTCTCTTAATTCTTTTGTAGTTTTATATCGAATGTCCGGCTTTCTTCCAAGAATTCCAAGCCCAGAGCAGGGAAGATCTGCAAATACAATATCAGCTAATGCTTCATCTTCTGGATAAAATACTGTCGCATCTTTTATTTGTACTGTAATATTAGAATACTTCGTTCGTTGTAGATTTTCTAAAATCAAAGCTGTTTTTTCCTTTGAAATATCTCTCGCAATCACTTTTCCAATTTCTTTTTTCCCATCTGCTTTCTGACATAAAAGTTCTGCTGCATGTAATGCTTTTCCCCCTGGGGCAGCACAGACATCTAAAATAACATCTCCTGCACAAATACCTGCTACCCTTGCAATACACATAGAACTTTCATCTTGAACTTGAAATGCTCCTATAGAAAAACTTTTTAACTGTGAAAGCCTATCTACTCCTTCTAAATAAAACGCATCTGGAAAAAGATGTGCCCTTTTTACTGTAACCTCTTGTGTTATAAGTTCCTCTTTTAATTCAAGAATACTTTTTTTACTTTCATTGACACGAATCGTCAATGGACTATCTTCTAAAAATGCTTTACACATTGCTATAGTAGTTTCTTTTTTAAATCGAATAAGCCACTCTTTTATGATCCATTCTGGAATAGAATATTGTATTGATATTTGTTGTGAGAGTGGCATTTTCTCTGGAAGTTTTGCAAATTCATCTTTATGTTGTACTATCTGTCTTAATATCCCATTAACAAAACCAGTCAGACCATAAATTTTTCGCTTCTTTACAATATTAACTGCTTCATTACAAACAGCCGATGGTGGGGTCTGTGAAAAATATCCAATTTGATAAACACTCATTCTTAAAAGATTACGAATAAGAGGCTTCATCTTTTTTATTTTTAATGAAGCATATTTCTCAATCTCAAAATCTAACGTCAAACATCTCTCTACTGTTCCACGACAAAGTCTTGTAACAAAGGCTCGATCTCTCTTTCCTAGCTCCGAATATTCAGAAAGTGTCTGCCGAATTACTGTATGACAATATTGTCCTTCCTCAAAAATCTTGATTAACATTTCTAATACAAGTTCTCTGGGATTTTTATTGCCTTTTTCTTTTGATTTAGAAGTAGTATACTCAGTCATTCCTACGGTTTCCAGCTAAAATAATCAAACGGAGCAACTGTAAAATCATCGACGCAGCACTTGCAACATAGGTTAAAGCTGCTGCAAACAGAACTTTTTTTGTCTGACCAACTTCTTCTCCTTGTAAAATGCCTGTTTCAGCAAGAATTGTAACTGCTCTGCCAGAAGCATTTAATTCTACTGGCAGTGTTACTAACTGAAATAATACAGCAAGAGAAAATAATATGATCCCCAGTGTAATTAATGTTTTGGATCCTCCAAGCAAAATTCCAATCAAAATAAGTGGCCAAGAAACAGTAGCACCAATATTTGCGGCTGGAACTAAAGCTGCACGTATTCGAAGTGGTGCATATCCTTTATTATCCTGAACCGCATGTCCACATTCATGTGCCGCAACTCCTACTGCAGCAACAGACGTATTGTCATAAACGGAATCTGAAAGACGTAACACTTTACTTTTGGGATCATAGTGATCTGTTAAATCTCCTTCAATCCGTTCAATTCTTACATCAAAAATACCTGAAAAATGCAAAATTTTTTCCGCTGCCTGTGCTCCAGTCATTCCAGAAAGGCTATGGACTTTTGAATACTTTGAAAATGTGGATTTCACTTTAGCAGAAGCTAAAAGGCTTAAAACAGCACCAATAATAACTAAGAGATATGTTGGATCAAAATATCCATAATAAGGCATATTCATTCCTCCTTTTTTGTTATTTTACCACTTAAATATGGTATTTTATTTACTATTCTCTTAAAATTTAATAAACCTCTATTCTCCTAATTTTGTTCCTACTGTTAAAGAATATCCTCTTAAAAATTCTTCACAACACATTCGACGTTTTCCCTCTAACTGCAATTCATTCACTTGAAGAAATCCTTCTCCACATTGAACCCAAAAATGTTCTTTATCTATGAATACAACTGTGCCATTTGGACTATCTTTATATAAACTAGGGAAATCTTTTGAAAAAACAAAATCAGTATCCCAAAATTTTAAACTCTTCCCATTCCATTTTGTATAAGCACTTGGCCATGGATTTAGTCCTCTTACAAATCGTTCTAATTCTATAGCTGAACGATTAAAATCAATCCAACCAAAAGATTTTTCAATTGTTCCTACATAAACTACCCCATCCTTAGACTGAGGAATTCTTTTTGCTTCTCCTTTCTCAATAGAAACTAAAACTTCTAATAGAGCCTTTCCACCTAAATCGGCTAATTTATCATGTAGACTTTGTGCAGTTTCTTTTGAATCTAACAAAATTTCTTTTTTTAATAAAATATCTCCTGTATCTAGTCCTTCATCCATGTACATAATTGTAACGCCACTAACCTTCTCTCCATTTAATATTGCCCATTGAATCGGAGAAGCTCCACGGTATTTAGGAAGTAGTGAAGCGTGTACATTTAGGCAGCCGTAATGAGGGAGCGTTAAAATAGAACTAGGCAAAATCTTTCCATATGCTGCTACTAAAATAATATCTGGATTTTTCTCTTTTAACTGTTGAATAAAAGATTCTTCTTTTACTTTCTGTGGCTGATAAATAGGAAGTCCGAAAGAAAGGGCAACCTCTTTTACTTCAGAAACTGCGACTTCTTTTCCTCTTCCTTTTGGTTTATCTGGCTGTGTTACGACTGCTACTATCTCAATTTTAGCCTGTATGAGTTGTTTTAAAATAACTGCCGCTATCTTTGGTGTACCAAAAAAGATTGCTTTCATTCCTGTTCCTCCGTTACGTCATGTAATTCTCCCTGAACCTTTTCTACATATAAATGTCCATCTAAATGATCGATTTCATGACATAATGCTCTTGCAAGTAACTGTGTTCCTTCAACCTCTATTGGCTTCATATCTTTCCCTAAAGCACGTACTTTTACATAATCTGGACGGGTGACAATTCCTGATTTTCCCATAACGCTTAAACATCCCTCTTCTCCTGTTTGTTCACCAGAAGTTTCTATAATTTCTGGATTGATTAAGACGATTGGATGATTCGCTTCTTGGGTTACATCAATTACAACAACCCGCTTTAAAACTCCTACCTGTGGAGCTGCCAGTCCTACTCCCTGTGCTTCATACATAGTATCTAACATATCCTCAATTAAAACTTCTAGTCTGGAAGTCATTTCTTTAATTTCTTTACACTTCTTATTTAAAACACTATCACCAATTTGACGAATATTTCTTAAAGCCATTCTTCTCTTCCTTTCCAATTCATAAACTTATTTTCTATTTTACCTCACAGCACAAAAAATTTCTATATATTTTTTATAAAATTCCATTCAATATCCTTGAAGTGGATCAAAATCAAACTGAATTCTACATCCAGAAAGCTGTTTAGAATATAAAAAGTAAGCTTCTAAGAAGTTTTTTAGTTCTACTAGGATAGCATAGTTAGGCTGTTTAAAATATAATACTCTTCGATAGATATCTTTTGCCTTTGATAATGTGGCTGCAGCTGGTCCTATGACCTTTGTTATTGTTTCTTGTTTTGTCTGCGAAATCCATTCTTTCGCTACTCTTGCAAATAACTCGGAAGCAAAAATCAGCTTCTCCTCTTCTTTGGCTAACATTAAAAGAACTAAGATATGAGAAACTGGAGGATATCCCATAAGACCACGATAAGCCATTTCCTGCTCAAAAAAATTCTCATAATCTCCTGCTGCTGCAGTTTCAATGCTATAGTGATCTGGCTGATAGGTTTGAATAACAACCTCTCCGTAAGAATTTCCTCTTCCAGCCCTTCCAGCTGCCTGAGATAGTAATTGATAGGTTCTTTCAGCTGCACGATAATCTCCAGTATTTAATGATAAATCGGCGGCTAAAATTCCAACTAAAGTTACATCTGGAAAATCATGTCCTTTGACAATCATCTGTGTACCAATTAAAATATCCGCTTCATGGTTAGCAAAAGCAGATAAAATGGATTCATAACTTTCTTTACTCTTTGTCGTATCTGCATCCATTCTTAAAATCCGCCCTTGAGGAAATTCTTTTTTAACCATTTCTTCTACTTTTTGTGTTCCTGTTCCAAACGCTGCAATATAGTGAGAACCACATTTCGGACATTTTTGTGGAATTGGCTCTTCATAGCCACAGTAGTGACAAACTAAAGTTCCATTTTTATGGGAAGTTAACGAGATATCACAGTGTGGACATCTCATCACATGACCACAACTGCGACAGGAAACAAAACCAGCATAGCCTCGCCGGTTTAAGAATAACATAATCTGTTGATGTTTTGTTAGACGATCACAAATAAAATCCTTTAATAGCCGACTAAACATAGAACGGTTTTTTTGCTTTAGTTCTTCTCTCAAATCTACTACATGAATTTTAGGAAGTTGTGCCTTATTTGCCCGATTTGGAAGCTGTAAAAGCTCATATTCTCCAATACTTGTTCGATAAAATGTTTCTAGGGATGGAGTAGCAGAACCTAAAATCACACTTGCTCCAACTAAATTTGCACGTTCAATGGCCGTTTCTCTTGCGTGATACTTTGGTGGCATTTCACTTTTGTAACTTGCTTCATGTTCTTCATCTATAATAATCATTCCAAGATTAGGAAAGGGAGTAAATAAAGCAGATCTTGGTCCTATCATAATGTCAATTTCTCCTCTTCTTGCCCTTTCACTTTGATCGTATCGTTCTCCCTGTGACATTTTAGAATTTAAAATAGACACTCGATCTAAAAATCGCTCTGAAAAACGTTTTACTGTTTGATATGTTAAAGAGATTTCAGGAATTAAAACAATTACTTGTTTGTGTTGTGCTATAATATATTCTATTACTTCTAAATAAACTTCTGTCTTTCCACTTCCTGTTACACCATAGAGTAAATATGTTTTATTTTGACCTCTTTTTTCATTTTCTATAATTCGATCTACTACTGTCTGTTGATTTGAATTTAAAATCTTTTTCTTAACTTGGCTTTCTAACTTTTGTCTATTTCCACGATATTTTTTGACTGCTTCTACTCGGATAACTCCTGCCTTTACCAAGCTTTCAATCGTTGATCTGGAAACTGCTAACTTTTGTATCACCAATTCATATGGTAATTCCTTTTGTTCTAATAATTCTGTTAGAAGTCGAACCTTAGCAACATGTTTCTTTTTTAATGCCTGTATTTTTATCTGTTCTAATTGCTCTAATTCTACTATAGGTACAATAGTACGTTTTATTTCTTCCTTTATCCTTTTTTTAACTGGAATAACTGTTTTAAGAGCTTCATTCATAGTGGCTCCATAATTTTCTTTCATCCAAGCCGCTAAAAGAATAAGTTGTCCTTCAATAGCAAGTTCTCCTGTAACAATTCCACAGATCGGTTTAATTTTAGTTTCCTCTATCTTTGGCTTTTGAGAAAATTCAATAATATATCCATGAATTCTACGATTTTTTGCTCCAAATGGAATTTCTACAGGACTTCCGATCTGTACTTTTTCTAATAATTCTTCTGGTATTTCATATTGATAAGTTTTATCTAAACTTTCACTGGAAATGTCTATAATTATATCTGCATAGAGTTTTTTACTCACTCTGAAAACAACTCCTTTATCTTGTGAACTACATTTTCTAAATACATCCCCCGTGAACCTTTTATAAAAACTGCATCTTCTTCTTTTAATACATCTTTTACTATATCACAGGCTTCTTTTTGATCATGACAAATAATAACCTGATTTTTGTCCATCCCTTGCAAAATAGCTTCTTTCGCTAAAAATGCAGTACATGTTCCTACGGTAATTAACTGATCAATATTGCTCTTAGCTACATAAGTTCCTATCTCACGGTGTAAAGGTTCTGCAAGTTCTCCTAACTCTAAAATATCTCCTAAAATTGCAACTCTACGTTTTTTTGTAATCCCTGACAAAATATCTAATCCACATTTCATAGAGTCTGAACTGGCATTATAGGAATCGTCAATTAAAGTTAATCTTCCAACTGTTTCTATTACTCCTCTCATTTCAGGAACTTGATAACATTCTAATCCTTTTTTAGCCTGTTTTAAGTCAATATTAAAAAAAAGAGCTAATCCTAAAGCAGCTAAAGCATTTTGTACATTATGAATTCCTAGTGTATGAAGTAAAATTTCTTCTGAATATTGTTTTGCTTGAAATACTCCAGAAAAAGTAAATAATGTTTGATTTTTGTTTTGATCTTGACGGATCTGTACTGCTTTTAAATCGCAGTCTGATGTAGTACCATAAGTCATAACATTACAATCTTTTAATTTTTCTTTCGTTTCTTTTAAAAGATCTATTTTTTCTAATACATCCCAATTACCATTTTCTTTTCCTTCTTTTACTGCATCATATACTTCTTTTAATAGATCATTTTCTCCATTAAGAAGAAGTAATCCATTTTTTGAAAATTCATTTATAATACTCATTTTCTCTAAACGTATTTTTTCTCTACTTTTTAGCTGACCAATATGAGCAGTTCCAATATTAGAAATAACTGCAATCTGTGGTTTTGCAACTGAAACCAGTCTTTGCATTTCTCCTGGCAAGCTCATTCCCATCTCAATAACTGCAATCTCATGTTTTTTTGAAAATTCAAACATCATCTGTGGCAAACCAATTTGACTATTCTTATTTCCCTGTGTTTTTAATACACATTTTCCTTCTGATAATGTAGCAGCTATCATCTCTTTTGTAGTTGTTTTCCCCACACTACCTGTAACTCCAACAACTGGAATTGTAAATTGATCTCGATATGCTGCTGCTGCCTGTTGAAAGGCACAAATCGTATCATCTACAAAAAGATATGTCATTTCTTCTGTTTTTGGAATAATTTCTTTCCTTGAAGTAAATGTTGTTCGAATTCCATTTGCATAAGCATCCTGAATGTAATCATGTCCATCTACTTTTTCTCCTTGGATAGGAAGAAAAACAATTTGTTCTCCCCCTATTCTTGAATCTGTGCTAAATCCACAGATTCGTTTTGTACTATCTCCTTTTATTGTAGCACCTGCTAATTGTGCAAGTTGTGAAATTGTTATTTCTTCCATAGAAATTCCCCTTTTTAAAGCTGAAATTGAATTAACTTCTCTTTACGCTCTTTCTCTGACATTTCTTCAATAACCTCTCGAATTAATTGGCGTTCATCCATAGCATACTTTATTCCACAAATTTCTTGATAGCTTTCATGTCCCTTTCCTGCAAGCACAATTAAATCCCCTTTTTGAGCATTACAGATACAATAACGAATTGCTTCCTTTCTGTCTGGGATAGAAATATAAGCACCATTTGCTCTTTTTACACCAATTAAAATGTCTTCTATAATTGCTAAGGGCTCTTCAAATCTTGGATTATCAGAAGTTACTACTGTTAAATCGGCTATTTTAGAAGATACTTCTCCCATTTCATATCTGCGATCCTTAGAACGATTTCCTCCACAGCCAAACAGACAGATCAAACGATTTGGCTGATATTGTCTTAATGTTGTCAAAAGACTGCGTAAGCTCATTGCATTATGTGCATAATCAATAATAAGACTAAACTCAAGAGAAATTGGAATTCGTTCTACTCTTCCCTTTACTCGTACTGTCGCTAAAGCATTTTTTATGATCTCATTTGTTATAGAAAAATGACTGCAAACTGCAATAGCCGCTAAAGAATTAAATACACTAAATTTTCCTGGAATATCAACCATAACATCAAAGTTTACAGTTCCTTTTACTTGATAGGAAACTCCTAAACTTCCCTTTTCCTGATGAAGATTTATCTCTTCAGCAACAAAGTCTGCGTCAGGATAAGTTCCAAATGTTTCAACACTACATGTATGTCCTTCTAAAATCTGACTTAAATGTGAGTCTTCAGCATTAAAAATACCAACTTTACAGCGAGAAAATAAAAGTGATTTACATTTTAGATAATCTTCAAAGTCTGGATGTTCCCCTTTTCCAATATGATCTGGTTCTATATTCATAAAAACACCATAATCAAATTCAATTCCGCAAACTCGATCTAATTTCAGACCTTGAGAAGAAACTTCCATGACAACATATTTTACACCTGCTTGTTCCATTTCATATAAATATTGTTGTAATATATAAGATTCTGGTGTTGTGTGTTCTGCCTCTATAGCTCGATTATTGATTCGAACTTCAACAGTTCCAATTAAACCAACTGAATTTCCTGCCTGTTTTAGTATGGAATAAATCATATAAGATGTTGTTGTTTTTCCTTTTGTTCCAGTAATTCCAATCATCGTAAGTTTTTGTGCTGGATAACCAAAATATGCTGCTGACATCTTTGCTAGTGCCTGTCTGGTATTTGAAACTAAAATTCCTGTCATACCTTCTGGAATATCGACTCTTTTTTCTACAATAACTGCAACTGAGCCTTGTTTTGCCATATCTTCTATGTAGTCATGTCCATCAAAATTAATTCCCTGAATACAAATAAATACAGAATTATTTTTAGGACTTCTAGAATCATAAACCAGAGCATCTATTTCTGTCTGTATACTTCCTTGTAAAATTTCATAGTCTATCCGCTCTAATAATTTTTCTAACTTCATATTTTTCCTCATTTCTGTATAACTTATATTTTAGATTTTTTTATATGATAAGAGAGGACAATCGGCGTCTGCTGACCGTCCTCTCTTTATATAATTATATTCTATTATAAGCGGTAGTATAAATTTTCATACCTTTTTGCTGAAGTATTCCATGAATAATCCCTTGCCATTGCACGATCAATAATTTTATTCCATTCTCTGCGGCGATCATAATATATACTTTTAGCATAACGGATCGTTGCCAGCATCTCATGTGCATTATAATTTTTAAAACTAAATCCCGTTCCTGTACTTTCATATTCATTGTATGGTTCTACGGTATCTTTTAGTCCTCCTGTTTCTCTTACAATCGGAACTGTACCATAACGTAAGCTCATCAACTGGCTTAAGCCACATGGCTCAAATAAAGACGGCATCAAAAATGCGTCACAAGAAGCATAAATTCGATGAGAACGTTCATTATTATAATAGATATTTGCTGATACTCTATCTTTATATTTCCATTCATAATGGCGGAATAAGTTCTCGTATTTTGCCTCTCCAGTTCCTAATACTACAAGCTGCGTATCTGGTGCACAGATATCCTCGATTACACAATCTACCAAATCCAGTCCCTTTTGGTCAGTCAACCTAGAAACAACACCAATCATAAACTTCTTTTCATTGACTTCCATTCCTAGTTCCTGTTGAAGTGCAGTTTTATTCTTTGTTTTTTCTTTTCGGAAATTTTTTGCATTATAATGCTGTATAATAAACGGATCGGTTTCTGGATTATATTCATTATAATCAATTCCATTTACAATTCCTTCAAGAGAATTCGAACGAGCCCTCATCAATCCATCTAAGCTCTCTCCATAAAATGGCATCTTGATTTCCTGTGCATAAGTATCACTTACTGTTGTCACATAATCCGCATAGACGATTCCGCCTTTTAAATAATTTGCATCCCCATAAGCCTCTAACTTGTCTGGAGTGAAATAATAATCTGGAAGTGCGGTAACATCCTTAATAGTCTTCTTATCGTAAATTCCTTGGAATTTTAAGTTATGAATGGTCATGATCGACTTAATTCCTCTATAAAATTCTCCCTGTTGGAATTTATCATGTAAAAATACTGGAATTAAACCGGTCTGCCAATCGTGGCAGTGTATAATGTCAGGTCGAAAATCAATTACTGGCAATGCTGAAAGAGAAGCCTTACAGAAAAATGCAAATTTTTCAATATCCTCATGAATTGCACCATATGGCTTATCTCCGTTGAAGTAATATTCATTGTCTATAAAATAGAATGTTACCCCATCTAAAACTAATTCTAAAATACCGACATATTGTCTTCTCCATGCTAAGTCCATATAAAAATGATTTTTGTATTGCATCTGGTTTTTATACTTATCTGGAATGGACACATATTTTGGCATCATCACCCGAACATCAAATTCCTCCTTATTTATGTATTTCGGGAGAGAACCAACAACATCGGCAAGACCGCCTGTTTTAATAAAAGGAACACATTCCGATGCAACAAATAATACTTTCTTCATGTAAACGCCTCCTGCTACTATAATAAATGAATTTCTTTTATTATACTATATTTTTATCCATAAGAAAAGAGGAAACGTGTACAAAAAAATAAATTTTACATTCTTAACTTATATTCCAATCGAATTTTATCTGCAATTAATGCTACAAATTCAGAATTAGTCGGTTTTCCCTTTCCATTATTGACTGTATAGCCGAATAGATCATCAATCGTATCCATTTTTCCTCTGCTCCAAGCTACTTCAATCGCATGACGAATCGCACGCTCTACTCTGCTTGGCGTTGTCTTATGCTGTTTTGCAATAGAAGGATATAATTGCTTTGTAATAGAATTGAGCATTTCTGTATCGTTGACTGACATCATAATAGCATCTCTTAAATACTGATATCCTTTAATATGAGCTGGAACTCCAATTTCATGAATAATATTTGTCACATCACTTTCTAAATTATGCTCTAGATATCGAGATGGCTGTGTTTCTTTTAAACTGCTTGTCGTCTGTTGTTTCCCTCCCAAAAAGGTATGACCCATTCTTTCTCTTGCAATTTCCTTTACCCTAGAAAGTACCATATTGTTGTCAAATGGCTTTGCAATGAAATAACTAGCCCCTAGTCGGAAGACTTCTGCAGTAATCCTCTCCTGCATGACGGCAGAAATAACTAAAAATGCAGGAAGTTTTTTTACATCTGTGTCAACTTTTAAATGCTGCATAACACCAATTCCATCCAGTTTTGGCATAATAATATCTAATAATGCAATATCTGGCTGTTTTTCTTTAATTATCCTCAGTGCATCCAGTCCGTTTTCTGCTTTTGCGACAACTTCGATTTCTGGATCTGGCTGCATAATATCTTCCAGAGCTTCCAGAATTCTGGCATTGTCATCAATAAGTGCCACAGTAATCTTGTCCATTTTTAGCCTCCATGCTGCGACTATTTTTTAGGAACAGTGAATAACTACAAGCTTTGGCAAGAATGCGCAGCGATTCCTTGCACAATAACTTGTCAATTGAAATTTTAGTTTTCAACTTGATTCCTCATACCTGTTTTACTGCGTCGGCTATGCGTCGCAAGTTACCCATATATTCCCAATCTCATGGTATATTTTAACACATTATCTGACATTGTCAAGTACTAATTTACAACAAATGGCTAGTATTTTTGAAAAGCTGCATTAGTCCAACATTTGTAACATATTTTCGATAAAAATTCCATATCCTCTTGCCGCATCTTTGACAAATACATGTGTTACTGCGCCGATCAATTTATCATTTTGTAGAATTGGACTTCCACTCATTCCCTGTACAATTCCTCCTGTAAGATTAAGTAGACGTTGATCTGTAATCTTAATCACCATTCCCTTATTAAGATTATTACTTCCTAGATTAATTTCTTCAATTTCTATCTCATACTCTTCTAATATTCCAGAAACATTACTTAAAATCTTTGCTGGACCTACTTTTACCTGTTGACGTAGTCCAATCTCGACAGGAGTTCTTTTTGTTCCAAGCCATTCATAAGTCTGTCCCCAACTTCCTAAAGAGCCAAATACTCCCTGTCCAGTATTATGATTAACTACTCCTAACTTATGATCTTCACTTTTTAGAATATATCCACTTAATTCTCCAGGTTCTCCAGATTTTCCCTTTACTATTGAAACAATTTGTGCATCGTAAATAGTGCCGCCACATATTTGAATTAATCCTCCCGTATCTACATCTGTAATACCATGTCCAAGTGCTCCAAATTTTCCGTTTGATGTAACAAACGTCAATGTTCCAATTCCCTGTGAATCGTCACGAATCCAAGCACCAATCTTATAATCTCCTGCTGTAGACTTTACAGGCTGAATTTCTATATCTATTTCCTTTCCATCTCGATCTACTTGTAGATGAATTGGCTCTAGAGAATTTTTTTGAATAGCGGCGATCAATTCTTCTTTTCGATTTATTTGTTGTCCGTTTACCTTATGAATATAATCCCCAGTTTTTAATAAATTAATTGCAGGCTCGTAATTGATTCCATCTGCTCCTGCAATTGTTCCTGTCCCCAAAACTAAAATCCCATCTGTTTCCATAGTAATTCCAATTGGCATCCCACAAGGAATCACCTCCATGGATTCAATTACATCAAGTGATATTTTTTTGAATTCAAAAATTCCAAATAGCTTTAAAATCATCTCATAAGAGCCTGTTTTTGATGATTCTAAAATAACGGGCTCATTTAGATTGAGATGAATTGTATTGGCGGGAAGGCGTTTTGTATCCGTTTGTACCACTTTAATATCTTCTGTATTAAGCTCTGCTTCCATTGGAATTCCCAAAGAAAGCACTTCCTCTTTTCCAACTAAGATATTAATTTGATCGGGAATTCTATTATTGAGTCGTTTTAATCCTAAAATATAAATTCCGATACAACATAAAATCAGGGCAAAAATTAAAAAAAGCCGATATTTACGTTTTCTTTTGCTGATCTGCCTTGACATACCAGTTCCATCCTTTCCCAGCTTTATTGTTTCCTCATTAGTCAGTAGTATGTACCACTTTTGAGGATTTCACACTGGAATTCGATGTAAACCTTCTCATTATTTACGCAACTTTTTCTTTACCTTTCGTGCTAATTCTTTCATTTCTCTTGCATTCGACAAAACGCTTTCTGTAATCTCAACTCCTCCTAAAATTCTTGCAAGTTCATGTACTGATGCTTCTTCTTCTAATGGAAAAATTCTTGTTTTAGTAATATTTTGATCTATTGTTTTTTCAATTAAAAAATGTTGATCTGCCATAGCTGCAATTTGAGGAAGATGTGTAATACATAATACTTGATGACATGCTGCAATCACTGCTAACTTTTCGGATACTTTTTGAGCAGTGCGTCCACTTACTCCCACATCGATCTCATCAAAAATAAGTGTTTTAATCTCATCTTTTTCAGCTAATACAGATTTAATAGCAAGCATAATTCTCGATAGCTCTCCACCAGATGCAACACAGGATAATGGCTGTTTTGGTTCTCCGGGATTAGTAGAAAGAATAAATTCTGCTTCATCATATCCATTTGCAGTAAAGTTCTTTGTTCTTACAAAAGTCATTTCAAATGCAACATCTAAAAAATTCAAATCAATTAAAGCCTTTTTAATTTGCTCTGTCAATTTTTGTGCTTTTTCTTTTCGGATATCTGAAAGATTTTTGCATTTTTGTTCAAGTTCTTTTTCAGTAGAATATAGTTTCTGTTTTAACTGCTCCATATATTCTTCATGATTTTGCAATCGTTCCAATCGTTTAGCAGCTTCTTTTGCATAATTTTTTATTTCATCAATACTACCACCATATCTTGATTTTAATTGGTTAATTTGATCAAGACGTTCTTGTACACGAAGAAATTCTTCCTCTGAATTTTCAAAATCATCTAAATAGTCTGCAATCTGCCTGCTAAAGTCTTGTATTAACTGTTCTAATTCCGATAACTGATTTGCATATTCTAAAAGAGTTTTATCGTATTCAGATGCTTTATTCATAAGTCTTACATCACGTCCAATTATATCTGATACACAATCTCCATCTCCAGCAATTGACTGATAAACTTCTGACAAATTTTCTGTAATACTTCTGGAATTTGAAAGTCTACGAAACTCTTCTTGTAGCTCTTCGTCTTCTCCTTCTATTAACTTTGCCTGTTCAATTTCATTTAATTCATACTCTAAAAAGGAAAGTTCTCTCAGCCTCTTTTCTTCATCCATAGAAGCATCTTCCAATTCTTTTTTTATAGAGATATATTCTTGATACTGCTTTGAAATTTCTTCTTTTCTTTCTCCAATTTCTTCTCTCGCATAGCGATCGAGGATTTCCAAATGTTTTTGTTTATAAAGTAAAGATTGATGTTCATGTTGACCATGAATATCCAATAATTTCCTAGTGACCTCTTTTAAAATTGTGGTTGTCGTAACTTCTCCGTTGATCCGACAGATACTTCTTCCATTTGCCATAATTTTTCTTGTGATTACAACTTGGAGATCTTCGGATACAATATCATATTCTTCTAATTTTTTTAAAATTTCAGGATCTGCTGCTTCAAATATTAACTCTACCAAGGCATACTCTGCACCCGTTCGAATCATCTGTTTTGACACTTTTCCTCCGAGTGCTACATTAATCGATCCTATTAAAATCGATTTTCCTGCACCTGTTTCTCCAGTTAAGATATTGAGATTATCCCTAAAGTCAACCTCAACTTCATCAATAATGGCAAAGTTTTTCACATGAAGACCAAGCAACATATCTTGTTTCTCCTCCTATTTTATCAACCAATTTTTTTCTAAGTATAGCATTTTCTTTCGAGGTTTTCAAATAAAAAAAGATTCGAAACTAAAGAGAACAGCTTCGAATCTTTTTTGGCATATCAGATGACGTTCTTGTTTCAATCCACTCGCAGCAGTTAAGAGCAAGACAATTTTGTGGATTGCTTCATGGCAGTAGGAAATACTCGCCCGCTACTGCCGTTATAATTGTTCCTAGCAATTCCCCTACCTAAGAGGAAGGGGAATTGCTGTTAATTGTTGAATTTACTTAATTTTAACTACTTTAATCGTACAAGCCAATCGTCTTCCATTGACGACTGCATATACTGTAGTTGTTCCAAGTGCTCTTGCTGTAACAACTCCATTTTGTACAGTTGCAATTTCTTGATTGTCAACATCCCAACGGACTGTAACTTCTCCAGAACTTGCACCATCTACTTCTAACTTAATCAATAAACTTGTATATTGTTGTAATTCTACATAGGTACGACTTAATCCTACTACATGAACTCGAATTGTTGCTCTACGACCAGATTCAGTCATAACTGTAATATTCGCAGCTCCAACTGCTTTTGCTGTAATCTTTCCTGTCTTTTCATCTACTGATGCTACTAACGTATTATCACTACTCCAAGAATACGTATCTGTAGAGTTATTTGGTACAATAGAAATAGCAACCGTCTTCGTTTCTCCTGGAGACATAACTACATCTGCTTCTTGTACAGTTATACTTGTTGCTGGAACTGGTTCAATAACTTTAACATAACAAAGAGTTGTAATACCACTGGTATCATCTGCAGCAGCAGTAATAATACAGTTTCCTGCACTCAATCCTGTAACTACACCTTTTTTATTTACAATGGCAATTTCTTCATCATTAGAAGACCAAATAGGTGTTTTATACGTAGCATTTTTTGGTGAAATCGTCGCTTTTAATGTTGTTGATTTTCCTTGAATTAAAGTAATATAATTCTCGTTTAATTCAATATCTGTCACTAACTGTACTACCTCTACCCGACATACTGCCTCTGCTCCACTTCCATCTGTTGCTGTACAGGTAATTGTTGCTGTTCCTAACTCTAATCCCTTAATTCGTCCATTGATATCAACAGATACAACTTCTGGATCACTTGAAGACCATTCGACTTGTTTATTTGTGGCATTTTCTCCACTGATCGTTGCAAGAAGACGATATGTTCTTCCTAAACCAAGTCGATACTCTTCTACATTCAATTTTACATCTGTCACTAATTCTTCTACTGTAACAACACAAAAATCGGTATATCCTCCATCGTCTGTTGTACAGGTAATAATTGCTGTACCTCCAAGAATTCCTTTTACTTCACCTTTTTTATTTACAGTGGCAATTTCTGGATTGCTACTTGACCAACTAATTCCCTGATCGGTAGCATCATTTGGAATAACTTCTGCTTCTAGTTCAATTGTCTCTCCAACATAGACTGTTTCTTCATCACTTAAAATATCTACTCCTGTTGCTCCTTGTACTACATTAATTGTACAATATCCAGTGGAACCACTCTTTGTCTTTACCATAATAATACATGTTCCTGTAGCCTTTGCTGTTACTTTTCCACGCTTACTGACTACTGCGACTTTTGTATCACTACTTTCCCATACCAATGAAGAATCATCACTATTTGCAGGAGTTAAAGTGGTAGAAAACTGATAGGAATCTTTTACATTCATAATAAGCTTTGTTACATCTAATTTTACTGCTGTTGCTGTCTGGCTGACACGAATCGTACATAACGCCATAAAACCACCGACATTTGTCTTTACTATAATAACCGTTGTTCCTACTCCCTTTGCAGTTACAAGACCTTTTTCATCGACAGAAGCAACCGCACTATTCGTTGAAGTCCAAGTCACTGCTGTATCAGCGGCATCACTTGGAGTAACTGAACAATTAAGACGAAATGTTTCACCTACATACATCTCTTTATTCTTAGTATCTAATGTCAAACCAGTTACAGATTTAGTTACTTTGATATTACAAAGTGCTGAAATTGTAGCATCTTCTCTTGAAGTAACAATAACCGTTGCCGAGCCTGCACTTTTTAAAGTTACTTTTCCGGTCTGATCTACTGTTAAAACAGAAGGATCGGTAGAACGCCAAATGACTTCCTGATCCTCTGCATCTGCTGGAGTAATCGTTGCATAAAGCCGAAACCATCCCGTTGCTAAAGGTACTGTGACACTTGTTTCTGAAATAGTAATTCCAGTGATCTTCTTATGTACTTTAATTAAACAAGAGCCTACAATTGCATTATCTTTATTAAATGCTGAAATCGTTACGGTTCCTCCTGCAACTGCCTGAACTGTAGCAGAAAGGTTTCCAGCCTCAGCTACTTTTACAATAGATTCATCGGAAGAAACCCAAGTTAAATTAGCATTACTATTCTTTGGATCAGTGGTTGCATTGATTGTTAAATAATCTCCAACTGCCATAGCTGCTGAACTTGGATCTAGTGTGATTTTTGTTACTGTCTGTTTTACACGAATCTCACACTTTGCCTGCTTTTTAACTCCATTAATAATCTGTGTTGCTGTAATGACACAGTCACCGACTTTTACACCTGTTACTAAACCATCTTCATCTACTGTGGCAACCGTTTCATCTGATGAAGTCCACTCTACTGGTGCATATGGATTAGAAGCATTTAAAATTAACTGTAATGTACCTGCCACATAGATCGTTGCAGCGGTATGATTTAAAGAAACATCATCGATAACTGTAACTTCTATTTCTTTATCTTCTCCTAAAAATCCTTCATCTGGTACTGTAGTTTCCCCTGGGAAAAGATCTCCCGTATAAATTATTTGAACCGTTTCATTTCCTTCTGACAAAGCAGTAATAACTCCAGTTGTTCTTGTAACTTCAATAATATTACTGCTTCCTCCATTCACTGCAAAATTAAATACTTTCATGCTTTCTGGAAGATTGGAGTTTCCTAAAATATCATAGATATCTCCTACATTCATATAAACATGATCTAACTTCATAAAAATTGGCACTATAATCTTATAGGTAAGAAATGCCTGATTCGTATTCTTTTTATCAAACAAATCAGAAGGGTGAGCAGTTAAATAATAAACTCCCGCTTTTACATCGGATAGAGTAATTGCACCACTGTGACTGCTAATGTCCACCTTTGCATATTTATTGTTGGAAAGACTTAATTTATTACTGTCGTTTATATTGTCACGATATAATGTCCATTCCAAATTTTCTGCACTTTTTGCATTACTTTCTAATGTAAATGTTTTGTTTTTTACGGTTATTGTATTATTTGTTCTCATAGTTTGACTGCCACCTACTAATCTTGCTGTAGGAACAACAATAACACGAATCGTAATAGAATCTTTGACCGATTGATTTCCCGTTCCAGAACCACTGGTATTTGTCTCTGCTGTAATCTCAGCATAACCTGCTCCCTGTGCTGTGATGACACCAAATTCATCTACTGTTGCTACTTGTTCATTCGAAGTAGACCATGTTAAGTTTGGTACTACGTCTAAAAGATTTTTTCCACTAACTGTACCATCTGGATTTTTTCCCTCTGCTACAGAATCATACTTTACGCCTTCCTTATAAGTTACATAATCTAAACGTGCTAAATAGTGACTATACTTAGAAAGAGCAGTTCCTGTTGCAGTTGTAGTAGTAGCTTCTGGTCCTGCAAGCTGTAAAACATAACTTTTTGTTTCATCTTTTTCATTCGCTAACAGTCCCTTTCTCATACCTAGACGTTCTATATACCCTGTGCCATCATCTCCCTCTGACACATTTGGAACTTTAACATCAAATACTGGATTTTCACATGTTTCTGTATTAGTTACATTAGCTAATCTCAGTTGAACATGAATCTGACAGTCTACTGTGTAAAGTCCTTCCGCAGTTATGATGTTAGCTCTGATTGCGGTATATCCCGGTCCTACTGCATTAATCTTAATAAATTGATTTTTAAGAGGGCTTGCAGTACTGTTGGTATCCTCCTGAAGATGAATTACTGTTTCATCATAAGGTAACCATTCAATTGTAGTACCAATTGGTATCGGTTCTCCTGTACTTGTTGCGATAGACAGTTTCAGATCCCCGCCTGTATAATCTACAATTGTACCACTGACAGGTCGACCATTTTGATTTCTAATAATAAATCGATCTGTTACTTGGGGTGTCGGAGTAACAGTAGTAGTAGGATCCGCAGCATAAACTGTTTTTAAGTCTGACTTTGTTTCCTGTACTACTTCCCAATCCATATCTAATTCTGTGGATTCCGATAACCCATCACCGATTGACCACAGATTGGAAATAATCAGCGAAAACGCTAATAAAACTGCTATGCCTCCTTGCAAGATTCTTTTCATATAATCGCCTCCATAGAATCATTCCTTTTTTTGTATTTCGTTTCCTATATTCCCACTCGTTTCCGGTGTATCATTAGTATAATACGGCTTTTTGACACTTCTGTGTCATTCAAAAAAATTCTTTTATACTGATGAAAAAGCCACTTTCCTGCCATTTTTAGAAAGTGGCTTTCATTAAATATCCTATTCTGCCCAATTATGGTAATAATTTTGAACATCATCGTCATCATCTAGTAAATCAAATGTTCTTTGAATCATTTTAATATCATCTTCTTTTGTAAGCTCTACCCATGTCTGTGGTATCATTGTAACTTCTGCCTCTGCCATTGAAATATTTTTATTCTCTAATGTTTCTCGTACAATAGAAAATTCTTCTGGATTGGTTAAAATTTCATAACTGTCCTCTTCCTCTGAAAAATCTTCTGCACCTGCGTCTAATGCTAACATCATTAATTCATCAGCATCTATACTACATTCTTCCTTATCAATAATAATTTGACCTTTTTTATCAAACATAAAAGAAACACAGCCCTGTGTTCCAACATTTCCATTTCCCTTTGTAAACGCATTTCTGACATTGGCAGCAGTCCGGTTTTTATTATCTGTCAATGCTTCTACAATAATTGCTGTTCCACTCGGTCCATATCCTTCATAGGTTACAAATTCATAATTTACATTATTTCCTTCACCAGCTGCTTTCTTAATGCTGCGATCAATCGTATCATTTGGCATATTATTTGCCTTTGCTTTCGCAACTATATCTTTTAATTTGCTATTATTATTTGGATCTGGTCCACCTTCTTTTACTGCAACTGCAATTTCACGTCCTAATCTAGTAAAAATCTTTCCTTTTGCTGCATCATTTTTTTCTTTTTTATGTTTAATATTAGCGAATTTTGAATGTCCTGACATTTCTGTTCTCCTTTTGTTTTATGATCTTCTAGCCAAGTAAGCGTTTGAGTTTATCCATTACTAATGTTGTTTCTTCTGTATTTCGAATTGCACAAAGAATTGTATCGTCTCCAGCAATACAGCCTACCATACCATCAATATGCAGAGCATCTAAAGCCGCCGCTACTGCCATTGCCATACCAGAGACGGTTTTTACTACCATAATATTTTGTGCCTGATCCATGGAAAGAAATCCATCTTTTAAAACTCTTACATACTTTTCTGTAAATTCTGTTTCTTTTGTATTTAGTACAATATATTTTTGTTTTCCTCGTTCTGCTGTCACTTTAGTCAACTTTAATTCTCTAATATCTCTTGAAATTGTTGCCTGTGTAACATGGTATCCTGCTTCTAATAATCGCTGTGCCAATTCCTCCTGTGTTTCAATCTCATATTTTGTAATCAATTCTATAATCTTACTCTGTCTGCCAACCTTCATCTTTCCCCCGTCTTTTTCATAACTTTTAACCACCAATTTTAGTTCTTAAAATATTAAAAAAATTCTTTTCTTTTAGCCGAATCAGCTTTGTTGTATATTTCGCCCGTTCTATAAAAATAGTATCATCTGCACTTAGATGGATAGGTGTAATTCCATCTATAGTAAGAATTGCTTCTTCTTGTTGTGTTTTTTTACTTTGGCGAATTCGGATTTCAACTTCATCTTTAGAAGATACCACAATACTTCTTGTATTTAACGTATGAGGACAGATTGGAGTAATGACAATTAACTGTGCTTTTGGTACTACAACAGGTCCCCCCGCAGAAAGATTATATCCCGTTGAACCTGTGGGTGTTGATATAATCACTCCATCTCCTCGATAATCATTGATCAATGCCCCATTCACATATGTTCCAACTGCAATTAATCTGGAAAATCCACTTCTTGTAATGACTGCATCATTCAGTGCATAAAACTGATTTGAAAATATTTCTTCTTTTTCTCTTAAAATTTGGACGGAAAGCATCATTCGTTCATCTATTTCATATTGTTCTGAAAATAATGCCTGAAATGTTTTATCTACCTCTGAAAGTTCGGTTTCTGCTAAAAACCCAAGTGTTCCCATGTTAATTCCAATAATTGGTATTCCTGTCTGTAAAAGATCTTTTGCTGCCTGTAAAATTGTACCATCTCCCCCTAACACAACCGCAGCTTCAATATTTTGTGGTAATGCAGAAACATCTGTATAATATCCTTCTTTTCCTGTTTTCCAAGGGGCAAATATCGCTTGCTTTCCCTGCTCATGCAAATATGTCGCAATTTGTTCTCCTATCTGATATGCTGCTTCTTTTGATTGATTTGCAATAATGCAGAATCGCTCCATTCTTCCCTCCCCGCTTATGTATTAATAATACCACATAATGTATAATATAACAAGAACTTTCTTTTTAATGAAGTGTCTGAAATGCTGTTTCTACTATACTTTCCACTAGCTCCCAAACTTTTTCAATATGCTCTTGTTTAGTTTGCTTTTTCAAATATAATAAATATTCAATATTTCCTCCTGAACCTTTTACGGGAGAAAAAGTAAAACCATAAAATTGAAATCCATTTTGTATAGCAGATAATAGAACTTGTTCTATAACTTCCTTATGAATAGCACTTTCACGTACAATACCTTTTTTCCCAACTTTCCCCTTTCCTGCTTCAAACTGAGGTTTTACAAGACAGACTAAACTCGCCCCTTCTTCCATCAAAGAAAAAACGGGCGCAAATATCTTTGTCAAAGAAATAAAAGAAACATCAATGGAAACAAATTGTGCCATCTGTCCAATCTGTTTTGGTGTCACATAACGGATATTCGTTTGTTCCATTGAAATAACTCGTTCCTCTTTCTTTAATTTAGGTGCTAACTGATTTGTTCCAACATCAATAGCAACCACTTTTTTGGCTTTATGAGAAAGCATACAATCTGTAAATCCTCCTGTGGATGCTCCTATATCTATGCAAAATAATCCATCCAAGGAAATTTGAAATGTCTCTAATGCCTTTTCTAACTTTAATCCACCACGACTGACATAGGTAAGAGGTTCTTTTTTTAATTCAATAGAAACATTTTCTTCAAATAGACTTCCTGCCTTTTTATCCTGTCTTTCTCCATTAACAAATACAAGCCCATTCAAAATTGCTGTCTTTGCTTTTTGTCTAGACTCCACTAAATTTCTTTTTACTAATAAAACATCTAAACGTTCTTTTTTATTATGATTCATATTTAATTCCCTAATTTAGTAATTTTCTGATAGACTTGTTGAATAGAGCTTATCATTTGATCTGGTGTCAAACCACATTTCTTTTTTAGTTGTTCTATATCTCCATGCTCTAAGAAAGTATCTGGTATACTAAAAGATAAAAACTTCGGCTTTAGTATTCTCTCTTTTTCTAAAAATGCAGCTACTTGCTCTCCATAACCGCCACAGGTAACATTTTCTTCTACGGTTGCCAGTATCTTTGTTCGACGAGCAAAAGATAGAATTGTTTCCTGATCAAAAGGAGAAACAAAACGAACATTAATTACTCCTACTAAATATCCTGCTTGTTCTAATCTTTTTCCAACTATAAATGCAGTTTCTACCATACTTCCAACTGCAAACAGACAGATATCTAACTCTTTTGAAGAAGTTTCAAAAATTACTTCTGACTTTCCAAAAACTAATTCCTTTAGTTTTTCTGGTCTTTCATAAGCACTGCCTCTTGGATAGCGAATTGCAACTGGCTTGTTCAATGTCATAGCAAATTCAAGCATATTTTTTAATTCCTTCCCACTTCCCGGAGCCATTACAGTTAATCCCGGAATATGACAAAGATAAGATAAATCAAAAATCCCTTGATGAGTTTCTCCATCATTTCCCACAATACCTGCCCTATCAATGGCAAAAATAACCTTTAAACCTCCAATACAGACATCATGTAAAATCTGATCATAAGCTCTTTGTAAAAAGGTAGAATAAATAGCAACTACTGGATGAAATCCTCCTGCTGCTAATCCTGCTGCAAATGTAACCGCATGTTCCTCTGCAATTCCAACATCAAAACAGCGTTTTGGATATCTTGCTACCACTCGATTTAACCCTGTTCCCGCTGGCATTGCTGCTGTAATAGCAACCAGTTTAGAATCCTTTCGAAACCACTCCATCATAGTTTCAGAAAAAATTTCTGTAAATGTTCTTTTCTTTTGACCGAACGTATTTCCTGTTCTTAAATCAAATGGCTCTACTCCATGATACTTACAAGGATCTAATTCTGCTTTTTCATACCCCTTTCCCTTCTTTGTAATTACATGAATAATTACTGGGCCTTTTACCTTAGAAGCAGATTCAAAAGCAGTTAACATCTGGGAAATATTATGACCATCAACTGGTCCAATATAGGTCAGTCCCATATCCTCAAACAACATTCCCGGAATAAATAAATGCTTAATGGATTCTTTGGATTTCTTCAATTTATTTAAAATAATCTCGCCAATGCCGGGAAGTCTTTTCAAAAATCGTTCTAATCCACCTTTAAATCCGGTATAGGCGACATTTGTTCGAACTTTTCCAAGATAGCTTGCCATTCCTCCCACATTTTCTGCAATTGACATATTATTATCATTCAATATAATCATTAAATTTGTCTTCATTCGACTGATATTATTTAAAGCTTCAAATGCCATTCCGCCAGATAAAGCCCCATCTCCAATTACTGCAACAACTTTTCTTTTCTCTCCTGCTAAATCTCTTGCCTTTGCTAATCCATTTGCAACTGAAATGGAAGTAGAACTATGTCCTGTATCAAATGCATCACAGTTACTTTCTTTTCGTTTTGGGAATCCACTCATACCATGATATTGTCTAAGTGTCTGAAAACCATCTTTTCGTCCTGTTAAAATTTTATGCACATAGGATTGATGCCCAACATCCCAAACCAATTTATCATTTGGAAAATCCATCCACAGATGAAGTGCCATTGTCAACTCTACAACTCCAAGATTAGACGCTAAATGCCCACCTGTTTGGCTAACATTAATTACTAAAAATCGACGAATTTCCATAGCAAGCGCTTCATACTCTTTTTTCGACAATTTTTTAATATCATTTGGTTGATTTACTCGATCCAGTATTCCAGACAAAATATCCTCCAATCTGTCGCAGGGAAACGACATCTTTTACGATCTCTGTGATTATTTTTCCCTGGTAATTAATTCTAATACAAGTTGACGGAAGAAATCTGTCTTTGGATTTCTAAATTTTCCAAAGTTTTGATCATAAATCTGAACTGCTAATTCGGATTGTTTTATTACCTCTTCTTTCGCCGCCTCTAAACCACAGAGGGATACAAAAGTAGTTTTTTGATTCTTTTCATCACTATGAATTGGCTTTCCAAGTAATTTTATATCTCCATAAATATCTAAAATGTCATCCCGAATTTGAAATGCCATTCCTAGATGTTTGGCAAATTCTAAAAAAAGATTCTGTTCTTTCTTTGTTCCTCCTGCTAAGATTGCTCCACAACAGACAGCACTTTCTAATAATGCACCTGTCTTTAACTGATACATCCATAATAGTTCTTCTCTATCTGATAAAATTCCATTATTCACAACATCTACAGTCTGTCCTCCAACCATTCCATAAATTCCAGAACATTTAGAAAGAACCTGTAAGCTTTGAATTATTCTTGGATAAAAACATTCTTCTGTTATATCAAACGCTTTCATTGCAGTTTCATAGGCTAAATTTAACAGTCCATCTCCAGCAAGAATTCCTACTGCTTCTCCATAAACAGCATGTGTAGTCTTTTTCCCCCTTCGATATTCGTCATTATCCATTGCAGGCAAATCGTCATGAACTAGGGAATAGGTATGTATCATTTCGATTGCAGCAAGAAATGGAGTGAGCAAAGTACGATTTGCATTATCATGTCGTATTTCAGATAAAAGCAAAAACACTTCTGACATCAATAAAGGTCTTAGTCGTTTTCCTCCTGCTTTTATACTATAATTCATTGCTTCTAATAAAATTTTTTGTCTTCCTTGTTCTATTGGCAAAAACTCAAAAATTTCTTTTTCTATTGCAATTTGTCTTTGTTTTAACTCCTGTAAAAATTCCATCCGACGACCATCACTTTCTGAAACACACAAATATCCCTGGCTTAAATTTATCCAGGGATAACCCTTAACTTGTACCTGTTTTATTCTATATTATCTTTGCCAAAATTCCATTGATAAATCCAGCAGAAGAATCTCCTCCATAGATTTTAGCTAGTTCTACTGCCTCATTAATTGCTACTTTTACTGGAATTTCTTCATCGTATCGAATCTCATATACAGCAAGTCGCAGTAAGTTTAAGTCTACTTTTCCCATTCGATTTAGCTTCCACCCACTTGTCGCTTGTGTCAAAATACTATCAATCTCTCCTAGTTTTTGTTCTATTTTCTGATAGCGTGTCTTAATATAGTCCAAATCTTTTTGAACAGGTTCGGCTTTCTTTTTTGTTGTAAGTGTTTCCTTGCTTTCTTCTGTGGATAGTTCTTCTATTCTTAAAAAATAGCAATCGATCTGCTCTTCTATCTCTTCTGGCTCATAAAATTCTCGTTGAAATAATAACTTAAATATGTGTTCTCTGATTTCTCTTCTGGTCATATGAATTATCCTCTTTTTGTTAAACCACTTATTTTGCAGTCGTTAAACTACCCTTTTTTATATTATCTAACAAGTTCAGGTTCTACACCAACAATTTTAATATTGACTTCTTGCACAGTAAGTCCTGTCATATTCTCAATCGAACTCTTTACTCTATCTTGTACTGCATGAGAAGTTTTTGGAATACTATAACCATACTTCATTACAACTGAGAGTTCTACATTTACACTTCCTGCAACTACTTCAATTCGAACCCCTTTTGAAAGATTTTTCATTCCTAACTTTCCGACAATCTCTTTGGTTAAATTCCCCTGCATACTTGCTACGCCTTCAATTTCTGTTGCTGCAAGTCCAGCAATAGTCGCAACTACATCATCTGCAATCTTGACTTCTCCGATCTTTCCTAAATCTGATTTTTCCTGTACACTATCTCTTTTCATTGTTTCCTCCGTTTCGAATGATTTGCTGTATGATTCAGCTAAAGTATCGCCAGAACAATAAATTCTATACGTTTATAAGTCCTTTTAAAAAGCCTTACTAACTTAATTAGTATATAGTATATCACAAATAAAAAGATTTGTACAACCTTTAATTTTTCACTTTTACAATATAAAATTCACAGTAAATATATTTAAAAAGGATGCCCTTTTTATTGATTTTCTTAGGACACCCTTTCATATTTTATTTATTCCTCCACAATAACAGATGTGATCACAATATCTTCTGCTTTTGCACCTGTTTTACGTATCACAATATCTTCAATTTGTGCAATCTGTTGTTCTGTAATTTCAGGGGAATTTACAACTACATCTACACTACCATCTACAATATTAACAACTGCTCCCTCAAAACCCTTTGCTTCAAGTAATAATTCTGCTGCGTTTTCTTTTTCTGCATTTGCAGTCATTGCTATTACTTCATCAATAGCAGCCTGTTTTTGTTCATCATTTACACTCTCATCTGCAATTAAATCCATCAGAATTTCTTTTTGTTTTGCACGATTTTGTTCTCTTGTTAATTTTGCAGTAGAAAAAAATCCAGTTTCTAAAGTAGTACTTGCAAGTACTGCCTCTCCTGGAGTACTCGTTTCTTTACTTCCATCATTTTTAACATCTGTATCGTTGGAAGCACTTAATGTTGTATCCTTAGAAGAATCTGTTTCATCTGCTGTTTTATTATCATTCATTGGTAAAAGCAATTCTCCATTATCCCCTACTCGAATTTCGGTATTTTCTTTTGTAAGTAACTCATCTTCGTCCGAAATATCTGCAAATTCATTTTCATTTTTTACAGCGGCAGACAGTGAATCTTCTTCATTTCCTTGCTTAGAAGCATCGGTTGCAAGGTTATTATCTAATGCAGCTGTCAACTTGGAATCTACATCATTGTCTGCCTTTTCTCTTGTAAAATTGAGATATCCGGCTACTGCAATCATAATTGCTAATGCAGAGATGATAATTTGATTTTTTTTAAATACATTCTTCATATTATGTAACCTCCAGCCGTCTTGATCATTAAGCTATCTTTTTGTCAATTCTGAACCATCGGAAGTACTTTTATTTTATGTGCTTCAACTCCAAAAAGTGCCTGAACTGCTGCCGTAATATTTGCGGCTACTTTTCCGTCTGCTCCTCCTTCAGCGATTACTAAAACCCCCTCTACCTTGGCCGCTACTTCCTTAGTTACAAACGGTGTTCCTGCACTACTTGCTCCAGAAAGCACAGTTTCCTCCTCACTTTTTGCCGAACTCGACATTCTAGTTCCTCCGCTTTGATCCATTTCATTTAATGTTTCTTGTGTATATGGTTTATCCTTTAATACAACCAGCTCCTTTGACTCTTTTTCTGTTATCATTACTTCTACATGTCCTACACCCTCTACTTTAGAAAGTACCTCTGTTAATCGTTTTTCATATTCAGAAAGACCCCTGTTTTTTTCTTCTTTCACTGTTACCTCTTTTGTTGTTTCATCCTTAGAATCCTTTTGTCCTTTTTGTCCCGAAGCAGCTTCGGATAAAGATAAAAAAATCAATATGACTCCGGCAAATAAAAGGATTAGAAGTCTTGGAAGCCCAATCTCTTTTAAAGAAAGTTTCTTCTTATCCATTGCCGTCCTCCTGTATAGTAATATGTATATGTTGTGCATCTAAATTATAGAAGTCTGCGAGTAGATTTTTCGTACTCAATGCCAATGGTGAAAGTTCTGATGAATTACTTTTTTCTTTCTTTTTTTCCCCAATTTCAACTACAATTTTATCGATAGCTACTTTTCTTTCTTCCTTTGTTTTTGAGGAATCTTTTTGATATCCTGCAATGACTTGTAATGATTTTAATGCACCATAATTTGCTTTTGAAAGACTGTCCTCAAATTCTGCATCCATAGAAAGTATTGTCAAGCCTTTTTGATTTAATAGTCGTTCCGTTTGCTTTTTCAGTACTTCTTTATATTCCTCTAAAATGATTGAATTTCTAGTATCTTGTGCTCCAATTAAAGCTTCACTATTATCTTCTACTTCAAATAAATAGTCATAAGACTCTAATAAGTACCAAAACCCTTGATCTTTTCCTGAAACAGAAAGTAGCGGCTTTACAATTAAAAGAATTAGGATCATTCCAGTTACAAATCCTGCATACTTACGATAACTTGTTTTTTCAATTAACTGAAATAATACTGTAACGGCGATAATAAAAATTAAAATATTTCTCATCCACTGATAAATAATCTCCATCTAGTCACCGTCCTTTCTAAGTGCAAGAAATTACAATAGATAATAAAAATAAAGCCATACCAGTAAACACGGTTTTTAAAAGAAATTGTGATGCTTTTGCAAAAGATTCTAAACATGCAATTACTCTTCTATCCGCAATCGGTTGAATGACTGCTCCACCTGCTTTATATAACAACACTCCTGCTCCGATTTTTAAAACTGGTAAAAAACAAAGAATACAAATAGCAATAACTCCTGCTGCTCCAATAGCATTTCTTAATAATGTGCCTGTACTTAGTACCGTTTCTGTAACACCTCCAAGCAATCCCCCAATTCCTGGGATTACTGAAATCCATTTCATCATTGCTGTATTTTTTACATGATCCAAAGCTGGTGCTAACATACTTTGAATTGCACCAATTCCCATTACTACAGTAAGTAACGTTTTTAAAATCCAGCTTATTATAGTGGATAAAAGATCAGCAAATTTGGAAAGAGTGTTGTCATTTGTTAAATGATTTGCCATCATTGCCATCATATATAAATGAATAATAGGTAATACCACTCGAAGCAGTATTGCATCTACGATTGTAATTAGTACTAAAACAGTCTGGTAAATAACCGCGGAAGTTCCTGCTCCTGTGCTAAATGCTACCGAAACAGAATAGACAGGAATCATAACTTTCATAAACTCTAAAAGTTGTTCCATTGTTGTTTCAGCAATTTTTGCAACTGTCATATAAGCAGTAGTTAAAATTCCATATAAAAGAAGATAGGTTACAAAAAATCCTGTTTCTGATGCTTGACTGTTACGAAACGTATAGGAAAAATTAGTAAACAGTGCAGATAAAATGGCAACAGCTAGAATTTTTCTAAAAATATCTGTTGTATCCTGAACTTGAGACGCTGTTGACTTTTTTACTGCCTGCCAGATTGAAGAGAAAGAAATAGGTTGCTTTCCAGAAAGAACATCTGTAATATAGTCTCCAAAGTCAAAACTTTGTCCACCACTTTGATCTAATACTTCCTGAATTTTTCTATAATCTAATTCTTCCATCATAGAACCTGTACTACCTTCAAAAGAAGCTGAAAAGCAAGGTAAAAAAGGTTCAAAGTAAATAAAAATGAAAACAAGAATGAAAACTTTCATTTATTTGTTCCTTCCAAAAATATTTATCGAAAGAGCCTTCCTATGGTATCAAATAGTGCCATTAAAATAGGCAGACTAACCGCTAAAATAGATAGCTTTCCAACAAATTCAATCTGACCAGCAATTGCTCCATATCCAGCATCTCTGCAAAGATTTGCAGAAAATTCAGAAACATAAGTAATTCCAATAATCTTAAGCAAAATTTGTATGTATTCTTTATTTACTCCGATTTCTTCTTGAATTCGATTGAAAACAGCTAAAATCGAACTTAATTTTCCAACCCCAAATGTAAAAATTAAAATTCCTGCTACTATACTAATAAATAGTCCATATTCTGTTTTTCCGTTTCGAAATAGCATAGCCACAAATACTGCGGCAATCCCAATTAAAGCAATTTTAATCATCCACTTTTTCTCCTTTCTGGTCTTAATGTATTATAGAGAAAAAAGGTTCTGAATCGTCTGAAACAGTTCTGCAATATAGGGAAGAATCCAAAACAATACCAAAATCAATCCGGCTAAACTAGCTAAAAATGCCTGATCTTCTCTTCCGGAATGTTTTAAGACTTGGTTGAGTACGGAAACTAAAATACCGACTGCTGCTATTTTAAAAATTAAATTAATTGTCATGCCATTCCTCCGGTTTACAAAATAATAATAACCAAAAATATTCCGGTCAAAATCCCAAGGCTTTTATACAGCCGTTTTTTTTCCTTTCCAATAGTTTCTAATTCCTTTAGAGTTTGCTCAACCTGTGTCAAAAATAGATCGATTGTAGCAAGCTGCATTTCCTTATCTAAATATCCTAATGATTCTCCTAATTGATGTAAAAACAGTTTGTCCTGTTTTGTTAAAGAGGTTACACTTAATTTTTCTTCACACGCACTCCAAATTTGTAACATACTCTCTCCACTGCGTTCTGAAAGCTTTTTAGAAATTTCAGACAAAAATGGTTGTAGTCTTCCATCATGTCGTTTTGCTATATGCTCTAATGCCTCTGGTAGTGCAGTCATAGCATATCGAATTTCTCCTCGTAACTGAAGTGCCATTGTCTTTAAAGAATTCAAATCTTCCTGTCTGTGTTCAAACTCTTTTGCGTATAAAAAACCAATTCCACTTGTAGAACAAAAAATCAATATACATCCTACTAATTTCATAATAAACATATTACACCTTCCAATCTGCCGTTATACAGCAAATGATTACTGTGTCAGGTTTTATCGGAATATAATAAACTCCCCCTTTCGTCAAAAATCTCTTCTACACGTCCTACATAGTCTCGATTACTTAATATAATATAGCGTTCAAATAACTTATATTTAACTAAATCTCCCAAAAAAGGTTTTCCTTTAACCTCGTCCATATTTCTTCCATGTACAGTTGCAAGTAGTCTGCATCCACAATTTGCTGCATAGTGAATTGCTTCTACATCTTCTGCTAAACCAATTTCATCTACTGCAATTACTTGTGGAGTCATGGATCGTATCATTAACATCATTCCCTGTGCTTTTGGACAGCAATCTAACACATCTGTACGAATCCCTAAATCATTTTGTGGTCGTCCCATATAACATGCACCTATCTCAGAACGCTCGTCTACTACTGCTACCTGCATTCCTTCATATCGTTTTCCACAAAATACAACCCCATTGGAAAGCTGGCGTATCATATCTCTTAACAGGGTTGTCTTTCCACATCCTGGTGGAGAAATAATCAGTGTATGTGCCAATTCTTCTTGATTTAAAACAAAGGGAAGAACATGGTTTGCACACCCTTTTTTTTGGTGAGCTAAGCGAATATGAATAAAAGAAATATGTTTCATACTCTTAATTCTTCCTTCCTCCATAATTACTTTTCCTGCAATTCCAATCCGATGTCCTCCTGCTACTGTTAAAAATCCCTGTCGTACTTCCTCTTCAAAAGCATAGAGAGAATAATTGCTGATATATTCCATTGTTTCTTTTAATTCTGCACCGGTTATCATAAATGCACTGGTTTCTTGTGTGGTCAGTCCATTCTTTTGATTTACAAAAAATTCTTTATTATCATAACATACCAACAAAGGAGCATTTACTCTCAAACGAATTTCTTGCAATTTTTCATAATCAAAAGACAATCCTGAAAATAATGTTCTTAACTTTACAGAAAAGATCTTTAACAATTCCTCTTTCATTCATATCCTCATTTCTAAATTATATGCTTGTCTTGTTATTGCAATATATGATCTTGCTTTTAAAATATGACCAACAAGAATTTGATTTCTGAATTTCTTGCATTTTTGTGTGATCCCATGTAAAATAAGTTCGATATCATTATTTAGGAGGATAGATTATGCAGTATGGTCTTATTGGAGAAAAACTCTCTCATAGTTATTCTAAAATAATCCATGAACAGATAGGAGAATATTCCTATGAACTTCATCCACTTAGTAAAGAAGAATTTTCAGACTTTATGGAACGCAAAGAATTTCTTGGAATTAATGTGACAATTCCTTATAAAAAAGCAGTGATTCCATATCTCTCTCACATAGATGACAGAGCTAAGGCGATTGGAGCAGTGAATACGATTGTAAATCGAAATGGACAACTTTTTGGATATAATACAGATTATAATGGATTAGTTTATACAGTAGAAAAAAACCTCATTCCAATCCGTGAAAAAAAAGTATTGGTTTTAGGCAATGGTGGTGCATCTATGGCAGTATCTGCTATGCTTTATGCACAGTCTGTTCGTGAAGTCTATACAGTAAAATATAAAAAAGAACCTAATGTTTTAACATATGAAGAAGCAAAAGAGCTTCATTCTGATGCAGATGTTATTATTAATACCAGTCCTGTTGGTATGTATCCAAACATAGATGCTTCTCCGATTGATCTTACCCCATATCATTCTCTGTCCGCTGTATTTGATCTTATTTTTAATCCCTTAAAAACGAAATTTATTTTACAGGCAGAATCCATGGGTATTCCTGCTTTTAATGGACTTGAAATGCTTGTTGTACAAGCAAAGTATGCTGCCGAGTATTTTATGGATACCAAAATTTCAGATGAGATTATTGAACCAATTCTTAAAAAAGTGATTTCTAAATTAGATTTATAATTTTTCATAGAAAAAAGAGATGTTACAGATAAAATCTTGCAACATCTCTTTTACTATTTTCCTGAAAAAGTTAAATTTAAAACTACTATTTCACTGTCACTTGCCACACGACATGGAGGTCCCCAAAATCCTGCTCCCGAAGTAACAACAATATTGGTATCTCCATCTTTTGAATAACCATAAGTATACTTTGCCGTCAGCCCTACAATCAAATTTCCCGGAAATACCTGTCCATTGTGAGTATGTCCACACATAAGCAAATCGACTCCTGCCTGTTTTGCTTCCTCTTCTGCCTGTGGCTGATGATCGAGTAAAAGGATAGGAAGTGTATCTGACTGTCCTATTATTTCTGAGATACTATCACGAACTGCCATTTTATTTCCCAATGGTCGTCGATCTTTTCTGCCTGCAATAATAAAAGAATTTGCTACAGTTACTGCTTCATCTTCTAATAGATGAATATTTGCCTGTTTTAAAAATGCAGCTATCTTTTCATGTCCTAGATTTCCTTCTCCTTGAAAAAGTCCATCAATATCATGATTTCCAAGACAAGCATAAACCCCATAGACAGATTCTAATTTAGAAAATAATTCTGCTGTTTCTTCTGGATTTTTGAGTGCTTCATAATCATTATCAAAAATATCTCCTGCAATACAAATTACATCTGCTTGTAGAGAATTGATTTCTGTAACCAGTTGTTTTACAAAATTTTTATCTAACATAGATCCTAAATGAAGATCCGAAATTAATATCACTTTCAGTTCTGAAAGAGGACTGTTTGCTTTTAGGGAAATAGAATATTCTTTTACTTTTAGATCTCTTGCGTGATATAGACCATATCCTGTTACTAATATTGCTAATCCTAAAGTAATTCCAGCTAAAATTTTTTTCCAGCCTTCCATTGTATTGTTTCTTTTCTTAATTTTCCAAACTATCAGTTTACTAATTCCCCAAACACACTCAAAACTTAAACAAAATAAAAGTAGATATAAAAAAGCTGCCATACAAACAAAACCAAAATTTCGTATTTCTTTCATTACTCCTATTCCCCGTAAAAGAAATGAACCGATAATGGGAATAAGAAAAATAATATAACCTATTTTTTCTAATCGCTTTCCCTGCTTTCCTATTTTGGGGAACAAGGTATTTATAAGAGAAATTGTTCTTGCCCCTGTATAAAAAGCAACTGCGATTATAAAAATGAACATAATAATCCACATTTTAATCCCCATTCTAGAGCGTACGCTCCAGCCAAATAGTGCTTTTTTATTTAGTTAGTTAGAAAAGGGACTGCCACAGGATCGGTGTCAAAAACTATACTTTAAACTATGGTTTTTGACACCGATCCTGCGGCAGTCTCTCAATTTTACTATAATTTAATAAAAATATTATACCCGCTTCATATACTCTCCGGTTCTGGTATCAATTTGAATCTTTTCTCCTTGATTTACAAATAGCGGAACATATACTAAAGCACCTGTTTCTACAGTAGCTGGCTTTGTTGCTCCCTGTGCAGTATCTCCTTTAAAGCCTGGTTCTGTATCTGTAATTTCTAATTCTACAAACAGTGGTGGTTCAATTGCAAAAACCTGTCCCTGATGAGAAAGCATTTTTACCATTTCATTTTCTTTTACAAATTTTAAAGAATCTCCGACCTGATCTGGAGTCATAGCAATTTGATCAAATGTTTCTGTATTCATAAAATGAAATAAATCACCATCCGAATATAAATACTGCATATCATTTCTTTCAATATGAGCTTGTGGATATTTTTCTGTTGGACGGAATGTTTTCTCTACTACACCTCCATTTTTAATATCCTTTAACTTTGTACGAACAAATGCAGCACCTTTTCCTGGCTTTACATGCTGAAATTCAATAACCTGATAAACCACATTATCAATTTCAAGTGTAAGTCCATTTCTAAAATCACCTGCAGAAACCATAAAAAATCCTCCTTAGAATAAACTAAACAATAGTTTATATGATATAGTCAAAATTTTCAACTCTTTTTTTAATTTTCTTTTTTATATTTCAATTAATTCTTTCTTAGAATGAGCAAAGTTTTCACAACCACTTTCTGTAATTGCTACAAGATCTTCAATACGAACGCCACCAAAATCTTTAATGTAAATTCCTGGTTCTACTGTCATTGTCATTCCAGCAGTTACTATTCGTTCTTCTGCCATAGAAGCTCTTGGCATTTCATGAATAAATAATCCTACACTATGTCCCAATCCATGTCCAAAACAATCCCCATATCCTGCTTCAGAAATGATATCTCTTGCAATTTTATCAATTTCTTTTCCCTTCATTCCAGCTTTGATCTGAGAGAGAACTGCAAGTTGTGCTTTTAAAACAGTCGAGTAGATCTCTTTTTGTTTTTGACTTGCAGTTCCAACAACAATTGTTCTTGTCATATCAGAACAGTATCCATTATAAATGCAGCCAAAATCCATTGTTACAAAATCACCCTGTTCTATTTTCTTTTTTGATGGCACAGCATGAGGAAGTGATGAATTAACTCCTGACGCTACAATAGAAGAAAAGGAAAGTCCTTCTGCACCTTTTAGCTTCATTGTATATTCTAATTTTGCAGCAACTTCAAGTTCAGTAACTCCCGGATGAATAAAGTCTAAAATTTCAGAAAATGCTAAATCTCCAATATGTTCTGCCATTTTAATATTTTCTAGTTCTTCTGGAGTTTTTATCATACGTAGTTCTTCTAGTTCACTTCCAATAGAAACGAGATCTATTCCCTTTAATTCCTTTTGGTACCTTTCATAACTAGAATATATCATTTCGTTTGCCTCAAATAGCAGTATATGAATACCATCTTTTTTTGCCAATTCTGCTACTGTCTTAGCATAACCACTTTTTGCAATATCGATTGCCTGAAATTCTTTTGCCTGATCTTGAACTTGATAAATATATCGAAAGTCTGTGAGTATTGCTTTGGTCTTATCTGATAAATATACAATACCAGTATCTCCTGTATAACCAGTGATATACCTCATATTATAACGATTTAAAATTAGAACTGCATCTGCTCCTTTTTCTTTTACAACATTTAATGCTTTTTCATAAATTTTCATATTTAGCCTCATTTCTATTTTCTTTTATTTTTTGTATAATTGTTCTATTTTTTGAATAATCTCATAAAAAGATTGATGATCTGCAAGAATAATTTCATCTGCTACTGCTTCATATTTTGGAATTCTTTCTTCTAATAATGTATCGATCCTTTCTTCTTTATCCGTTTGATTAAGAAGTGGTCTTGTAGTATCTTCAGAAAGTCTTGTCAATGTAGTTTCCCGATTGGTCTTTAAATAAAAAATTTTGCCTATCTTTTTTAGCAGAACAGTATTCTCTTTTCGAAGTGGCAGACCTCCTCCAGTTGCAATTATCGTTTTTGTTACAGTATCACTAAGTCTTTTTAAGAGAGCCGTTTCCATTTCGCGAAACTTTTCCTCTCCCTCTTTTTCAAAAATAGTTGAAATAGAAGCTCCATACTCGGTTTCAATCATCTGATCGGTATCTATAAAATGATATCCCCATTCTTTAGAAAGTCTCGTTCCAACGCTTGTTTTTCCAGAACCCATAAATCCAATCAAAATGATATTTTTTTTTCCCTCTTCGCTCATTTAAATACCTCCTTTATTTTGCTGCTTTGAGGAATTTCTTATAGATTTTTTGTAAAAGTATAATACAATTTTTTCTAAATAACGTTTCAAAACAATTTGAATCTCTTCTTTTTTATTAATTGGTTTCACTAAAATAGAGTAAATTCCTGCACGATTTGCACCATAAATATCTGTAAAAATTTGATCTCCAATAAAAATAGTTGTTTTTTTTGTACCATTCATTCGTTTCAGTGCTTTTAGATAACTGTCTTTTAACGGCTTTTTTGCATGAAAGATATAGTCTACCTGAATTTTTTCATTAAATCTCTTAACTCGTTCTTCTTTATTATTAGAAAGTAGACAGATTCGAAATCCTAGAGCTTTTAGTTTCTTAAATAATTCTATCGATGACTCATTTGCATCTGCTCCATGTTCTACTAATGTATTATCAATATCAAATAACAATCCACGATATCCTAAATGATAAAGCTTTTGAAAATCAATTTGATATGCAGATTTTACATATTCTTTTGGATAAAACTTTTGAAACATACTGCCTCATTTCTGTTTCTGCTATTGGAAACTTTCAATTTACCATCTTTTATCTATTATAGCGAAGCTTTATAAGATATTCAAGCACCTTACAGGAAAAACTTTTATTACTTTTACATTTGCACATTTTTTTTGTTTTATTATTGAAAATATACAATAAAAGACTTGCTTTTTTCATGAAATCAACTATAATACAACTATCAGTAACAATAAGGAGGTTAAGTATAAAGATGAATTGTTTTTCTTTAGAGGGAAAGATCGCATTAGTAACTGGTGCTTCTTATGGAATTGGCTTTGCTATTGCAAGTGCCTATGCTGTTGCAGGTGCAACCATTTGTTTTAATGATATTAATCAGGAATTAGTAGAAAAAGGACTTGTTGCCTATAAAGAAGCAGGTATCAAAGCATATGGTTATGTATGTGACGTAACGAATGAAGTTCAAGTAAAAGAACTTATCACACAAATTGAACGTGAAATCGGTGTTATTGATATTTTAGTAAACAATGCTGGAATTATCAAAAGAATTCCAATGTGTGATATGAGTGCAGAGCAATTTCGTCAGGTAATTGATATTGATCTCAATGGTCCATTTATTATGTCTAAGGCAGTCATTCCTTCTATGATAAAAAAAGGACATGGAAAAATTATTAATATCTGTTCTATGATGAGCGAATTAGGACGTGAAACGGTTTCTGCCTATGCTGCTGCAAAAGGTGGACTAAAGATGTTGACCAAAAATATTGCTTCTGAGTATGGCGAATATAATATTCAATGTAATGGAATTGGTCCGGGATATATTGCAACTCCTCAAACTGCTCCACTTCGTCAAACTCAGCCTGATGGTTCAAAACATCCATTTGATCAATTTATTATTTCCAAAACTCCAGCAGCACGTTGGGGAACTCCTGAAGACTTACAAGGTCCAGCTATCTTTTTGGCATCCGATGCCTCTAACTTTGTCAATGGACATATCCTTTATGTAGATGGTGGTATCTTGGCTTATATCGGAAAACAGCCATAATAATAAAAGGAGCTGTCATACTAAAAACCGAATATACAAGATATAACAATATCCTGTATCCAATTTCTTTTCTGTGACAGCTCCTAACTTAAATTAGTCTAATTATAGATTTCAATTTCATATTCTGCCTTAAATTCACTTTTTGCTTCTAATTGATTTCCCCATTCTCGCTGTGAAAGTTCCCCTGTAAAATCAGCCCGATCACATCTTCCATACCACGGTTCAATACAGATAAAAGGAGCTATTCCTTCTTCTTTTTGTTTTGGCGACCAAATTCCAAAAAGAGGGGCATCAAAAGAAACCGAAAGATATTCCTTTTTATCTGGTGTACAAAGAGATACTTTTTGAGTTTGATTTTGTTCTGCAATCAGAGCATCATTTTCAAAAAGAGAATCTTCTATTGCAAGAAATCCACTCTTTGGATCTATTTCGTCATCAGAAAGAAATAATGGCTTTGTCTGTGACAGCAACAATCCACTTTTTGGATCAATCATAGAAAGTTCTAATTTCTTTATCCCATCTAATTTTAAAAAGTATTCCTTTCGTTCTTTCCCTCGCTCCTTCATTTCTATAGAACTATCTTTTTTATAGATAGGACAGCAAAATGCAGGATGTGCTCCAATTGAAAAATACATTTGTTCTGTTCCTAAATTTTTCACTTTCCACATTACTTGAATTTTTTTCTCTACCAGACGATATCCAATCTCTAACTCAAATTCAAAAGGATATTTCTCTTTTGTATCTTCGTTTGAGCAAAGCTGATACCAACATTCCAATGCTTCTTGCTTTACAAGAGTAAATTTCATATCTCTTGCAAATCCATGCTGATTCATCTGGTATGTTGTTTTATGATACTGATATTGTTTTTCTTTTAAACTTCCCACAATCGGAAATAAAATAGGTGATCTTCTTCCCCAAAACCTTTTATCTCCTTCCCATAAATATTCAGTTCCCAAATTATCCTGAATAGACCACAATTCTGCTCCCATCTCATTAATCTGTACTGTCAGAAAATCATTTTGAATTGTCTGTACCATTTTTCTTTTCCTCCATTTTTATAATTCGTTCTCCATAGAATTCTCTTTTCTTTCAGCCATTGTCTTTTTCCACTCTTTTATCTCTTCCAGTCGCTTTTTTAATCTTTCTTCCTCTCCTAATATCCCTGCCTGATAATAATTTTTTTCTTTTAAAGAATCTGGAAGGCACTGTATTGTAGAGAGTTTTTTTTTCGTATCATGGGCATAAATATATCCTTTTCCATAATCCAAATTTTTCATTAACATTGTTGGAGCATTTCGTATAATAAGTGGCACAGGTTCTGCTAACATTTTGGCTGCATCTTGTTTTGCTGTTTCATATGCTTTATAAGACGAATTTGACTTTGGTGCAAGAGATAGATAAATTGCTGTTTGGGTTAAATGTACATTACATTCAGGCATACCCAAAAAATGACATGCCTGATAAGCAGCAATTGCTATGACTAGAGCTTGATTGTCTGCTAATCCAATATCTTCACTTGCAAAACGGACAAGTCTTCTTGCTACATATAAAGGATCTTCCCCTGCCTCTAACATTCTCGCTAGCCAATAAACCGCTGCATCTGGATCGCTGTTTCGTATGGATTTATGTAGGGCAGAAATCAAATTAAAGTGTTCTTCCCCATTTTTGTCATATAATAAAGATTTCTTACTCAAACACTGATCTAATAATTCATCTGAAACTATGATTCCTTCTATACTTGGACTGCCATTTAATACTGCTATTTCTAATGTATTTAGAGCAGTTCTTGCATCTCCATTTGCAAAAAGTGCTATTTTTTCCATCTGTTTTTCAGTAATTTTGATTTTAGGCTCTAAAAAAGCCCTTGGATTTTTTAATACCTGTTCTAATAATTTTAGTAATTCTTCCTTTGAGAGTGCTTTTAGAACAAAAACTCGACATCTTGATAATAATGCCGAATTTACTTCAAAAGATGGATTTTCTGTTGTTGCTCCAATTAAGATAATACTTCCCTTTTCTACAAAGGGAAGAAACGCATCTTGTTGTGCCTTATTAAATCGGTGAATCTCATCTACAAATACAATTGTTCGAATTCCTCGAAAAGTTGCCTCTTCTGCCTTAGCCATTACCTCTTTAATTTCCTTAATTCCACTTGTTACAGCACTAAAATTAATAAACTCTGAACTCGTATGATTCGCAATGATTTTTGCTAATGTGGTCTTTCCAACGCCGGGTGGTCCCCAAAAAATCATAGAAGAAATCTGATCTTTTTCAATCAATCTCCTCAATAATTTTCCCTGTCCTAGTAAATGCTCTTGTCCAACAAAATCATCTAATGTATTAGGACGAACTCTACTTGCCAATGGAGAGGAAGTGGAAACGGTTTGAGTTTGACTATCAAAAAGTGTCATTTGCTTCATAAATCATTACCACATCCTTTCTATAATTTGATAATATTTTTCTATTTTTTATTGATACAATTATAATTAAAAAAAAGGAAAATGTCAAACATATAGAAATAAAACTTTCTCTTGACTTTGACATCATGTCTTCCATTACTTTAGTATTTTAAAAGGACAAAAGTATTTTTTGCTTTTGTCCTTTATCTATCATTCATGTGTTATTTTATGAAAGATCTCTTCAAATGATATAGGCATATAATTTATTCTCTCTACGGATACACAATAATGCTGTTTACTATATGTTTTATAGATAGGAGAATTATGTACATGTCCAAAAATATTAGCATAAGGCATATTTTCATTGACATAAAGTGGCTCATGAGATAAAATCCAAAAATTTTCGAAAAGAATCGGTTTATCATAAACTTCTTGAAATCCTGCTGTTCGATAGTAGTGATTTGATTCTATATCATGATTTCCTTTTACTAAATACTTCTTTCCACAAAGAGAAGCTAATATCTCTGATTCATGTCCCAATTTACAAAAGTCACCTAAGACATAGACACTATCTTCTGGATAAATAAATGAATTCCAGAGACTTATCATCTCTGAATTCATTTCTGAAATTGTTTTAAAAGGGCGATTTTCATATCGCCAAATTGTATCATCAAAGAAATGCGTATCTGCAATAAAATAAACCTTTTCCACTTAATTAGCCTTTCTTTATATTATCATATATTATTATTTTTTAGGAATGTTAGTCATGTATATCAATTTCAATTATGTTTGGAAAGCGAATCATCTTAAAATTTTCACCTTATATACTCTATACAAAATGTGACTATTGATTCGTGTTCATTTTCTGTAGAACTTATCTTGATTTCCTTAAATATAATCTTACTTTTTTCAATCGCTTTTAATATAACCGTTTAAACTTTCCTCCTATTTATTGGTGGCTGATTGAACGATATCTTTTTGAATAGTTAATATATTTAGTAGTAGTTTTTTATTGTTCTTTATTGATTGACCTTTTTTATCTCTTTCCATAGAAAAATAAATTTTATGCTTTTTTATTATAGTTTACTTTTATACTAATGTAAAGATATCATACTATATTTATCAAAAAGGGTATATAGATAGAAAAATAAACAAACTGAAAAAGATGATTTGTGCACTTATTTAGCTTGCTTTAGAAATTGGGACTTTCGTGTCTGTTATTAAAATGATTATCAAGAAAGAAAAATCTATATAAACTTATGGGAAAAATTTAAGTGCGAATAGGAAGTGATCATAAAAATCCTAAGAGATTCGCGTAAAAAAATAGTTTTTATTAATACTAAAAATAATATATAAAATAAAGAAATTAATAGTTGCATTTATTATATAAAACAAATATAATAAAAATGATACAAAACTAAAAATACTTTTTGTATAGTTTTGCAGTCACACTCCGTATGGGGTGTGTGGATTGAAATCGGTAGTAGAGTCAATACCAGTAGCATCAGAAGGTCACACTCCGTATGGGGTGTGTGGATTGAAATTGATATGGAATGGTCTATTTTTGTTTGATTGGGTCACACTCCGTATGGGGTGTGTGGATTGAAATCATATGGCAGTATGAAAGACCAAAATTTATTGCGTCACACTCCGTATGGGGTGTGTGGATTGAAATCCTCGTAGTAAAGAAGAAATTGACGGTTGTAATTGTCACACTCCGTATGGGGTGTGTGGATTGAAATGACCTAAACCCATGCCATTTTGCTACGTATATAGTCACACTCCGTATGGGGTGTGTGGATTGAAATGCTCTGACCATTCTTGATTTAAATAAATCGCTTGGTCACACTCCGTATGGGGTGTGTGGATTGAAATTTTTATGAGTGGTGCAATCTCTGTTTTATTTACGTCACACTCCGTATGGAGTGTGTGGGTTGAAATGTTATGTGGATCAAACAAGGAAAAGGAAATAGAAAAAGTTATGAGAACTCTCATAACTTTTCTATGTAAAATCTTATTTTTTCTTTTTCTATAAAATTTACTTATAAATTATTTCAATCCACTCGCGGCAGTTAAGAGCAAGACAATTCTGTGGATTGCTTCATGGCAGTAGGTGATACTCGCCCGCTACTGCCGTTAAAATTGTTTCTAGCAATTCCTCCCCTACCTAAGAGGAAGGGGAATCCTTGCTGTTAATTGTTAAAATATTAATGGTTCTTCTACAGAAATTCCTTTCTTTATCCCAATTTGTTCTACCTTAGTTTTATGATGTTCCCCTAAATAATAAAACCGTAGACTATCTGTAGTTTCACTGATAATTTCTTTTAATATTGCTTTTAATTTTATACATTGAGCAGAGTCTAAAATACATTCAAATACTGAATTTTGTACTCTAGTTCCATAATTAATACATTGTTTGGCTACTTTTCGTAATCTTGTTTTTCCTTCCTTTGTTCCTGTATTTACGTCATATGTAATTAGAACTAACATTTTCTCTCCTACTTCAAAAAAAATGGTGGATATTCATCAAGATCCCCTCTTAAAACTCTAGAAAATAACATTGCTTGTGCAAATGGAATCATTCCCCACTCTATCTTTTCCTCTAAATATGGATGTGTAATTACCTCTTTTTTCTTATTTTGCCATTCCTGTAATAAAAGTTTTCTCGCTTTATCATTGATAAGTACTGCTCCACTTTCCTGTTTTGAAAAATCCTTGCTAGTAACAATCTTTTTATTAATTAAAGTTAAAACAAAACGATCTGCTAGAATAGGACGTAGTTCTTCTATTAAATCTAGGGCAAGAGATACTCTTCCTGGTCTATCTGTGTGCATAAATCCAACATATGGATCTAGTCCTACCGTTTCTAGAGCAGATGCAACCATATTAGTTAATAAAGTATAAACAAAAGATAACATTGCATTTACATTATCAAGTGGAGGACGTCTATTTCTACTCTGAAAGGAAAAACTTTTTTTCTGTTGAATAATTAATTGATCAAATACTCCAAAATAAATACTTGCTGCTTCCCCTTCATATCCTCTTAGTTGAAACATATCGTTACTATTTTTAATAAGTTTTAAACTTTGTTTTAAATAATCAGAAGCCTGTTTTACTTTTTGAATATCCAGTTGTAAACTATGATCTCTAAGTGTTCTTTCTAATATTTGTCTGGAATTAAATATTTTTGCCAAAATACAATTTTTTGCAAATCCTAACGCCATCTTTTCTTCTTTTAATGCTTGATATTGTATCTCTCTTAGTAAAACATTTCCTTTTACTTTTCCTATTACTCGAGCTAAAAATTTTCCCTGAGGTGTTAAGAAGCAAAGAGAAATATTACGTTCAACACAAGCTCCCATCAAAGCTGGACTTACCCCACGATAACCAAAAGATACAACCGATTCAATGTTATGGAGTGGAATTCGTTTTTTTTCTTGATCTTGAACTAAAATTATAATATTTTCTCCATCTAATGATAAATAACTGTCTGGTGAAGTTACATAAAGTGTATTTAACAGTTTTTTCATACATTATTCCTTTCCAATAACTGATTGTTTCAATCCACTCGCGGCAGTTAAGAGCAAGACAATTCTGTGGATTGTTTCATGGCAGAGGTGATACTCGCCCGCTACTGTTGTTATAATTGTTCCTAGCAATTCCTCCCCTACCTAAGAGGAAGGGGAAGAAGTTAATTGTTGAATATATTCTTTTACAGATGGCGTTTTTCCAAGTTTAGGAAGACAAATTTCTTTTAATGAGCAAGCATTACAACTTTTTGACCACTTTACTTTAGGAGTATAATGACGATAATATAAATCGTGCATTTCTTTAAAACACTTTTGTACTTGTTCTCTTAGATCTTTTGTAAAAGTTACTACTTCTCTATGCCTAATTTCTCCATAATAGCAAGCTCCCTCTTCAATTTTGGCAGATAACATTTCTTCTAAACACATCGCTTGTGCTGTTAATTGTAAATGATCTATTTCTGTGTCTTTTGGCTTTCCTTTTTTATATTCTATTGGATAGACACGATAATGTCCTCGATGACCAAACAGGGAAATGCCTTCTTGATCTTCCTCAAATTCTACAATATCACATTCTCCACTAACTCCCATAGTTTTAGAATATACAGGCATTGCCCTTGTAATAAAAACTCCTTTTCGCTTTTCAAACAAATCTGGTCGATGTGCACGTTTATGTAATAATTCTCCCTCGATAGTTCGTTCATTTTCCTGCCACTGTTGTTCTAAATGAATGAGTGCCCACTGTCTTCTACAAAAAGCAAAATGCTGAATTCCCGATAACATTAGATAATCTTCTTCTTTATATTCCATTGTTTTCTCTTTTTATTAGGAAAGTATTTTTATTATGCTCTTCTCGATACTTCTATCGTTTCTGGAATTTGATCTTTATGAAGTGTTACAGTATAATCTTGATATTGTCTTGGATAAATTACATCTTCTTTTTTCTTTACTTCAACTGCATCAAACAACTTATAAGCCTGACAGTCTCCAAGTTCTTTGCTATGTTTAAAAATAATCAATTCTCTTACTGCCATTTTTCCTCGTGCTGCAGAATGATCATGTTCAAACATATTTAAAATTGCTTCCCATAACAGTTCCAGATCGTCTTCTGAAAATCCTGTTGTTTTTCTGGCCAGATTAGCAGAAACATATCCCTCTACACGATAGAGTGCATATGGTACAATCATTTTTCTTCCCATTTCAGTACTTTTTTTAGCCAAATCTTCTTCTGTAGTAATCGCAATTCTTGTAATGGTAACTTCCTGACTGTCAATTGGATCAATGCTTCTAGCAAATCCAAGCTGAACTGGACCGCGAATTTGTCCACAATTTAACTTTGCCTTTACAAATGTTGTCATAACTGCACCAAATGTCCGAATATCATAAAAATTTTTACACATAAAATCTCTAATTTTAAGATCGGCTTCTGGATCATTCTTTTTCAAATCTTTTGCATCATGAATTTTTAAATATTCATATGCTTTTTTATCGCTGGAATTTAACGGAATATCCTCTTTAATATAAATACCATAGCCTTCCGTATCTTCTTTCACAGTTTCTATATAATTTCTAATTTTTCTCTTTAAACATACATCTGTTACTAATCCATATCCACTTTCTGGATCAATACGTGGTAAATTTCCTGCATCTGGATCTCCATTTGGATTTCCATTTTCCACATCAAATAAAACTACAAACTCATACCGATTTGAAATTATATTGCTCATTCTTTTTTTCCTCCTAATTACTTTAAATTTTTAATTATTTTCTGTCTGATTTTGTTCTGATTTTTTTTCATAACGCTTTTGATTCTGATGATAATATCCTAAAATAAAAAGTCCCTGTTCTTCCAAAGTCAAACGCTTTGGATAAGCTGTTATATTTTCTTCATCTACTATAAACTTTTCCTGAAGCTGTCCAATTAATTTTTCATAATATTTTGTATCTTTCAATTTTCTTAAATGATTATTGCCTAACTTAAATAGAATTGGAAAAATTACCGCAGGAGTTGCACAGGCAGAATTAAAATATCGATCTTTGATTGTAGTATTTAGTCCTTTACCTGCTGAAAAATTTTTCTCTTTGTTTTCCTTATTTGTCGTATTTGGCTCTGTACTTGCTTTTTCTTGAATTTCTTCTAATACAGAAAACATCCTGCCAAGAACATAGGCAGTATTATTACATGATTCGTTTAATGCCATCGTAATTTCCTCCTTTTTCTTCTCTCTGTTTTTTAATAAAAAAGCCTTAATAATTGCTGCTCTTCCTCTTGTGATTTTATAATTATAATTCTCTTTATCATCTTGTTCTGCCCGAATTCTTAAAAGTACTGCCTGATAAAGCCATTCTGGATATTTTGTACCAGACATAATTGCCCTATATACATTGCCTGTCAAGTTTTCAGGTGCTTTTTTATCCTTTGACTTTTTATTTACAACTTCTAAGAGCATACGCCAGACACCGAGATATTCTATTTTATCATTAATTGGTTTTACGATATTCATGTTATCATAATGTTCTTTTAAATTATTTAAGATTTCCCCAAAACTCCCCTGATAGAAAAAGCGAACTGAAAGCCTTGCAACATTTGGAGACAGTCCCAAAATATAAAAAGGCTGATCCACAGATAATTCTTTTTCTACGATATCCACAGCAATAGACTTTTTCTTTGCCAGATTTTTAAAAACCCCATTCACAAGTCCCTTATTATCTGGCGTTGGCTCAGTAACCGCATTAAACACAGTAGGATATATATCCTCCCCTCCTTTTGCCCAATAAACAATAGTAGTATCTCCTAAAATCGTACAACTGTTTTTATCTGAGAGTAAATAATTTAGAGCCGTTGTATAGGCATAGACTGCATATTTTCCAACTGGGGCATTATAACTTTGTTCTTTTCCGTAGGACTTAAACGCCTCTGCATTAAAAGAAATTAAGTTTGCACCGCTTGACTGTGCCCCTTTGACTCCTTTAATTAATCCATGTGTTCTTTCAATCGGTTCTCTTTTTCCTGTAACAAGACAGATTCCTTTTTCTCCTGAAGAAGATTCATAAGATTGATCCCATGCCATTTTAATTGCAGGATCTTCATGGGCATATTTTCCAGTCTCATTTATATAAAATACTATATTTTCCCCAGCAATTACTTCTTCATAGTATTCTGATAGCACTGGATCTGTTTCTGCCAAATCAGGCTTCCAAGTTTCAAAAAAACAATGTACTGCTCTTGCAGCTTTGCTATCTACTCCTTCTAGTAATTTTTGGTGTTTTTCTTTTGCTTTTTCAAAACAAGCTTTGGAACGTTTTTTATCTCCTTTTTTATCTACTCCTAACAAATATCCTGAATGATCACATAAAAAATTTGGATTAATATTAGATTGTCGAGGAAGCATCTGTGGCACTGGTTCTTTTAATTCCTGTAGTAATAATACGTCTTTTTTTCCACGAGTACCTTTTTGTTTCAAAGAAATTACCTCTTTTAATTGTCCATCTTCTGATAACACTAAAGCAAAGGCAGCATTTGCTTTACACCATCCCGGTTTTGTAATTTCCCCTTTTTCTACCAAATCTTCATAGAGTTGTACTAAAGATTGTAAAATCATCGTACCACCTCACAATTTCTCAAATCTAATTTTCCATTTTTAAGGACTGCACGAAAAAACATCGGACAAATTTCTTCTGGATTGGAATAGTCAAAATCATATAACATGTAACCTAAATCTTTTTCTGTTTCAAAACATGTATTTGATATTTCCTTCTGATCATATAATTCAAACTGAGCCGGAAATTCTCTGCATCCTAAATACGGTCTGTGATAACATTGTCCTTTTGTTACTCTTCTTAAAATAATATCTTCAAATTTTCCCGGATTATCATCTGGATTTGCGTATTTTGTCATTTTAAAATGGGCTTCAATGATATATTCTACATCTTTTAATAAAATCGCGGCTCTTTGTGCAATATCTTTTTTGGTACATAAATATAGTGGTTTATCTCCCCCATTGATTACAGTTAATACGTTATTTGCCGAGATTTTACTTTGTACTTCATTTCTTCGTATACTGGTAAAACGGATAGGCTTTTGAACAGAAATAGTATCTATTACCCATTTCATACCCGGATGCCAATAAATTGCCTCTAAAATTCCCCTCGCTGCTGAGGGCGTTATCATATCATACGTACATCGCTCCACTTTCATCTCAGGTCTGCAAAAAAGTGCAAACTCTCCCCAAACCCTAAGTTTTATTCCTCTGCTCATATAAACCTCTTTTCTTCGAATTTTTAACTATTTCTATCTAAACTTCTTCATCAAAAATGGCATCTCCTCTATCTACTTTTAAATCCAGTCCTGTTTCTTCTGAATATAGTTTTAGATCCTTTAATACATAAAAATTTGGTATCACCATTTCCAATAACCCAGCTCCTACAAAGGCCCTATAATCCCTTTCATAAAGATTCACCTGATATTGTCCCATTTTTCGTATTAATTGTTTTGTATATTGCCCTTGTCTAAATTTTTTTAACAATTCTATTGCCTCTGTATCTTTTGCAATAAAAATAGGAATCGTTTTATCTTCTATTAATTTAAATTGTTCTGCAACCGTCTGAAATGGATAGGAATAGGAACGTACGCCTTCTTCAAATTGCTTTATAATCTCTTTTGCATCTAATCCATCGCCTTCAAAGTAAAACAGGCGGTTAAAATAATCTTCAATTGCTTCTATGGAATCGAATTTATCATGATTTTGAATTATTTGTTTTGCAACACTGATTGGTCTTCTTAATTCTGGAGCAATCCTGTTTCTTTCCGCATCTGGGAAAGTAAATACCTTTGTTTTACTTTCTTCCTTACTGCGTTTTCCATGCCGGTTGCATCTGCCTGCTGCCTGAATAATAGAATCTAACCCTGCCAATTCTCGATAAACCGTCTGAAAGTCAAAATCGACACCTGCCTCTACTAAACTGGTAGCAATCAAAATACATCTCTTTTTTTCTTTTAACCGAGTTCTTATCTTTTCTAGCTGCTTTTTACGGTGATTTGGGTATAAAAGAGTAGATAAATAAAAATGATCTTCACTGTCACCTAACTCTTCAAAAATTTTTTGAGCTTTCTTTCTGCTATTTACAATACACAAAGCCTGTGTTTCTTTTTTTAATTGTTTTATAAGTTCTTCTTGTGACCACTCTCCCATAAATTCAATCAAGGTTCTTTGAAAAAAAGCATACTGCTCTAAAACAAGTGGACAAAGTTCTTTTGCTATAATTTCTTTTGGAAAAAATTTTTGGATAGATGGCTGAGTTGCTGTACACAAAACTACAGAACAATGATAATTATAAATCAATTCGCTCAGTGCCTGAATACAAGGAAGTAAATAAGGCTCTGGCAGCATCTGTGCTTCATCTAAAATAATGACACTACCAGCAATATTATGTAATTTCCTGCATTTTGAAGATTTATTTGCAAATAGAGATTCAAAGAATTGAACATTCGTCGTTACTACTACTGGTCGATCCCAGTTTTCTGTCGCTAATTGTATCTTTTTTAATTCCTCTTTATTTTCTTCCTCTTCCCATTCTATATTTGAATGATCTTCTAATACTGATTCGTTTCCGAGAATACTGCGAAATACTTCTACATTTTGTTCAATAATTGAAGTATATGGAATTGCATAAATAATACGATGCAGTCTATGTTCTTTTGCATGTGTAAGTGCAAATGCTAAAGAAGAAATTGTTTTTCCTCCTCCTGTCGGAACAGTAAGGGTAAAAAGTCCCTGTGGCTGTTTTCCCTGTTCTAAACAGGCATTTAAAATTATACTTCTTCTTCCATTTACTGTTTCTGTATCCGAAACTTCACGCCATTTCTTTTTATCCATATCTTTAAGAAGCTTTTGATATAGTTCATCTATACTGATATCTAAAAGTGTTTCCCTTCCTGACTTATTTTCTGTCATAAAAGTTTCTGTATTTAGAAAATCTGCATCCACTAAACAGGAAAATAACATTCGAATAAAAAAAGAAACACTAAAACCACCTTTTTTTAAAGGTTTTAGCGGTGGATTACTGACTTTAGGCATTGATAATTCCGTTTCAAAAACAGAATAATCTTCTACTTGTCTTTCCATTCTTCCATAAAAAGACTTATCTTCAGATGTATCTATCTTACTGCCACCATTTAAAAGTCCCGTATGGTGACCACAGACACAATAAGATGCCATAATATTCTTTATTTTATAAAACTCTTTTGCTCCTGCTGTGGAATGATCTACTCTAGGACCACCTCTCAGACGTTTTTGAAATCCAAGGGAATATTTTCCGATATCGTGCATCAAGCCACACGCATATCCCCAGTCTTTGCAGCCAAATACAGAAGCAAAATTGGCAGCTAACTCGGCAGTTTCTTTACTATGATCTAAAATCGTTTGTTCTCTTTGCTTATCGTCACTTATATGTGCAAGATATTTAGAATTACTTTTTTCCATCAATTTTACTCCTATTTTTTCTTTAGAAATCTAATTTTTAATAAAATTAACCTATCTTAATAGGGTTAATCATCAAAAATTATAGCATATTATAACAAAACTAGCAATAGTTAGGATAAATTCTGATTTTTATATCTTAATATATCACCAAAATTTTTCCGGATTTGTACTGATTGTATACTGTTTCTTTTTTTCCTGTCTGATAACTGTTAGCATACTTATATGCGTTTGTCATAATAATTAGTTGACAATGTAAACATATTGTGTTAATCGACACAAGTAAGAATCGATGAAACAATCAAAAAGCAGGCTGTAGAACTTTTAGAAGGTTTGGTTTTGAATTTATCAGATGCTATTAATATGTTTTTAAATGATAATAATTATTTTTGGTATAAAATAAAGGCTTTCAATATCATGTTGTTATTAGTGTTCTATTATATTGCATCCTATATAATGTACAAAAAACTACTACAATCCTAACAAAATATATAAAAGGCAGGATATTTTCCTGCCTAATTTTGAGATCATTCATACACTATTTTTTTTAGAGACTGTCCCATTCCGTAAAGGAGAAAGAGGATAGTTCCTAATTATCAAGATTTCCTTTAAAATATAAAGTAAGATTATCGACTACGTAATCTTGCTGTCTATTGTTCTTAGCTTTAAGACTTTCGGCTCTTACGATTCCTTACCTTTATCTTGATATAGGTATAGTATATTTAAACTTTTTTATAAAAATCTATTAACAATATATTTAAACTATTATCAGAAAACAAAAAAATGTGCTTTGAACTGGGCAAAAGTGATAATGATATAATTAGAGAAATATATGAATATTCTGCAAGTATAATTATTTTCTATCAAACAGAAAATAAAGACTATGAGCAAAAAATCATTAATTTAATTGATACATTAGGAAAAGAGGAAACATTACAGGGTTATCCTGCGGAAAAATTAAATTTGAACCAATAATATAATTTAGATTATTTATATAGAATTTATTAACGTCTAAGATTATAAAGAAATTTATTTCACCAACAAAAGACTGACTTACTTTTATAATAAATACCTATCCAAAAAAGCTTCTTCTATCCATAAAAGGAGAAGCTTTTTTCATTTTAAAAAGTGAGAATGGAAATGATAATATGAAGAAATTATAATGTACAAAATATAAAGCAATCATGTAAGAAAATAGAGATCCATATGGTTAAATAATAGAGATTTTTTTCTGTTATTTTTTTAAAGAAATTTTAATTTAGAGATTGATCAATACGTATAATAGGCGTATAATCATAACTATAAGAAGGAAATCAACTGAAAACAAAAGATCTGATCAAACTTTTAGAAAAAAACGGATGGAAATTTAAGCGACATAGTGGAAACCATGATGTTTATGAGAAAGATGGAAAAAGAGAAAGTATTGTAAGACATAAAGAAACCGATGAAGATCTGGCAAAGGCAATTATTAAACGGATTGGGCTGAAATAAGTCCACTGTTTATAAGATAAAAATAAAGTAAAATACATTATATTAGGAGGTTATTTAGAATGAAAAAAGCATATCCAGTTATTTTGTCACAAGGAGAAAAATTTATTGTAGTATATATTCCTGACTTTGATATTAACACACAGGGAGAAAATATCGCTGAAGCAATCGAAATGGCTAGGGATGCTATAGGTGTCGTTGGAATTGATCTAGAAGATGACGTGGAATCCTTACCAGAACCAACTGTCATTTCTGAGGTAAAGACAAATTCAAAAACCGATATTGTAACACTGGTAGACGTTGATTTTAGTGAATATCGTAGAAAAAACGACTTAAAAGCAGTAAAAAAGAATTGTACGATACCTTCATGGCTTAATTTTGAAGCAGAAAAAGCAGGAATAAATTTTTCAGCTATTTTAACTGCTGCATTAAAAAATGAACTCAAAATTCAAAGTCGATAGGAACAAGTTGTCAATTAGGAAAGAGAATGGAACTGATATTGTAGAACGATTATAATAAACTGATACAAAATATCGAGAAAGAGAGTTTGAAAGAGCCATGAAATTACAGCCGAAAATATCTGGGAAGCGGAATCGAAGAAATCATTGTCATCAAGAAATAAAGTTACCGAATGGATATGGAACCATTCGTATTTTATCTGGAAACCGTCATAATCCTTATTGGGTTGGTGTAAATCCAAAACTATCGAAAAAAGGAAACTATATATATGACTGTCTGGGAACATATCCGGATCGAATCATAGCGATGGAAGCTCTAATGGAATATCATAAAGAACCCTATAATCTTCAAAATAGAAATATTACATTTGAGGAGGTCTATCAGGTGTTCTTTAAGGATAAATATGAACATTCCAAACGCTCCTATTCTGCTTCCCGAAGTAGTACGACTGCTGCCTTTAAAATTGTAGCTGCTTTACATCAAAAACGATTTTTGGATCTTACTACCATCGATTTGCAGCGTACCGTAAACCAGTGTAATCTCAAACATTCTTCTTTAGAACTTATTTTATTCTCAACCTAAAAGCTATTTCTTTACATCTAGTACGATTTCTCTATCCTATATTAATATAACGCAGCTCTGGGATGTAAATCCCAGAGCCATTTTTCTTTTATCAAATGAATTGTGTTTAAGATAGAAATTCTATTTTTGTGCGGTTTTCTGTCTTCTAGTAACCTTTTTTTATCTTGCTTTCAATTTTTATGCCTGATTTATCTGTGCTACTTTTGCTGCATTTTCTTCAATAACTTTTGCTTGAACATCTGCTGGAGCTGGATCATATCTGACAAATTCATATGAATACTCTCCTATTCCTCCTGTCATGGAGCGCAATTCTGTACAATATCCAAAAGTTTCTGACAAAGGCATCTCTGCAACGATTTCCTGTTTTCCATTATGTAATGGATTCATTCCTAGTACACGACCACGTCTGCGACTTAGATCTCCCATGATATCTCCTGTAAATCTATCTGGAATGATTACGTGAATCTCTACGATTGGCTCTAAAAGAATTGGAGAAGCTTTCAATACTCCGTCTTTAAATGCTTTAATTGCTGCTAATTTAAAGGATACTTCATTAGAATCCACTGGATGGTATGAACCATCTACTAAAGTTGCCTTTAATCCTACCACTGGATAACCTGCTAAAGGTCCTGCCTGAACGCTTTCTGCAATTCCTTTTTCTACTGCTGGGAAGTAATTTTTAGGGACTGCACCACCAAATATCTTTTCTTCAAAAATATATGGTTTTTCCAAATCTGTGGATGGCTCAAATAAAATATGTACATCTCCAAACTGTCCTGCACCGCCCGATTGCTTTTTATGTCTGCCTTGTACCTGAATACTCTTTCGAATCGTTTCCCGATATGGAACTCTTGGTTTCATTAATTCAATTTCTACTTTAAATCTTGTAATGAGTTTGCTTGCTGTTACTTCCAAATGTTGCTCTCCAATTCCATACAATAAAGATTGTCTGTTTTGTGTATCATTGACTACTTTAAGCGTTAAATCTTCTTCCATCAATCTGGCAAGTGCCTGTGATACTTTATCTTCATCTCCTTTATTCTTTGTCTGGAATCTCTGATAAACATATGGAACTGGCATCTTTGGAACGTCAAAAATTACTGGTGTTCCTTTTGTAGAAAGTGTATCCCATGTTTGCGTATTGGACAATTTACCAATCGCCCCGATATCTCCTGCATATAACTCTTTGACTTCAATTTGTTCTTTTCCTCGCAAAACATATAATCTGGACAGTTTTTCTTCTGTATCCTTATTTGCATTATAAATCACATCATCTGATTTTAATACACCTGAACAGACTTTAATAAAAGAGAACTTTCCGATAAACGGATCTGCTATTGTTTTAAATACTCTTGCAGTCATTGGCTTATTCGCATCATAGTCTGCTGCAAATGTTGTATTTGTTTTTTGATTGATTCCTGTAATAACTAACTTATTTGGAGATGGAAAATATTTTTCAATTGCTAATAGTAACATTTTACAGCCTTGTGCATTTACTCCAGAACCCATTAATACTGGAACAATATCTCTTGCAATAACACTGCTGCGAAGTGCTGTTGAAATTTCCTGTGGAGTAAATTCTTCTCCATTAAAATATTTCTCCATCAAGTCTTCACTGGTTTCTGCAACAGCATCTAAAAGTGTTTCTCGATATCTATCCACATATTCTTTTGAATAATCTGGTATTTCACATTCTTCATACTCACTTAACTTTGTAAAACGGCGTCCTGCCATCTTTACCACATTGACAAAACCAACAAATTTTCCGCTCTCTCGAATTGGTGAATGGAATGGCGCAATCTTCTTTCCATAGACTTCGGTTAAATTTTCTACTACTTGTCTAAAACTTGCATTGTCATCATCCATATCTGTAACAAAGAACATTCTAGGAAGTTTGTGCTTTTCACAATATTCCCAAGCCTTTGTTGTTCCGACTTCTATACCTGCTTTAGCAGAAACTACAATAACTGCGGCATCACAGGCATAAAGAGCTTCTTCTAATTCTCCTGCAAAGTCAAAATATCCCGGAGCATCGATCAGATTAATCTTTGTATCCTCCCAAATCACAGGAACTACAGAAGTATTAATAGAAAAGAGTCGTTTTGCCTCTTCTTTATCATAATCACTGATTGTATTTCCATCCTCTACTTTTCCTAATCTGTTTGTCACTCCGGTTACGTAAGCCATTGCTTCCACTAAAGTTGTCTTTCCACAGCCCCCATGACCAAGCAGTGCAACATTACGAATCTTTTCATACTTATACGTTTCCATAAGAACTACCTCCCAATCGTTTGTCAGTCGAAATGAACCAATCCAAATGTCCATCTTATCATCTATTTTACTAAATTTTTGTGCATAATACAACTATATTTCGATTTTTTTTTAATTTTTTTATACAACATGTTATAGAATTGCTTTTGACAAAGACAGGAATGTATCTGTAATTTGAATTTTCAAAATTTTTTTAATGTAAATATCAGATAAAATAGATAATAATTAAATTACTTAAAAATAATATTTTTAAAAAGAAAATAATTACAATTTATTAAAACTTACATTTCTTATAAATATCCATTATG
>CAJUGJ010000010.1:0-27658 GCA_910586015.1 uncultured Lachnospiraceae bacterium
CAAGGATAATGGCTAACGATTTACAAGACTCCTCCCACCGCCTAAAGGCAGTGGGTTTCCGCCTATGACAAACGAAAGGATTTATTTATGAAAAATACATTTTTATTGTAGACTCATTCGAGGAGTTAGTGAATTGTAAAGAACAATATTATAATAGAAAAATAACAATAAAAGAGTTTAAAAAATTATGGAATACAAGTATGCTAAAAATGCCCTTTTATCGAAACACTTATGTTGCTGTATATAAAAAATAACAATGCGTTTGTTAAGAAAGGATTTTTATGAATCAATCATTATCTGAAATGACATTAGAAGAGTTATGGGAATTATTTCCTATCATTCTTTCTGAACCTAAAACTTTTTGGAAAGATTGGTATGAAGAGGAAAAACAAAGAATAATAGATCTTCTCATAAGAAATGACTTACATATTCACCATATTGGAAGTACAGCAATAAATCATATATGGGCAAAGCCTATCATTGATATTCTTATTGAAATCCCTTATAATACTTCTATGTTAGATATAAAAGAAAAACTTGTAAATAACGGTTATATTTGTATGTCCGAAGAGAAAGACCGAAAATCTTTTAACAAAGGATATACCCCTACAGGTTTTGCAGAAAAAGTATTTCATTTACATTTAAGATATTATAAGGATAACAATGAATTGTATTTTCGAGATTATATGAATGATAATCCTATCCTTGCTAAAGAATATGAAAAATTAAAGATTTATCTTTCACAAAAGTATAAACACAATCGTGATGCTTATACAAACGCTAAAAGTACCTTTATTGAAAAATATACTCAATGTGCTAAAGTAAAATATGAGAATAGATATTAAACAACTTCTAGGAAATCAAAGTATTTTTTATTTATGCGTTTGTTGTAAAATCTTAATACTTTCGTTCCTTGAACTTCTATCTACTGACACAGAACAAATTTGAAAAGGAAACACATAAAAATGGACAATATAAAATTGTTAGAGCCAACAATGGAATATGAGAAAGATATTTTGCAATTTCGACAGGAAATACTTTTATCAAATGATAAAGATAAATTTGCAGGATGTGGAAATCTTAAGCAATGTCTATTTGCTAAAGAGTGGATTGATACTATAAATTTGTATAAGACAACTCAAACTTGTCCAAAAGATAGAGTTCCGTCAAATATCTATCTCGCAATACGAGAAAGGGATCATAAAATTGTTGGAATAATCGATCTGCGCTATCATATCAATCATCCCATTTTAGGAACATGGGGAGGACATATGGGTTACTATGTACGTCCTACTGAAAGGAATAAAGGATATGCAAAGGAAATGGTAAGACAGAATTTACAAAATTGCAAAAATCTAAATATTAGAAAAGTATTAATTACTTGTGATATAGATAATATAGCTAGTAAAAAGACGATTTTAGCAAATGGAGGCGTTTTTGAAAAAAACATAGAAGTGGATGGCTGTATCATTCAAAGATATTGGATCAGTATAGATTAGCAATATATGCCCTAATAATTACAGGTTCCCAACATCCATCATCATTGTCAAAGCCTGTTTTCCGCAGGCTTTACAACAATGGAAACATCGATCTAAATTAAACGCAACTCTTGGAAGATATCCAAAGTCCTCTAAAATAGTGAAAAGTGGGAAAAAAATAGCCATTGGTGGAAGCATAACCGAAACTACCCATGCTACTACTCGATAAATACCATGAACAAGTGCTTCTATAAAAAGATTCGGTAACCCCATCCATAAAAAACATTCTTCTAATCGATCTTCTAAAAAAAATAATCCCTTTGCCAATATTTCTGATGGATAATTTGCTCCTATCATTGTTATCCAAAATATTCCCAGCAATAAAAGAAACATAATCGGAAATCCAAGCCATTTGCTTGTAAAAATCCAGTCAAAATATCTATCTTTCCAATTATATTCTCGTTCTAATCCTATCACTACCCCATCTAACAACTCAGATGCTTTCTGTCCATTGGTATAAGCAATGCTATCTTGTATCTGCCGAATGTTAAGTTTTCTTTGTGCTACTTCTTTTTCTACTTTATTAAATATACTGATTTCTTTCTCTTTATTTCTACTATTTTCACATAAATTCCGAAAAATAGAAGCCAAAAATTCAGGTTCTGCATCTAATAATCGTAAACTGAGCCAACGAGTATTTGCTAAATCTGGAAATTCTTCAATTAAAATAGTTTCTATAGCAGAAATTAATTCTTCTACCTCTTTTTCGTAATCTATATGAATTGTTGTAATAGACTGAGAATCTTTCTCCCAAATTATTTGTAATCCATTAAAAATTTGATCTAAACCTGTTTTAGAACGTGCAGAAATTCCAATAACAGGAACACCCAACCGTTGCTGTAAAAGAGTAAGATCTAGTTTTAATCCTTTCTTTTTCGCCTCGTCCATTAAATTGACACAAACTACGGTTTTGGGTTCTACTTCTAAAATTTGAAGCACTAATGTCATATTTCGTTCTAAGCAAGTAGCGTCACAGACAACTACAACTGCATCGGGGTGAGAAAAACAGATAAAATCACGTGCCACTTCTTCCTCTGTAGAATGTGCCATTAAAGAATAGCATCCGGGAATATCCACAAACAAATATCTTTGATCACGATATACACAATATCCTTGTGCATTTGCTATTGTTTTTCCAGACCAATTTCCAGTATGTTGTTTTAATCCTGTCAGTGCATTAAATACTGTACTTTTTCCTACATTTGGATTTCCTGCCAAAGCGATAACTTTGTCATCTGGAGATTTTTTTTGAAGGATAAATTCTTTTTCTGTTTCATTTTGGCTCATATTTTCCCTCATTTCTATATAATTTTTTGTGTATATCAAATGATTGTCCTTTATCATTTTCTTCTATTAATACACAAAAAGCATCTTCTTTTCGCAGGGCAATGACTGTACCTCGGACAATATAGGCAATCGGATCTCCCAACGGACTTTTTGTAAGACATTTGATTGAAGTCCCACAAAGAAAACCAAGGTCAAACAGACGTCTGCGGATTTTACTTTTACTGTCTAATGCTTTCATTATTGCACTCTCTCCCGGTTTTAAATCAGTTAGTCTTTTCCCTTTTCGTTCTATCTGTTTCATATCCATCTCCATTTCTGCGATCTGAATTTATAAAATTTTTATTCATGTGTCTGTATTGATTAGCATATCGCAACAAAGTTTCCATATACTAACATATGCTTTATTTTTATTCTTGTGATATTGTAGATTTTTAAGAAATATTCTTTTATTAGAATAGAAACGGAGGTTGTGTTGTTATATGAACTTATCAGAAGAATATTATACGTTAAAAGGCTATTCTCTATTAGAGGGGAAAAAGGTTACTACTGCAATGGAAGATTATTTAGAAATGCTCTATCGTTTAAATAAAGAGAATAAACTTTTACGTATTAGTCAAGTCGCAGAATATCTTCATGTAAAACCTTCTTCAGCTTCTAAAATGATTTCTAATTTAAAGGCAAATGGATTTGTTCATTTTGAAAAGTATGGAATTATTACTTTAACTTCTGCTGGTCTGGAACTTGGTTCCTATCTACTTTTTCGCCATGATATTTTACACCGTTTTTTCTGTCAGATTAATCATTCTGAAAATGAATTAGAACAAGTAGAAAAGGTAGAACATTTTATTGACTTTCGAACACTTTTACATATTGCAGAATTACTAGAAAAATAAAAAGATTACTAAAATTCAAAACCCTTCTGGACAAATAAGTTTTTGGAATACTTATCTGCTCAGAAGGGTTTTTATTATCCTTCCATCTGTTTTCCTAAAAATGCGGCTGCGGTTGCAGCAACTTTTACTTCTAACTCTCCAAACTTTTCTTTTGCATCTTTGGTTAAAACTACAACTGAACCAATTGCATCTCCTTCACAGATAATTGGTGCAATCGTTTCAAAGGCTACATCTTCATCTTCTTGACTGACTTGGATAAAGTTCTTTTCTTCTTTTGCTGCGCTGACACTTTCTCTCTCATTTATCATACCTTCTAACTCTTTGGTAATTGGCTTTCCAATCCATTCTTTTTTTGAAGCACCAGCTACAGCAATAAATTGATCTTTATCTGTAATCGCTACAATATGTCCTGTTGTCTGTGCAATAGATTCTGCATATTGTTTTGCAAACTGTGATAGCTCTCCGATTGGAGAATATTTCTTTAAAATAATTTCTCCTTCTCGATCCGTAAAAATTTCTAATGGATCTCCTTCCCGAATTCGAAGTGTTCTACGAATTTCCTTTGGTACAACTACTCTTCCTAGATCGTCTATTCTTCTAACAATTCCTGTTGCTTTCATATCATTTCCTCCAATATTTTCATCGATAGTTTTATTATTGCTCTATTGATATTGTTTGTTAAAAAATATAAAATATACATAAAAAATATTTTTTTAACTTCAAATATCCCTTACTTTAACTTAAATTTCTCTTGATCTTTTATGATTCTCTGTTTCTATTTTACAATAACTTGTGTATTTCCCGCAGATGTAATTGTAATAATTCCCGCATAAGCACAAAACGTTTTCGAATCATTTGTTAATACAGGGCTTCCTTTTACTAATACAGTTGGACTTCCCGGTATAAAGGGAGACGAAATTACTGGTACACATGGCTGTGGAGTTAATACTCCAAACGCCGCTGCTGTTGCTGAGGCTACTGTTGGATTTGCCATAGAACTACACATTCCAAATCCAGAAAGATTAACTGGTTTAATATCGGTCACTACAGCAAGAGGTTGTCCATTTGTCAATGTATTCGTATTAGAAATTACGGTAAGTGGACAGGGTGCAGCCCCAAAACTACACATACATTGTGCACTATTACATACTGCTATTCCCATATAAACCTCCTTTCTCTTATGTTTTATTTTTCTCTTTTTCTTCAAGTGAAATATGAACTTCTTTCACCCGTTTTGTCTGAAAGATTCTGGTTGATTCTAAAAATACCGGGCCTGCCTTATAAAATGTACAAATATGATATGGCTGTTGAAAGAAAGACCAGATTCGAACCTTTTCTTCAATAGAAATTGGAATCATAGCAAGTTCTATAAATTCCTCTTTTTCTTTTAGTGTTCCTTTTACATATTCATCTGTCAGTCTGCGGTTTTCATTCATCTGCTGAATTGCACGACCTAAAATTCTTTGTTCATCATAAATACGATTTGCAGGATCCGCATCTGAGTAAGCAAACAACATATAGTACAAATTAATGGATATAGGCGGTTCTTTATAATGTTCTCTATCCAAATATCTTCTTTCTTTTGAGCGCTGTTCTGGATTTTCATCTAAATCATAAAGATAAATTCCTAATATATGATTTCCTCTATCATTTGGTGAACAAAGTCCTATTTCTTCTTCTTTTTGTATTGGCTCTGGAATCATCGTTTTACGAAGCATTTCTACAATAGAACGACTTACATCTGCAATTATTGTATAACTTCCCAATGTTTTTTCCTCTTTATTGTATTTTTTCAGAAATCCAATAGTTTCCAATCTTTGTTGTCTCTAAATTATATATCTGTTCAAAACATTCTATTGGTACATAGATTGTTCCGTCCGCACTCTGAATAGGTGCAATCGACAAAGTTTTCTTTCGATCATTAAAATAGATCTTGGTATCATTTGGAATTAATTCTATCCATTTTCCCTGTCCTCGTAAAATTAGAACTGAATTTTGTATACTATAATGAAATGTACCACCAAGAGCAAGTATCATTTCCTGTGCTGGAACTAAGATTTTTTTCTTAATCTGAATAGGAAATTTAGATAAAATCAATGGCTGTTCTGTTACTCCTTTTAAGATAAAATTCCAAGGTAAAATCACTTTCGAATTCCATTTATCCGCTTCTTTTTGAAATTTTTCTGTTAGTGTAAGGATTTCTTTCATTTGTGATATGGTTAAAGTATCTGTCACTTCTTGTATTAACTGTATCTCTTCCTTTGACAGTTCAGAAATATCTCCTAAAAGTGTTTCTTTTTGTATAGCCAACTTTTCTTTCTCTTTTTCTATCATAGCCTCTAGATCTATTTGATCTATTTTAAGTAGTTTCACTCCACAATCCGCTGCTGTCTTTAGGAATTGTTTTCTTTCTCTTTGTGCTTTTTCTGAAACTGTTTTAATCTCTTGAGAAATCTTTAAAAGTTTTTCCTGTTCTGTTTCTAAAAGTCCTAATCGAATCGTAGGCTCTTTTATTAGATCTAGTTCTTTTTCATAATCTGATTTTATACTTATCCATTCTTGAAGAGGTTTTATTATAACAGCCGCTTCCTTCCATTCTGAAATTTCTTCTAAAATAAATTTGGGCTGTTCTATCAGTTCAGAAATTAACTCTTCCTTTTCTGTCATCTGTTCCAAATATAAAATTTCTAGCTCTATCTTTTCTTGTAATAACTGTTGATATCTTTCTTGTTCTTTTTCTGAAAGTGGTTCTATTTTTTCAGCCTCCGATAATTGTGCCAATTCTTTTTCAACCGCTTTCTTTCGTAGTGCCTCCTCCTCCTTTTTACTGATATTGAAATCTGGAACATAAATTCCATCAACAAATGCCTGTTTTATCTGTTCCAGTTTTTCTTTTTCCCTTTCTAACTTTCCTTCTGTATTTTCAACACTCTCTTTTAATTGTGCAGCCGTTTCTGTCTGTCCCTCCTCTACTGCATCTAAATACTTCAAGTTCAATTCTTCTAAGGCTTTTTGGGTTTCTTGTATTTGTGCAACTGCCTTTTGATACTCACTGCTATAAGAAAGCATGATCTGATCGGTTTCTTGTTTTGTTGAAAATAGAGCTTGTTCAAGCTGATCTGACAGTTCATCCGCTAAGTCAGAATCTTTTACTTGAAGTAATAACTTTGTATGAAAAGCTTCCTTTTCTTTATATAGAGCAACTTTTTCTGTAGGCTCTTCCTTTTTTGAAAGCAAATTTTCATAATAAGAATCTAATTCCGAAAGTGCCTGTTCTACCTTAAAAAGTTGTTTTTCTTTTATCGAATCTAATACTTCTTTTTTTTCTCCATCTGCTTTTGCCCTGCGATACTCTTCACTTTCTCCTATCTTTACCTGTTTTATAAGAACATCTGATGTTGTCTCGATCACTTCTGAAAGCATTTCCTCTTGAAGCTTTTTTTGTGTTTGAGAAGAAATCGTTTCTTCCCACATTGTTTCTCCTGCAACAATTCGTTCTACTTCCTTCAATGCTGTTTCATAGTCTTGTTTTTGTACAGAAATAATGATCTGTTCCTTTGATTTAGAAAGAAGATTTGACAAACTATCCTGTTCTTGTAAAGACGGTTCTAAGTCATTTATAGAAGCCTCTATAGTAGTCAAAGCAGTGTTATATTTTTGAAGAAGCTCTGCATTTTCGAGAAGATCTAATCTTTCTATCTCTGTATTAATTCGATCTTTCATTATAATATACGCACGTAAAAGTCGCTTTTCTTTTTGTTCATTTTTTATATTTTGTACTACATTTAATATTTCTTGTTTTGCTTTTTGTTGTATGAGAACAATGATGAAATCTTCTATCGCATGAAGTTGTTTTGTTACTTGTTCCATCTGGGGATCTTCTATGTTTTTTAAAAGTCTATCTAAACTCTTCATCTGTGTTTTATAGTCCTGTTTAGAAGTATTCTCATATAACTGTGTCTGAATTTCTTGTTCCTTTCTGCACAGATTTTTTGTGCAATGTAAGTTTTATTTATCTGAAAGTACTGTTTGAAATGGTAAAATTGTCATATTATTAAGTAAAAGTATAGACGCTGTAGAAACAGTACTGTTTATTCCTAAATAACAATGCTGCCCTAATATAAGGTATGGTCTTAATATTACCAATTCCGAATGGGTATAGGCAGGCTTATAATAAGAAATACAATCTCTTATCTGTTCTAATCTTTCTTCTTTCAAGCTTCCATCTAAATTTAGATCTCCTTCTTTAAAAAGGACTAAAAAGGAATATACATCTTTTCCATATAAATTTTTATAAACTTCTTCATATACTATCGGAGAATAAAAATCCATAATCTGATAAGTTTCAATAATTGCTGGTCTTACTCCAGTTACAAGGGTTAATAGCCTAGAAAGCCCCTCCACTGTTCCCTTCTTTTGTATCAGTGAAAAACTGTTTTGAATCCACTTTCTTTGAATTTGCTTTGACTCTTCTGTTATCTGTGGACAGCCAACCCAATCTGCTAACCATGATAAATCATTCTCTTCTATGAGATTAGGATCAAAATATTTTGAAATATTATTAATTTCCTCCTGAATCGTATCATACATTGTCTGAAATACAGAAAGAAACCGATGTAAAAAATTTTCTCCCTCTTTGGATTCCTGAAAACATTCTGGAAGTAATTGTGTATAAGACTGAACCGAAAACCGAAATGTCAACCTATTTATATAATATTTATATCCTGCCTCCATCTCGAAAAAGAACCAGAGATATCTTCCAACTGCTTTATTTAAAAGTACATCTCTAGGTGAAACAACACGCCCATCTGACAATTCTTCAAATAAATCTTTTTTCTCTTTTGCACTATACTCTTGACTTTTTACAAACTGGTTCAAAAAAAGTGGTTTTCCATCGTTTATAATAAAATCAGTATCTCTTGCAAAATAAGTAAAGATAAAGATACCATCAAAAGGAACTGGACAGTGAATCACTGCTTTATGCCAATTCGTTCCTGTTTCCATACTATCAAGAGAAACTGAAAAATAGTAGGAAGTAACATTTGTATTTAGAGAAGTACATAATCCTATTTCTTCTGTTACCTGACAGTGGTAAAACATACCCCGTTTCCATAACTCTTCATTAAAAGTAACTGTTTTTGCCACTGTTTCACCTACCTTCTGTATATTTCTGAAAATGTAAATTATTTTGTTTTAAATATACTCTTCCATAAGGTGGAAGAAAAAGATCTCCTAAAGAATTTTTATGGACAGAAGGGGAAAGCTGCATTTGCAAATATTTTATTTCATCAATACAATTCAAACGTTCCAATCTTCCACAGAGATCTCCATACGATAATACTTTTCCTTCTAATAAATAATCTTTTAATACAGTTTCCACCGCTTTTTTTGCTGCTTCATATCCTCCGGAAACCAATAATTCTCCATCTAGTTCTAATCCAAAATATTGTGGCATCATGAAATAAACTTTAGTTGTCAACAAGCGATATGGTTCTAACCAGAGACGGACATTCTCTAAATAAGACTTTTTTGGAAAAGGGAGCTTCAGATCGTGTTCTGCTTCTAAAATAAGTGTCACTGCATTTTCCTCTACCACTTTTGGATATCCTACTAATCCCGGTCGATATAGTGGAATTACACTGACATGACTTAATTTTAACCCCTGTGTCTTTTTTATAATCTCTTCATAATCTTTTGTAGTTACTGCACGTAATTGTCGTTTTTTTTGTGCTCGGACTCTTTGTTTTAAACTTTCCTTTGTTTCTTCTTCTCTACCCCCGAAAGCATCTAAAATTTGTTCTACTTGTAAAGATGGTTCTATCTTTTCATAAGACCAGTGATTTATTGTACCTTCTCTTACATTTCCCTCTTTTGCTGTAGTAACTGCGCAACTTGTCACACAGATATTATTTTCTCCAATATAAGGGGTTTTCCCATGAATATTATCCCCAAAAATAATTTCTCCTTTACTTTCTGAAAAAGTATAAACGCAATCGATAGCAGAAACAGTATCAAAAGAAGAAACTTGGCTCCAAGATTCCCAACCTTTTGTTTGACCTACTAAAATTTCAAGACTATCTGAAAGAATAGTTCCTGAAACTTTAGGTATCATTTTCTGATCTGAAATTCCAGTTCCAGAACCTAAAAATCGATTTGTATAAAATTCTTTATCATATAATACAAGTAATAGTGCTGTTTCTTCTGGCTTATATAATGAAAATCTCTCTAAAAGTTGTGACCGATTGGAAGTTCCCAATCGAAAACGCCCTTCTATTTTTTTAATTAAATAGGTGATTTCGAGAGATTCTGCTGTAAGGTATTGTTCTTTTTGACAGATATAAAGTTGGTAGCAGTCTTGTATAGCAAGTGCTGTTTCCAAAAACATTTGATTTTCCCGCAGTTGTTTTACACTAAACCTTAATGTTTTACAAAGGGTACGACATTGTACTGCTGATACACAATTAATCCAAATTCCTGATATTCTTGGTTCAAATTCATAGCCATATGTTATTGTTCGAATTCGGAGTAAACTCTTTCCATGATTTTTTTTATGAGTTCCATGAATTTTTATCATAACCTGACCAGAAAACAAAAAAGAAAATGTTTCATCTTTTAAAAGTTCTATTGGATGCCATCCCTCTTGTCCATCTTCAGAACAACCATAATATTCCCATATTACTTTCGATAATGGTATAAATTCTTCTTTTTTTGTGATTGGTATTCTTTCAAATTCTTCCTTTACCAATTTAAAATAAAATGTAATTGGTTGCTCACTTGGCAAAAGTTGTTCTAATATCAGATAACTATTTCCCTCTCCTTTTTCATAGGGAAGTAGAGGATATCCTATAAAAGCATGATCCACATCTAACTTTTGTATTTCTATCTTCAATTCTTTTTGATATCCTAATGCAGTGACTCGATTTGGTTGTACCCAAATTGTTTCTGTTGTTTCAAATATTAAATCTTCGGATATCAGTCTGGTGCCTTCTAACAGTAAAATGCTCTTGTCGCAAGAAAAACTTAAATATGTCTTTGCTGCTTTTGTTTGTTCTTTTTTTAATCCAAGTAAAGCCGCAAATTTATAAAAGCTTTTTGCTCCTACCTGATTGATATAACTTTGCTGTATACATTTTAACTTTGCAAATATCTCTAATAAAAAAACGCCGGGATCGGAAATTCCTGTAGAATCCCAATCTCCTCCTTCTGCACGAAGTTGATCAAGTGCTGCCGTTATAATTTCTTCTACTTCTTGATCATTCAAATTTGGATATGGCAGCATCTTACTCTCCTCCTATATTTAAAGTATCTGTAATAAGAATAATGGTATGATTTCCATTTAGGGGAACTGCTGCTGAAAATTTCGTTGCCTGTTCTAAACTAAGTTCTCTCTTTCCGCTTTGATCTCGTTCAAAACAACAGACTGTCAATGTTTTTATCACTTCAATTCCTTCTATTGTTTTAATTAAATGATAAATTTTCATTCTTGTAGGCAGTTTCCCAATTTCAAATCCCTCTCCTAAAAAATTTCCTGTTACAGGGTGAAAATAGTGATTCAGTCTTTGTTCTATTTTTTGATATACTTCAAAATAATCTTGTGTATCTCCTAATACTGCTTTTACATAAACTTCAAATTCAATATAAGTTACTTCTTTTATCTTGAAAATATTTTCTGATGTGAGAACAATAGCTGCATTTTCCTTTAACTTTTCCCATACTCTTTGACGTATCTGCTCAAAATAGTCCTGTGAGTTATCAGGTTCTTTTGGTAAAATCAATAATATAACTCTTCCATTTTCTGAAACTACCTTTACACGAGAAATCGTTCTGTCTGCCTTTTTAGCTAAAAGTTCAAAATCTTCTCTGCAAACTGCACGATCTAAATATTTCATCGTTTCTGAAAAACTTTCTGCTGCTTGTGCACTTGTTTGCATATCACAACCTCCTACAAATGCTTCCAATGCAACAACTTTTCGAATAGCCGGAATCGAATCTGCAATTCCAAAAACCGCTTCTTTTGGAAGGTTCCCCTTTTTCCCGAGACAAATTCTATAATTTATCCGAATCTTACAGGAGTGATATTGTGCTGGCAGTTTTCCATGTTTTCCATCTCCAAATAAAACTCTTCCTTTGGAGAAGTCTGTCAAATAAACTCTTTCTTCTGGTTTTGCCAAAAAAAGATTTTCTCTTTGTTCCCACTTTACCCAATGATCGGTTAATGAATATTCTTTTTGACGTGTTTCCCCTTCATCAACCCAAACTTCTGGTTCTAAAATATTTTTTTCAGAGAGCTGGCAGATTTTATGGATTTCACCGGGATCTGCTGTAAAATATTCTGCTTCCATAGACTCTTGTTGAATCAGTTTTACTACATTCCACTCAATTGCCAAAATTTTAGGACATATAAATTTTTTTGTACTCTCTGGTCTTACAATTCTTAAAAAATAACCGGTTGTTCCAAATAGAGAAAGGGGTTCAGATAGCTCATTACAATATAATATCATTCGACCACTATGTTTTATTCCCTGTGTTTCGTCTGTTACTGCAAGCCTTTTCCACCCTGCTTTTCCGCTTTCTTTGCTATAAGATTCTACACAGATAGCTCCTATTCCTTCTGTTCTATCTTTCACTTTCCAAAAAAGACTTATCGAACCTTTCGTTAAAGGAGCTGCTAATTTAAAATAAACGGTTGGCAAAGTCGCTTTCTTTTCATGTAAAGTAATTTCTTCTCCCATTATAGTCGGAAGTTGTTTTTCCTCTACTGTTTTATTTTTTTCTACAAAGACCGTAGAAACGGAAGGAAGTTCTTCATAAGTATATTGAATTTTAATGTTTTGAAGTTTTGGAAATAAGTATCTTGCATCTGGTGTCTGATTATTTTTAATCTCTAATAGCCTCGCTCGAATAAAAAAACTTGTATTTGCTCCTGCAATCCATTCTTTCATATCTTCTGGACATAGAAATGTCATAGAAATTCTACCTGTTCTTTTTTCTGAAAAAATATCTTCATAAGCTCTGGAGTCATCAGCAACTAAAGTCGCCCAACCCAAACCATTAAAATATTCCCAAGAAACTTTTATTGGTACCCGAAATTCTTCTAAAACTTCTTCTGGCTCTTTTTTTATAAAAATAGCTTTTCGCTTCTTTTTACCTGTTCTTGTGAGTTTATACCCATTGTCAGGAAATTCATCCGTTTCTCTTTTTATTTGTTCTCCTACACTTTCAAATGAAAGAGCAAAAGTAATTTTTATTCTTGCTCCACCTTTTGAAAATGCTTCTTTACATCCAAGAAGAAATTCATCATAGACAGAAAATTCTTCACCAAATGGTAAAATCTGCTCTCCTGCAAGCTGATGATCATTATAATACAAACAATCAGGCAATATATCTGTCCCAAATGCTCCAACTCGTATTTGAGTAAACGCTGTTTCTTTTATTTCTGTCTTAGAAAGCAAACGACAAGAAAGAAATCTTCCCCTTTTTCCTCTATATTCTATTTCTTCTTCACACTCAGGCAGTTTCAGTATCAGATCTCCATTTGAATCTTCATTCCAAAGAACGGATTGCCATCCATCCTTTGTCTTTTGTTTCCAACATACTATCAAAGGATTAGAAAAAAGAACTATACGATCTCTATAAAATATTTGAACCCGAATGGTAAGGGCACTTGTACCATTTAGACTATTAGGCTGTGTAAAAACAAAGCGTCTTTCCTGAAGATTTTCTCCCGCTGGAGTAAATAGAGTAAATCCTGAAAAATTAGTTTCTTCTGATTTTACTGGTAGAGCTGTAATCACATCTGCATTTTCTCCTACTTGATAGATCGTTTCAATTTCATTAGTAACCGCCCGACTTTCATTTATTGTTTCAAATAAAACTCGTATGCCCCCTTTCTCTTCCCCATAAAATCTTGTTCCTTTTGGAATTCTTATGCCTTCTGGTATTGTTCCAGTCAATTCTATTTTAAGATATCCACTAGCTGGAACATCTGGACTTTGTTTTGCTCCAAGAAGATTTAAAAAGTAAATATAATTTTTATAGGGCATATAGTTAAGACGTTCTAATGTTCCCTCTAACATTTTGGTAAAGATATGTACTAAAGTCAATCCAGCATCTTCTAAAGCAGGTTTCCATTCAGGAACATATTGTGCAGCTAATTGTAGAATCTGCTGCTCTAACTCTTTTTGTTTCCTGTTATCAACTTTAGGAAATTCTTTCATCTTTTTCTTTATCCTCCAATTTATGACTTTAGTTCATCAAACGATAAGAATACTCTAACACTTCTCGCTCTTTTGTTTCTTTAATCTGATAGCTAATCTGAAAAAGTAATTGTGAATTCTCTTTATCCTGTTCTAATATCTGTACATCTACTGCTTCCACTCTTTTTTCCCAATAAGAAATCGTTCGAATCACTTCTTCTGTAATTTCCCGAATTAGTTCATAAGAAATAGGTTCAAAAGCAAACTGATTTAATCTGCTTCCATAAAGTGGTTGTACTTCTCGTTCTCCTCTTACTGTTTTTAATAAGAGTAAAATGGATTGACGGATTTCTGTAGTCTTAGAACTCATTTTTATTTTTCCTGTTTTTGGATCAACTTCAATCGGAAACGACCAACTCATTTCTGTTTCCTCCTAATTTAATTTTATTACTGCTCCTTTCAGATTAGCAGAACCATCCGATTTTAAATTGACACTGCCAGAGGATTTTAAATCCAGTGTTCCTTTTGCTTGAATGGCAACCTGTTGAGATTTCACATTTAAAGAACTTTCACTTTCTAAAAGTGCCGATTTACTATCTCCATTTAACTCTAACTTTGTTCCTCCTGCCTGTAAAGAAATCTTGTCTTGTGCATATAATGTTAAAATTCCATTCTTAGAATCCAACTCTATTTTATTTTTTTTATTCTTATCGGAAAAATTCAAAACCTCTTTCTCATCATCTAATAGTATAGTAAGTCCCTTTGGGGTTTTAATTTCAATAGAATCTTTGTCATCTTCATCATGAAAAATCACTGTATGTCCATGTTTCGTTTTTATTTCCCGTATCACATTTTCCTTCTGAGAGTGTTCAACTGGTGGCTTATTTTTTTGATTCCACAAAGAACCAATTACATAAGGTCTTGTAATATCTCCATCTTCAAATGCAACTAAAACTTCATCTCCGATTTCCGGTAGAAAATACATTCCATATTCCTTGCCTGTCATCATTGTTGCCACTCGAATAAAGCCTGTTTCATAATCCGAAGTATCTCGATTTAATAATCTTATACATACACGATATTCGTGATCTGGATCGGCGTTATCTGTGACTATACCTGTTAAAATACTATAAATTCGATTTGGTGATTCCTGTTCTCTTTGGAGAAAAAAATCCGAAATACTCACAATTTGTTTCCCTCCAATTCACATTCTGTCGTATAACTTTGATGATTCAGTCGATGTATTACACGACTAATCCGATAAGCTCTATCTCCTGCCTTTCCAAATCCTTTTATTGATACAACCTTTCCCGGAAGTAATTCTGGAATACCAACTGTTACAACAGAGCCCTTTGCCTGAAAACAGGAGAGTTTCATTAATTCCGCCTCCGCTCTTGCTTTTGCTTCTTCCTGTGAAGTTACTGACAAATCAATAATTGTTTTAACTGCTCTGCTTCCAAGTAAAACATTTTTTCCTGCTTTTATTTTAGAAGAATCTACATTACTAGAATAGTCTTGTGCTTGTGCTTCAAATGGCTGCTGTGGATCTTGCTCATTACTGGAACGAACTACTACCTTTGCCACCTGACGGCTGAGTGTTGTATAAAGATGAAACTCCTGCATATATTCATCAATATGAAAGCAAAAATACTCTTCTAAGTCTGCATTAGGTTTTTGAAAAAATGCTTCTCCATTGATTAAATAAAAATGATAGTTTAGTTTTCCTGCAATTCTGGATATAAAATCATAATCACTTTCTTTTTGCTGCTCAATCAAAATCGTTTGTTCCTTTGTATCATCAATTATCTGCTTTTCAATGAGTTTTGGATATTTCTTAAAAGAAACCCCTGTAATGCTGTATCATAAAGTAACTTTACATGTAGTGTTCTTGGTTCAGATATTTTAAAATCATAGTGAATAGCTTTCTTTTCTCCGCCATCTCCCTTATATTTTGTCTTTCCTATTGACTCACTAGAAATAGAATATTCTGTTGGATTAAACTGAACCTCAATCTTCTCTCCCTGTGTAAAATTTACTGAACCATATGTTCCGCCATCAATTACAATAATTTTTGCTTTACTCAAAACTTATCCTGCTTTCCTATTCTCCTTAGTTCCAGTCGTAATGTACGTTCTAATCTTTGGTATATCCGACGATAGAGCATATCTTCCATTGTACTTTGATCCTCTTGAAAATCTACTCTTTGTTCTGGATACGAAAAATCTATCTGCTTTTTATCAGATACTAATTGTCTTGTTTCTTTTAAAGATATTTTCGCTTCTTCCAAATGTTGTGTAACTAACTCTTGTACTCTTTTTTTAATTTTTTCTTCTAAGAACTGCTCCTGTTTTATATCCCTTTTTTCAAAACGAAATACAAATAAATTATCCTTTAAACTCCTATCAAAAGAATTTACTATATCATAATTTTTTATCTGAAATAGAAATTTTTTCTGATAAACATTAGATTCTAAAATACTTTTTATATTCTTATTATTCTTTTCAAAATCTAACTTTTTATTAAGTTTAGAAGTCTTCACAAAAAATTTTGTATGATCATCTTTTAATAATACTGGTGTAATTGTTATACTCTGAAAATCCTGAATTTTTAAAATCTCTAAAAAATTCTTGGTAGATATTTTAGGATACTTTAATATATCCGATAAAAATGTTTCCTTGTTATTGTTCCAGAGCAACTTTTTATTTCTTGTATGTTTTTCTAAAAAAGATTGGATATCATTTTTCCAAAATAATTTTTCTAATATAGTATTCTTAACCAAAAACTTTTTTTGGTTAAAGTTTTTGGTTAAGACATCTTTTGATAAATTTTCTTTCTTTAAGCGTTCTACTATTATCCTATGAATGTCTAATAGGTTTATAGAAGATATTCTTTTATTCTTTAAAGCTTTTACCAAAACTATTTCTTCATCTACATTACTTTGTAACCTTTTTTGTGTAACCTTTTTTGTTATTCTATTTTCTTGATGAAAGCTATCCCTACTAAACTTGTGCCAAACTCTTTCTTTTGTATTTTCCCAAAAAACATTTTCTTTTTCGTAATTCTTTAATACTAATTCCTGTGTTATTTTTCTTTGTACTAAAAATTTTTTTATAGTATACTCTTTTAATAAGATATTTCCCAATCTTAGATTTGTGATTTGAATTTTTGTTACTATAGTATAATGTAACTCTTTTTCTCTCTCATAAGCTTTTGATACAAAATCTTGAACTTTTAAGTTGGCTAAAAAATTTTTCTTATACTTTTTTAAATTTACTTTTTGATTATATCGAATTGGATTTAAAAAGCGTTTTATACTTTCAACATCTTTTGTTAATTTTTCTTCCTTGAAAAGTTTTGCTATTATAGTATCAATATTTAATACGTTTAAAGGAACTATTCCTTTATTGCTTAAAGCTTTTACCAAAACTATTTCTTCATCTATATTACTTTGTAATGTTTTTTGTATAACCTTTTTTGTTATTCTATTTTCTTGATGAAAACTATCAGTATTAAAACTTTTGTGTAAAAATCTTTGCTGTGTATCTTTCCAAAAGCGATTTTCTTTATTATTTTTTAAACCATTCGTTTCATTTCTTTTCTTATAATAATTTTTTGATATTAAGTTTTTTTTCGAAATCCTTTGAGTTTGTCGAACAATATTTTTTTTTTAATTTCTTTTTGTATCACTTCTCTTGTATTCTCTAGCCAAAATGAAGAGTTTATTTTTTGGATATTAGGATATCCTAATTCTTCTTTAAATTCCAATCCAATATAAGGATTGTTTTGTATAAGTTGAATTTGATTTTGAATCTGATAAACGGTAGTTTGCTTTATCTGTGTCAGATTCATTCCTATAGATTGATTTTTGCTCTGATTTTGCAAAGTTATGAAGAACTCTAAAAGTTCATACAGACTAGACAGGGAATCATTTCGAAATACTAATTTAGAATCTATATGCTCACTTTCTTTTTCAGAAGTCAAATTAGATGGTACATGTTTTCTAAAAATTTTTTCTCCTAATAGTATTGTTTTTGGTTTTATTAATGCTGTTCCAATCATCTAAAACTCCACCCTGTCCTCTTTTTGTTTACGTTCCTGCTCACTTTGTTTTTGTTTTACTGCTCTTTGTTCACTTTGTTTTTTATGAATTTGTTCGTTTTTTCCTATAGCATCAGATAGCTCAGAATCTAAAGCAATTTGTTCTTTCTTATTATTCCCCTGAGATACCATAGTAGAACTGAAATTCATGTCTGCCGTTGGAATTGGAGACATACCTTCCATTTTCTTATTATCTAGTGGTCGCAGCAAATCATAGGCAATTATCATACTTTCAATCAGTGTATTTGGAGAAGCTGCATTAAGATCAGAAAGTGTGATTTCTTTTACCAGTGCATAATCTGCACAATACGCTCTCTTTACATTGCGATCCTTTCCATATACCATAATAATTAGATCCCATAAACTCTTTCCTGCCAAAGAAATCAAATCTTTTTGTCCATCTTTTTTCTTTTCACTCCAAAGAACCCCTTTTTCTAATGTAAGTGTATTTAGGTTTTTTCTTTGCTCTGGCAAAAATAGTGGTATATCGCTTCCTCCTTCATTCTTAACCTGTATTTCCTGCGACTTTAATTTTATTCCAGAAACTTTAGAAAAGCCTATTATATTAGATGCAATAGATACTACAAATCGTTCAGAAGTAAGCGGATACTCCTGTGTTTCCATATTATATCACCTAATTTTTTATCTAATTAAACGTCAAAAATATTCTTTTTTCTTTCTTCTCCATTTAATCTTTGATTAATTTCTGAAACCTCTTTACACCATCTGATTCGTTCCATATGAGGAAGTTGAAGTAATTCTCTTCTTGACCAATGTAGATAATAACCTAAAAATGCCATCTCTTCGTACAGCTTATCGATTGGATAAGCTGTTATTCTTCCCCCAAAAAAGGCCACGATGTCTCTACTGCTTCTCCGCAATGTGGACATATTATTTTTAATACAGAAGCTTGCTCGTTATTAATTCTCTGATACATATCTTGTAAAAATGCCAAATCAGCTGTAAATAAATGCTCAATCGTTCTTGTATCTATAGCTGGTAGACTTCCCAGTCTTGTAATTACTCGTGCTAATAAAATAATGGTTAAATAACTAGGATTTTGCTGAACCCTTGGATCTTTTAATGGCACAATCTCGTCTGCTGCAGTTGCAAGCCGCATCGTTCCTGTTTTATGAAGTATTCCACTAGCATCTAAATATCCCTTTGGAAGCTCAAATGGAAATTCTGTCTGAAACATATCCATAACGATTCCCTTTCTCGGTTAATAACCGTTCTTTTTTACTTTTACACATCCGTTCGAACCAGTCCTTCATGGGCAAATTCTATACTTTCCATTGCAACATCTGTACCCTTTCCGTTTAATTCTGGTCCAGTATATTTGCATGGCCATGCTTTTAAAATCTGCCAAGATGCTGCTACTTCGTCAACATCATTACAGAGATTGACGGTTACAGTCTTACGTTCTATTTTTCCATCATGGATTTCTTGAATCCAGTCAAAAAACTCCTTCTTATCAATAACTCCTCGTTTCATTACTATATTAGAATACTTTATTAATCCGGGTTGTTTTCTTATAGTAATATCTGCTGCATCTCCTTCTCGATACTCTACTACATCAAAAGTTGCATCAAATCCACTTACTTCACTAAAACCAGCAACCTGTGTTCCTTCAATTTCTACCTTAAACCGAAAATTTTTAAATGGATATGTTTCCAATGCCATAGTTTACCTCCTATTTTATGCCTGTGCATCTGCAGTTTTTTGTGTAATTCGGAAAATTACAAATTCTGCTGGTTTTACTGGTGCGATTCCGATCACACAGATTAAACGTCCTGCATCAATATCTCCCTGTGTCATCGTTTCTGGTCCAATTTTTACAAAAAAGGCATCCGCTTCTGTCGCTCCTGCTAATGCACCACTTCTCCAAACATCGGCTAGGAAAATTTCTATTGTTCTTCTGGTTCGAAGCCATAACAATTCATTATTTGGTTCAAATACAATCCAGTTTGTACTTGCTTTAATAGATTCTTCAATGTAAATAAATAGTCTGCGGACATTCACATATCTCCAAAGTGCATTTGAACTAATGGTTCTAGCTCCCCATACTCGAATTCCCTGTCCTGAAAAGCTACGAATTAAATTTACGCCCTTTGGATTTAAAATATCTTGTTCTCCAGCAGTATAATTGCAACTTAAACCTGAACAGCCACTCACAATTTCATTGGCAGGAGCTTTATGTACACCTCTGTTATTATCTGTTCTAGCATAAATTCCAGCAATCGATCCGCTTGGTGGAATGTCCATTGTATTTTTAGTTAAAGGATTGATTACTCTTACCCACGGATGATAGATTGCCGCATACTCACTATCAAACATATTTCGAAATTCCAAAACATCTTGTACTGTCTTTTTCTCCTTTGGAATATCTAAAATGGCAAAACGACTTCCTAAATTTTCGCAGTGGGCAATTAACATTAATTCTACTTGTGGATCTGTAATTCCCGGTATAGCCATTAGACTGACTTCACTATTATCAATAAATGCCTGAATTCCTGTTCTTGCTCCCGGTCCTTTATTCTCTCCTATAAAATCAGTACAGGACAAAGCTTCCTTTGTTCCATTTGTTCCTCCTGATAAACTGAGTATAAACTCTGAACTTTCTTCTCCTATCAGTTGTAGTAATGGTGATTCTATCTGATTAGAAGGAATCGCTTTCAATAATATTAAATCTGAATTTGTTATTCTTGTATTTATAAAGTTTATAGAATTAGGATTTGTAGAACATCCTTCATACTTTTCTGTAATCGTATCATAATGTATCTCTAAATCAATTTCACAGGTTGAAATTATTTTTTTAGGAAGAATTCCGGTATCTATTACATTATCCTCAAATGGCAGTTCAAAAGTTAGTAATGTTCCATCTATTTCAACAATACGATTATATTGCTTTTTTTCTGGTGACTCAAATAAAATAATATCTCCTTGTGTAAAGCCATTTGCATTTTTTACTCGATATTTTATTTTTAGATCCTGTGTTATCTCTTCTAAAATCTGAGTTTTTGATTTACTTGTCGGAATCATCGTCAAAGAAATTTTATTTCCCCATGAACCCGGATTTTTTGCATAAATCAATAGAGAGTCTTCCTTTTGTCCAAAGTGTGCAAAAGTAGCATCAGAAGGAGTAACTCTTTTTATAAAACAACGTGAGCCACCGTTTGTAAAAAACTGATTGACTGCATAGGGCAGATATCGATATTCTCCAAATTCACTTTCAGAAAGATATCCTCCAAATGTTCTGTAATAATCCGAAAAACTGGTGATTAGAACTGGTGCTCCCTCTTGTGGTCCTTTTTCGGTAACTCCTATAAATCCAGCAGTACTGGTACTGACACTGCTCATTGGTACAGCCCCTGAATCAAATTCCTCTACAAAGATCCCCGGTGATAAATATTCTGCCATATTCTTCTGACCCCACCCTATCCGGAATCAATACCTCCTTCCTAAGTCTGATTTCTTCTTGTAATTCGTCGTTTTTTAATACTTTATGTAAAAATATAAGATTATTATATATGTATTCTTTTCTAATTTCAACAATTTTTATAAAAAAATTTGTATTTTTTTACTGTACATTTATTATATTTTACAGATACTTTGAATATTCTAAAAACTCCTCTCGTATTACAAGTTTGCCTACTTTTCGATATTCTTCTGCTAAACTTTGAATAATATGTTTCATGGTAAGGTATTCTTCTCTTGCAGCAAGAACTGCCGCATTAAAAACAACATTTTTAATTGTCGCTCCAGAAAGTTCAAATCTTTCTGCTAAAAAGTCAAAATCGATCTCTTTATAAGGAATATTTCCCTGAAATAAAGACTTCCAGATTTCCTTTCTACAGGAAGCATCTGGCATTGGAAAGGGAATAATATATCTCATTCTTCGAATAAATGCTGCATCAATATTATTTTGAAGATTTGTTGTCAATAAAACAACTCCATCAAATTCCTCCAAACGTTGTAAAATATAAGATACTTCATTGTTAGCATATCTATCTTTAGAATCGTGAATATCACTCCTGCGTCCAAATAAAACATCTGCTTCATCAAAAAATAAAATTTTACTGGTCTTTTCTGCCAAATCAAAACTTTGTTCCAATCGTTTTTCTGTTTCTCCAATATACTTATCCATAATCTGAGATAAATCTATTTTAAATAATTCCATATTTAATGTATTAGCAATTACATGAGCTGCCATAGTCTTTCCTGTTCCTGACATCCCTTGCATTAAAACAGAAACACAAGTTCCATAGGCATAAAAACGCTTTAGTCCCCAATCCTCTAATAGCTTTCTTTTATAATTTACCTGATCACAAACTGCTTCTAACAGCCGTTTTGTTTCTACTGAAACTTTTAAATCTTTAAAAGTATAAGGGTATGTATTACTGTGAACCATTTTATTTGTCTGTCCTAGCACCTGATAACAAAATTTCATCACTTCTTCCATATCATACTCTTCTATATTCTGTCTCTTTATCCTCTCTATAACAGATTTCATTTGTCCAGCTGTCAAATGAAATCTATCTGCTGCTTTAGGAAAAGGAAAGGAATTTTTGTTTAAATATAGGGCAGCAAATTCATTCCAAAGTTTTAGTCTTTGGCTCGCTGTACATGGAGAAAGTCTCATTTCAAATGCTTTTGAATATAGTCTTTGTGGTAATTCAAACGTCAAATAGGAAGTTATGATTAATGGTCGATCTGGCAGTTTCTTTAAAAAAGTTTCACACAGATTTTCTAATTTTTCTGATGTGTCTGCGAATTTTTGTATATCACAAAGACAGATACATGCTCGAAATAGAACCGCATCTCGAAACAGTCTTGACAGCATTTTCTTTTGTTCTACTAAGCCTAACGCTACTATTTCTTCTCCTTTTAGAAAAAAAAGATTCCACCCAAGACATACTGCCAAATGTTTTGCCATAAATTTTTTTCCAGACGCTTTTTCTCCTGTAATCCATAAAACTGGTGTTTCCGAAACAAGAAACTGTTTTATTTTTTTTGTAAAGTTTTCTATTTCCTCTTGATATAAAATCGATGGAAGTAATTTTTCCTTTTTTGAAAAATAAGTATAAATTGTTTCTTCAAAAGAATTAAACTCTTTTCCCTCTATAAAAAGTATAAGTGATAGATCAGCACGAAAACTACGATATAGAATATCTTCCTGTGTAGTATCCTCTATTAAAATTTTTTGTATCATTTGATATGCTTGTATCATCTTAGATGTTGCCTGTGAAATATCTGGAGAATTAAGTGCAACTTTCGTCGCTAATTCCATTGTTACACCACTTGTATGATGACAGGTAATATAGTCAAAAATCATATTAGAAAATGGCATTAAATACTCTAAAAATGCTAATTCAACCCAGATAATTGCTATTATATTTTCACTGCACAAATCAAAAAGTTCTTGAAGATAGATACTTTTTTGTTCTTTTTGTTCACTTATTTTTTGTAAAAGCATCTCTTTTGTTGTCTGTTCTAATAATATACTAGAATATTTCTCATAAAATTCAGAAGTCACTTTATCTTTTAAATAAAGAGAAAGTTTTAATGCCCCTATTTCTGCCCATTGTTTCATAAATATAATCACTCCTAATTCTTTAAATTTAAAAAGCTGTTCCACTAATTACTTAGTAGAACAGCTCTTTCTATTAATCATATTACTTTAAGATGCGGATAGAATTTATCATCTCGTCAATCGCTTTTCCTTCTTCTTCATTATAATAAGTACAATTCATAATAATTCGATTTGAGCCGCTGTCAAAGCCGAGATACTTTTGATATAAAGTAAAATCTTTGTAAGTAGTACCTGCAAAATCGCCATCAATATATACACTGCTATCAGCAACACAGATATCTTTTCCATCTACTGAAACTAATTTTGGCTCTCCCATAGTTGGAGTAACGCCAATACTTATGTACTGTTGTGAACTGCTATCTAAACTCTGTTTTATAATATCTTCTAATGTCCCGGGAAGAACAGAACTAGGACATAATTGTACAATTATATTTGCAGAAGCATTTTGCTCAACTGGTTTGGAAGTTACAGAAACAAACGGATATTTAATACCAACTAAATCGAAAGCTGCTATCATTTCGTCAACGCTTTGGTAAAGAGCTGCCATAGATTGATAGATAATATTCATGCTGGTTTCTTCATCATAGATTACATAATCATCAGGTACTGTTATTTCAAATCCATATGTTTCACTGTGATACTTTGTTCCATCTATAACAGGTGTTGTTTGATCTCCTGTTGTCTGATCTCCTGTTGTCTGATCTCCTGTCGTTTGATCCTCTGGTATTGATGTTGTTTCTGGTGTCGCTTCTGGTGTTGATGTTGTTTCTGGTGTTGTTTCTGGTGTTGGTGTTCCTGTTTCTATTGAAGTCGGAGTTGGAGTCGATTCTTCTCCTCCATCATTCTTTTTTCCACAGGACACTGCACTTAAACCAAGTACCATACACATCATAACCGCTATAATTCTTTTTCTCATTCTTACCCTCATTTCTGTGCTGCTTTTAAAACATAATATATAACAAGTTTGTGGTTACAGCACAGACACAAACTTGCTGCTGCAACTATTTTTTTAATAACTACCTCAAGTTTTGTTAAAGATGTGCAGCAATTCTTTATACAATAACTTGTTTTCTTCCTCTGTTTCTAAAAAAACTATCCTCACCTATAGCATAATATCAAACTATATATAGAAAATCAAGTCATTTTTTCAAAAATCAGGATAAAAATACGAATCAATGTTCTATAACTTTAAAAAGGATATATTATAAAATATATCTTAAAAAAATTTATTATATAGTACTAAATGTTCTAAAAAAACAGGACAGAAAAATCTGTCCTATCTACATTATATTTTAAACTTTTTTAATCATCGAATTGAGACTTATCAATTCATCTTCATTCAGTTTTATTTCTTCATTACCATCTTCATCTAACTCTTTCATTACTGTATCATATAATTCTTGACATACATCTGGTCTTGTTACAGTTTTAAGTCCATTATCATATTGAACAGAATCTGTCACAAACAGTTTATCACAATCTATTCGAGTTGCTTTCTGAAACGGATTTCTTAAAATATCAGCTTCTTCATCTACAAAATGTTTAAGTATTTTACTTGTTAACATTTTTGGCTTTAATGTCTGGCACTTAACATACTCATAAACATTATCCTTCACATTTTTACAAATATACATATGTGCACTAACTGCTAATTTATCACTTATATTAGGATATGGAATTTTCATACGAATTACATCTTTTGGATTAATCAATTATCAACCGCCCTTCCTCATCTATTTCTACATATATGGGATTAAACAGTTGATCATTTTCTGCTAGACTAGAAAGCGTATCGAAGTGTTGTTCTGTTAATTTTGGTCTATCATTTTTGTTAAAAATAAAGTAATGACTATCTATGTGTACTACTGAAGAGTTTTCAATTAACTCAATGGGATACATCTTATCAAGTGTATCAATGATCTTAGTATCATTTTCATTAAAATCATTTTCATCTAAATCCACCTGATGTTCTCCTTCTAAGATTCTTTTTTCTTTACATTTCCATAAATTCATTGAGTGTGTCAGTTCTGACAATTCATTCTCAGATAAAGTTTGTACAATAAAGGCAGATTTTCTTGCTCTATCTTCATTAATAATTTCTTGTCCCTTAGAACTATAACTTTCGTCTACTACCTTATCAAAGGTTACTCTCTCTTTTGTATAATCTCCCCAAACTTGACTGAATACAGGACCTTTTTTATATCCTTTTAAGTATTCGAAATCAGGCTTTTCTCCATACGCTTTCGAAAAACATTCATATAACAGTAGAAACTTTTGAAGTTTAAGAGCAGTATCATATTCTGTTTTACTATTTTTACGTAACCATCCACTTAGACATCGTTTGCGTTCGTTTGAGTGAATCATATAATCACCTCTATTAAATTTATATCTTTGGCAACGAAAAACTATAAATAATTTCTTAAATATAATACCTAAATATAACTGTTATTTAAGATATATAATATATCTCTACTTATATTTTTATTATATCATAAAAATATGATTTTGTCATTATAAATCAATATTAGACAAAATATTAATTGGCTCTTTTTTAATATAGATCTGATTTTTATATTAAATAAGATATTAATAATTATTTCTTATATTTCCAAAATATATCCATTACATATTGACTAATATTTTTATTATACATTAGATATATAGCTAAGGAAATCTACTTAAATAATAAATTTATATTTCTTGTCTAAACCAAAATTGTAGTATATTCCAAATCTATTTTCTATAAAATCATTCTTAGTAGTTCATTTCTTATTAAAGATAATCTAAAAAATCAGTCAAGGACAATATACTTTTATCTTTAACTGACTTTTTAGATTTATCTCATCGCTTAAATTTACCTATTATAATAAATATTTATAATAATCCGAAATTCGAACTGGTTCTTCTAAATATTCTTTTCCTACATATAACGTTCGATCCGCTTTGGAGCGGATCGACCACTTAATTAAAGAAATATATCCATTGACAATCTCAATTCCAGTAATACAGCTCGGATGTACACAGCTTCCATCATTAAAATAAAGGCTTTGTCCGGGTTTCTGAAAAGAAGGTCGATGTGTATGACCTGCAACTAGAATTTCTCCTCTGGATTTTGCATAAGCAGAAAGTTTCTTTTCCACCTTTTCCTTTTGTTTTCTTGGTCGGCCTGCTCCTGTTGGATCTAAAAAACCAATTAACTCCAATCCATGCCAAACATATCGTACTAAAAACCTCGCAAGTGGCCAAAGTGTATCATTTAATAAATCCCCTTGATGTCCATGCACCAAAAAAATTCTCTGTTTACTTCGAATATCTTCTAAAATTAATCCTTCATACATTTCGATTTTAGGAAAAAGCGGTAAATGGCATTGTTCACACTCATAATAATATTTCTCACAATAATTTTTAGAAAAAGAGCTTCGTGCCTTTACGATATCATGATTTCCATATAACATATAAAAACGGTTTTCTCTATAAAAATTAGAAAGCATCCAAAATGTGTCACTGTGAACATCAATAATCGTTTCTATTTTTCTATTTTCCCAAAGTTCATCTCCATCTCCAAGTTCGATATAGGTATAACCATTTTGATAATAATATTCTAGTGCACCAAAAAATAACGTTTGATTTGGAAGAAAATTATCCGCTGCATTACCTTGACCACGATGACAATCACTCATTAAAATAAATTTAGAATTAAAATCATAGGGAATAATTTTTGCTTTCTTATAGACTTCATCTAATCTCTTTTTTACAGATGCCATACTTTTGACCTCTTAATATCTGTGATAATAACGTTCTTCCTCTAAAGTCATAGTATCTTGAGAGTCATATTGTTCTTCTTCTTTTTTTTCCTCGTAGAAATTTTCTTCCTCACTAAATTGTTCCTCCATTGGTTCTATATCATCTGTATAATATCCATTTTCAGAATCCGAATACGTGTATGGATCAGACTCATACATACATGGAGTTGGTGAGCATACATACGAATTCGGTGAACATACACACGAATTTGGTGGGCATACACATGAATTTGGCGGACATACACATGAA
>CAJUGJ010000010.1:27758-122675 GCA_910586015.1 uncultured Lachnospiraceae bacterium
TCTGGTGGGCATACACATGAACACGAATTTGGTGGACATACACACGAATTCGGTGAACATACACACGAATTTGGTGGACATACACATGAATTTGGCGGACATACACATGAATCTGGTGGGCATACACATGAACACGAATTTGGTGGACATACACACGAATTCGGTGGGCATACACATGAATTTGGTGGACATACACATGGATCGCATGGCTTACAAGGTGGCACTGGTGGTTTACAAGGTGGCACCGGTGGTTTACAAGGTGGCTTCGGTGGCTTACAAGGTGGCTTCGGTGGCTTACAAGGTGGTATTGGTTCTGGCGGAATAGGTTCTGGTATTGGACGATCTCCAATTAGTTCAATCAGCCAGTCAAACGCCTCATATACTCCACGGGCATAAAGCGAATGGAAAAATAATTGATATAATTCTGGTGCAACTGCCTTTGCATATTCTAATTTATCAAGAGTATCTGAATATCTTGCAGTTGCAAATTCAAACAGTCGACAATTATTTTCATTTGTCTGTTGTACTAAAGCTTCTTGTACTTTATTTCTTGATACTGGTTGTTTGGTATGAGGAGTTGTATAGTGTATTATAACAGTTCTTCGTCTTACAGAAAATTCTTGACGAGTATAACCAACTCTTTTTAACCCATCCAGAAAAGCAGAACACATTTCTCTATTTGGAAATGTAATCTTAGCATCTAGAGTAAGGGAAGATGGAGAAGAGTATTCTCCTAATTTGAATCCTGTTATCCACCAGTGTACTGCACTGCGGCGAAATACTTCTTTTCCGTTTCTTTTTAAAATAAAGGAAAGAGGAAGTCGTTCTTCATTTCGAATTGCTTCATAAAACGTTCCTTGAAATTTTTCATGGTTGATATCTTCTCTAACAGTATTATAAATACCTATTTCCGCTCCAGTAGTAATACCATATTGTCCTTTCCAAAGTTCAATCAACCATCGTTTTCCAGCATAGGAAAAAGTGATTGGCTCACAGTCCATTATCATATTAAAGAGGGCAGCTCCTTCATCATAAAGCCGACAGTACCCCATTTCTCTCTGCCAACAGTCCATTAGAGAATAAAAATAATCTCCTCTCAGATCATAGGCAAATCCTGCAGATTCTAAGTCATTATTCAACTGAGCCTGTTGTTGTAATTTTCTCGGATTAGGGCGAAAACGTCTGGAACGAATGAAAAATATAATTAACCCAATTAATAATAGGATGCCTATTACAATAGCAGCAATAATCAGAATTGTACGCAGCATAGCTATCCGTCCTTTCTTTTTTATTACTACAATTTATTCCATTTCAAAAAATAGGTGCGGCTATTTATTATAGAAAGCGAAACAGATTCGATTCCTTCAAAATTTTATCTTGAATTTTTATCTTTTAGTGAATATAATAGAATTGTAACTAGGAAAATTTTTCTTTGCATTATTACATACAAGGAGGTGATTTAATGCGGATTAGTGCTATTAATAGTATTAATATGATGAATCGCACTTATGGAATTTACAATAATGGGCGTGTTCAAGGTATCAAAAAAATCTCAGAAAAAATGTCCAGTGGAAAGAAGATTAATTCGGCAGCAGATAACGCGGCAAATCTCGCTATTGCAGAAAAGCTTTTGGCTTCTTCTAATGGTTCAGACGTAGCACGTAATAATACACTGACCGGAAAGGATCTGTTAAATACCTCTGATGGAGCATTGGGTAGTATTCAAGATTCTTTACAACGTATGAGAGAATTGAGTGTTCAGGCTTCTAACTCAGCAATTAATTCCCCATCTGATATTCGTTCCATTCAAAACGAAATCGATCAATTAAAGGGATTTATTCAAGATACGGCAAAAGGAACACAATTTAATACTCAAAAGTTACTAGATGGCAGTATGGCAGATCTTAATCTTGCTGTTAATCCAAGAGGAGGTGGGCTTTCTATTGAAATGGCAAATTCCACTTTGGAAAATCTAGGGATTAAAGACTATGATGTTACAGGCTCTTTTGATATTCGTACCTTAGACAAAGCAATCGCCAAAGTAAGTTCAGCCAGAGGAGAATTAGGAGCTTCGTCAAATGGATTAGATTATCTTGCAGACTATAATCAAGTAGCTTCTTTGAATTTAAACAACTCTCGAAGTCGAATTCAAGACCTTGACTATGCAGAAGCCTCTGGAAATTTAAAGACAAAGCAAGTTTTAGAGCAGTATCGAATGACTATGCAGAAGAGGATTCAAGAAAGTGCACAAGGAATTCTTAAACTTTTTGGATAATCTGAAAAAAAGATAAAAGTCCCATAGAAGAATAGATAATTATTCTTCTATGGGACTTTTATCTTACTTATTATAATTTTATAATTAATTAACAGTTAAAAATAACTTATCTTCTCGCAATTTGATTTTGCATTTTCCTCCATTTTTTAATAATCCAAATAACAGTTCTGATACTAATAGTGGTTTTACTTCTGCTGCAATTACTCTATCAATCTCTCTTGCACCATATTCCTTTGTAATACCTGTTTTGGCTATCCACTCTGTCGCTTCCTTAGAAACACTAAGTTCTACTTCTTTTTTCAATAACTTCTCTTTTAACTCATCAAGTTTCTTTTTTGCAATTCTCTCTGCCATTTCTTCATCCATTCCTCGAAAATAAATAATTCGACTTAATCGATTTCGAAATTCTGGCTGAAAAGTATGTTTTACTGCTTCCTTTAATACTTCCTCATCTAAATTGCGTTCTCCAAATCCCATCATTTTTTTGCCTAGACGGCTTGCCCCTGCATTCGATGTCATAATTAAAATAATATTTTGGAAATCTGCTTTTTGTCCTTTATTATCGGTAAGTGTTGCATAGTCCATTACCTGTAGTAAAACATTATAAATATCTGGATGTGCCTTTTCAATTTCGTCAAATAATAATACTGCATTGGGATGTTTTCTAACTTCGTCTGTCAAAAGTCCCCCTTCTTCATATCCGACATAACCTGCTGGCGCACCAATTAGTTTTGCTACTGTATGTTTTTCTGCATATTCACTCATATCAAATCGGATTAAAGCAATTCCTAATTCTTTTGCAAGTGCTTTTGCAGACTCTGTTTTTCCTACTCCTGTTGGTCCCACAAATAAAAAGCTTGCCAAAGGTTTTCCCTCTTCATTTAATCCTGCTCTGGAAAATTTAACTGCATTTGAGATCTGCTCCATTGCCTCTTCCTGTCCGAAAACGTTTTGTTTTAAGTGTTCCTCTAATTCGGCAAGTTGTTTCAGATCGTCTTGTTCTACAGCCCTTTTAGGAATATGGCAGATTTCCGTCAAAAGTAAATCAATTAGATCAGAATCTATCATTTGTTTTTTTTGTTTTAAGGGATGCAACTTTCGATATGCTCCAGCTTCATCAATTAAATCGATTGCCTTATCTGGTAAAAACCGCTCATGAATATATTTTTTACTTGCTGTAACAGTATACTGAAATACTTTATCTGCATATGTAACCTTGTGAAATTGTTCATACCGAGATTTTAAACCATTTAAAATCGTTATCGTTTCCTCTTCCGAAGGCTCTGGAACTTCTACCTTTTGAAATCTTCGAAGAAATCCCTGTTTCCCAGACAAAAAACGTTGATATTCTTGATATGTAGTTGCACCGATAAAACGAATCTTTCCTTCTGCTAAATAAGGCTTTAATAGATTAGAAGCATCTAAACTTCCTCCATCTACTGCACCCGCTCCAACTAACATATGGAGCTCGTCGAGATAAACAATTGGTTTTTCTTCCTTCACCAATCCTTCCATAACCATTTGAAAACGTTTTTCAAAATCTCCTCGATATTGTGTTCCCGCAATTAAATTTCCTATCTCTAATCCATAAATAACCGCACCTTTTAATGGTTCTGGAACTTGCCCCTCTTCTATTTTTCTTGCCAATCCATAAGCAATTGCTGTTTTTCCTACTCCTGCTTCTCCTAAATAAAGAACATTATTCTTATCCATGCGACACAAAATTTGAATCGTACGTTCTAACTGCTCTTTTCTCCCAATTAAGGGATTTTTTTCTATACAGGTTTCATTCATACATTCTACATATCTATTCCATGAAGTTTCTTTTGAATTACCTGTTTCTTCTGAGAGATTTTGTGTAAATACTGCATTTTCTTCTGTCCAATTTTTTCTGTCTGTATCCTTTGCTAATTCGTTTCTGGACAGTTCTCCTAAAAGATTAATAATGTCTACTTCTCCACTTGCTGCTAAATAGTAACAGGCATAACTATCTTCTAATGTTAATATTGCGTTTACTATATGACATAATTCTACTGCCTGTTTTCCACTTGCTTCTGCTTGTTGTGCTGCTATTGCTAAAACAGTATGAAAATCTTTTGTTAATTCTAATCCTTCTTCTAAGTCTTTTCGTTTCTCTGCAAATTTTTCTAACCATTCTATCATCTGTTGATTTAATTTTTCAGAATCTCCGCCATATCTATAATATGGTTCATAAAACTCTCGGTGGTTTGCTAATATACAAACTAAATGTTCTGGCATTAAATATCTCGATTCCATTTCTCCTGCCAAATTTGCTGCCTCTGCGATGATAGATTCCAATTCCTCTGTCAATTTCAACATTACTATACTTCCTTTTCTTCTGGTACTGCTTCTAATTTTAATGGATATCCCTCTGCTCTTGCCTGTCCTGTTGCATCCATTACCTTAGTCTGTGCTATATCTTTTGTATATATTCCAACTACTGCAAAATTTCCCTTATGAACACACATCATTAAACGTACCGCTTCTTGATATTGCTTATCAAAGACTGTCTGAAGAATTGTCACTACAAAATTCATTGGAGTAAAATCATCATTATAAATCAATACCTTATATTTTCTTGGAATTTTTAGCTTTGTTTGTATTTCTACATTGATAGCCTCTTTTACTGGCATCGTTTTCCTCCTCCCCTATAATTTTTAGGTATAAAACTGGAGTTGTTATAAAATTTTATTTTGTAACAACTCCAGTTTTAATCTATGAGATTTATTGTGGATTTAACTATTTATTCTTCTCAAATACTACTACTGTTACAGATTCCGCTGGGAGTGTAAAAATTGTTCCATCCTTTTCTACTTTTTCTTCTTTTGATATTGGTACAATCTTTTCTTCTGCCTTTGTATTGACATTTGGTATAGAAACTAATTGTGTAGGTCCTGTTAATGTAGTTATATTAGCAGTTTCTTTAATATCCATTCCTTCTAGTACCAATCTTACATGTTTATCCAAAGGATCCGCATTGACCAGTTTCAGATAGATTTTGTCTTCATCTTTTGTGACAGAATAATACATATCTCGATTATAAGCTTCTAGTTTATAGTCTAACTGCCTTCCCTTTTTCTCAGCAGATATATAATTACAAAGTAACCTCTTTCCGTCACTGCCGCCATAATTTACTGTAATTGTATATTCTCTTTCTACTGCAATTTCCTCAGTATCTACAGCCCTCAGATTTCCAACACAGCTACTAGAAGAGTAATCTCCCATTGTATAGGCTTCTTTTCCATCTTTAAAAACTTTTACTCCTGTTGCCCTTCCTTCATATCCTACTGCATACTCGATTACATCTCTTCTGTCTGATTCAATTTCATGTAATCCAACACCCACATAAAATCCATCTACACTGGAACGTTTCTCTGCAATTAAAGTTACAGTATAATTTTTCCATTCCGGTGCATCGATATAAAATCCATTTCTACCGTTTTCTTGTGCTTTTAATAAAATTCCCTGTCCCTTTACTATAATATATCCAGAAGAATCTGGAATCTGTTTCCACTCTTCTTTTAATGGCTGTGTAAAATCCTGTTCAAATAATACCTGTTTTTCGTCTACATTAGATACCACACGAACTTTTTTAAGTAAAAGTTCTCCACTCCCTGCTGAAAGTACAATTCCTCCATGCGGCTGTAATACCTGCTTTTCTCCATTGACATATGTTTTAAATGTTGTCCCTAATAATTTTGTTCCTATAGCCTTTGCAAACATCTGCTGAACATAATAATTTGGTGTTCTCCATACTGTTTCATCATCAAACCAAATAGCATCTGGAGTCCATCGATATGTTCCATCTGTTATCACTTTATTAAATAGAGGAGCTGTAGCAGCAAGTCGAACTACATCTGAGTTTTTTTCAAATCCGGTCATCATTGCTGCTTCTGCAATCGCACCTGCCAATGTATTTTTATCATTAGAAGCATATTCACCAACAAATACCTTAGAAGTCTGATCTTCTTGAAGGGAACCGTCCTCTTTATAAGCCCTGTAATAGTATTCATACCGATCCGTATTTTCCAGAAGATACTTATTCGAGCGATAGTAATGTTCATCGATAATTGTTTCCATAAAGTTTTTCTGATGCTTATACCATTTTACTTCTTCTGCCCAACTTTTTGCTCCATCTGTAAAACGTACTGTTGCACCACCTGTTTGTTCATTTCCACTTAAATATTTCCATCCTTCTTGATAAGATTCATCATCTGCCTGAGCTCCTACCGTTGAAATAATTGTAAGTGGGTATCCCGGATAGTTTTTCTCCATATGCTGATCAATAGCATACTTAAATGCCTCAAAACTTGCAAAAAATTCTTCTCCCCAGTTCTCATTTCCAACCCCTAAGTAATGCAGTTCAAATGGGGCTTCATGTCCCATTTTCTTTCGAAGAGCTGCCCATTGATTATGTTCTGTATCTGTACTGATGGCAAAGTCAATTAAATCTATAAAATTACTGATATACTTCTTTTGAAGACTTCCTCCTGCTGGATTTGCATAATCCGATCTCGCCTGACAGAGCACTCCACATGCCATGACTGGAAGTGGTTCTGCATTCAAATCTTCTGCAAGTTGGAAATATTCCATATACCCTAAACCAAGAGTCATCATATATCCCCAGACATTAAAATTCTCTTTTCGAACCTCTACTTCACCTACAGAATCTTTCCAGTCATACACATTTTCCCATATATAAGACCCTTCTGAAATACAGCCGCCCGGAAATCGCAAAAATGTTGGATGTAGTTCTTTCATTGCTTCTACCAGATCCCGGCGCAGGCGGTAATTTGGATTCTCAAGATAATTTTTATGAGCAGTTGCAGAACCTTCCTCTTCTTTTGCTCCCCAAACATCACTAGGCATTAAAGAGATCATATCTACGGACATTGCCTGTGTAAACAAGATAGAAAGCTGTCCTAAACAAGTATCTTCTGCTATTAATATTGTTTTGGTATACTTCTTCCAATCTGTCTGTTCTTCCAATACAATTTTTTCTTCTTTGCTGATTGCCTTTCCATGTCGATCTTGAAGTTCCAATTTAATAAGGGCTGTTTCTTTTAAATCTTTCTCTGGTTTTGCCCAAATACTAAACTCATATTTTACACCCTTTTTCAAATACATTGCATGACCGCCGTTAAGATCCGTAAATCCACGGTTAATCAGTCTTGTCATTGGCTCTACAGTAATATAAAAGGCATTGATATCCCTATCCTTTAATCCAAAATATTCTCTCAACCCACCTGTATTTTGAGGATGCACTTTTTCTAAATCTCCGTACCAGTGATCAAGAGGTCTGTGATTTCTTCCAGAGGAAGCACCATTTTCTCCACTTTGAAAATTATATACTTCATATTCAAAAGCTTCAAAGGAACGATTTGCTACTAACTCTGCATAAATTCCCCCATCTGCTGCATTATTAATATCCTCAAAGAATAGTCCATATAATGTTTTACTGATATCTAAAATTTCTTTATCTGCATGAATAGTCAATTCATATGGTGGTACATCTGCCGGAAGTACAGAGATCTGATAACTTTTTCGAACAGAATATTGTTCCAGTGTCACATCTGCGTGAAGTGTTACTCCTTGTGGTGTATCTATCTTTCCGACTGTGCCATCACAGGACAGTACTTCTGGCTGTTCCGAAATCCAAGTGACAGGAAACTTTCCTTCTAATAGACTAGAAGGCAAGAAAAGTTTCTGATTTTTATTTACTATCTTAGGAAGAACAGGAAGAAACTTTTGTGCTACTAATGCTACAATCTTTGCTGGTGTCATAGTTTCACACATTTCTTCAATTACTTCTTCTTGTGTTAATGCTGCCTTATAAATTCGAACATCCGACATTGCTCCACAAAAATCTGCATCTGCTGCATATTGGGAATGTCCAATATAATTATTACAATAGTTTTCTTTTTCTGACAAAGTAGAAAACCAAGCACGTAGCTGTTTATATCTTCCACTTGAAGTCTGGCTGATAAAACCATCTGCCTCTAATTCTCCATTGACATAAACTCTTGGACCTGCATTACTCATGGTACCATCTTTTGTTCCTGTGACTGTCATTGCCACATGAATCCATTCTCGTTCTGGATATTGTTTTCCTACATCGGCTAATAAATCTACACCGCAAAAACAAGAACCACGAAAATTTCTGGTCAAAAATAAATATGGTCCTATCTGATTTTTTCCAAAATCAAAAATACGTTCCCATATATTTGTCCCGCTTTCAAAATAAATCCACGCTGAAACTGTTAAACCAGTTTCGTCACTTACTCCTGCAAGAATATCTTTTGGAAGTTGAAAATAGGAAGCTCCATAAGATTTTCCTGAAAATTTTGCCGCTGGTATTCCCTTTATCTTAGTTACGATTGGCTTTTTCTTCCCCATTGGTTTTGCATGATGTTCATGACCAGAACTGTCCTTTCCAACATTTTTCCTATCATCAAACGTATATCTTGCAATTAGTTGCTGTTTATATTCATTTTCTTTCTTTTCCACTATATCGCTCCTCTCTTTGGGCTTTTTCCGTAAAATGGATTTTTAATATATAACTATCTAAAATATTTTAGATTTATATATAATATTTTATATTAACCATGAATATACGTCAACTGATATTTCTGATTTATTATCATAAATACAAAAATGTATTTTTACTGATTTTTTGTTCACCATATAATCTGCCTTTTACCAACATTATAGCATACTTTTTTTGATTTTGTATAGAGTTGGAAGAGGAAAATCTAATATTCTCTCTGGTAACCAAATAAACTGAAATTACATTTCTCCTTCATATTCCATTGAACGCATTTGTACACTTCCGTCCAGTTTCTCAAACTTTCCATATCCTATAAAGTGCAATCCACACTTTTTCATAACATTTCCTGAAGCAAGATTAGGTTCACAATGAGAGGAAGCAAATTTTCGTGCACCAAAGTTTATATAGACATAGTTCATCATTGCTTTTACCGCTTCTGTAGCATATCACTAACCCATTCAAATACATCTTCTGCGTCAGTAATTTTAAGCGGACGTAACAGCAAACGTTTTGTATTTATTTGAATATCATACATTATTTATCCTCCATCAAATCAAAAGTTACGAATATTTGCTTAACTATTTATTACTTTTTAACCTAATAAACAGACGTATTTTTTATAATATATATACGACAAGTAAAGAATTATCTTTGTAAACCAAGTTGCTTTTCAACTAAAGCAAAAGTGTCCTCAATACTTCTATTTTCGTCTCTCACAATAACTCGAAATCCGGAATAGAAAAAAGAATCATATATTGTACGAGAATTAACTCTTTTCAAACACTGTCTAAAATTTTCCATTGCTAGTTTGGGATTCTCTTCGTCCATGAGTAATTGATATAGAAACTGCTTTTCTTTGTCTGGTCTTTCAAAGAAACGATTCACCGATATATCAGGGTCGGCTAACATAATTAGCACATGATCTCTATCTGATATTTCCTTAAGCGTTTCTATAGAAATATTAGTGTCCACAAATATCATTTTATCTTTAGAGTTCAGATTACTCAAAATATGAAGTTCCAAATTTTCACATTCCTTTGATACCCCCCTTATCCAAGATTCATATTCATCTGGTGTTCGTCTGATGAAATCGTGCCAATCCTGTAAATCTCTTGTGTAAGTCAAACATGGAAATTTGTCTCTATCTAATCCAGATAATAATACATTATGATAGTTTTCTTCACAAGCAATACCATTATACTTTTCGGCAAGTCGTTTCACCATTGTAGATTTCCCAGCATATGCCGTTCCGTTTATGAAAAATATATTATCAAATTTCATGCTGTTCCCTCCTTAAAATACCAGTTATAATTGTTTCAGTAATTGTTCCATATTATCCCTATTTGGAATGATAACTTCTATATCTACTTCGGGATGAATATTCACATATGCAATAAGCATATCCATTAAATTATCTTTAGACTTCATATAGTCATCAATAATTATTTCATCACTGAATCCAAGGCGTTTCAAAATAAGCGCAGATACTACACCTGTACGATCCTTTCCTGCTGTACAAAAATACATCACATTAGATTCTGCATTCATGATTGTATCAATAATATTTTTCATTTTATCATCTATCATTTGCTGATATACTATATACAGATGTTCCAGTGATTTTGGTGTATCACCTCCGCCCGTAACCGGAAGATGAAAATATCTAAATCCTTCTATCTCTTTAAGACTGCACGGTTTTTTGACAATCTCCTCATCTGATCGTAAGTCTACTATCGTAATTATATTATTCTCTAATAACCATCTGATTTCTTTATCTGTCAAGTTTTCTGGAAAGTCACTTCTAAAATATCGATTTGTACCTGTCGGCAGCACCCTTGTGTTTTTTGTCGATTGCAATAAAGAACTCATATAAATAACCCCCTTATAAATATTGATTTTTTGATTATATCATCTCTTATCATAAAAATATAGAGCATAGCAACTGCTATGCCCTATATTTTTTATTATTTATTCAATACTATATATGTTGTAGGTAACATAATATCCCTTTCTGCTGTTAATAGATATTTCTCTCTATACAACATCTCCATAACACCAGAAATACAATCGCTCTGTATTCTGAAATATGCCATATCCTTTGCGGTTTTTTTAAGATGAGCAGGTATATGGTTTTGCAAAATTCTCGTAATTTCCTCTATCATCTTTTGGGTCTGCACTAAAATTTCTTCTGATAATTCATCCAATACCATTAAAAGGCGTTCTTTCTGATCGGTTGTAAATACTGGCATATTGGGATATAACTTCTCTTTATCTTTTTTTACAATTCCTCGCTTCATTAGATCCGCTAACACTATACTATCATTTTTCCCAAAGTCTTTTATTTCATCATTTACTAAGTCTAATAAAACATTTGTATAATCTTGTCTGTTAAAAAAGAGATGATGAATAAATTCACCATTTATTCCAAAGTCCATAAAAAATATTCTATCTTTCTTTTGATTTGACACAGTACAGTTTGCATAAGAAAAATCACTTAACCTCTCATTGTCGTCATAAGCTTCTTTTCCCCATACAAAACATTTTTCACCAAATTTATTTACTGGATAATGCAGCACCATTCTATCTTGCAGCTTCTTCATGATAGTTTGACGTAGAAGAATACATGACATCTGCCATGTAAATGTGTTTTTGTCCATTTCTGCACCATAAAAGCCTATCTTTCGAATTGTACTTTCCTTTTCCTCTAGTCCCTTCTTGATCTTTTCTACGATCTGTTTCGTAAACTCCAAAGTTTTTATATTTGTCTCTTTATCAAATTCCCTTGTAAAAATCACAATATTAGTGAAATAACGGTTTCCGTCTTTTTCTAACAGTCCATACTCAGTCAACTTTCTTAAATCGTCTTCCATATAGGGGAGAGCCACTCCAATTTCCAGACTGATTTGTTCCGAATTCAGTCTGTCATTGTAACATGCAAAAAGAATATTTTGTGCAATCTTACTGTCACAGATATGTACATAACGATTATATCCTCCCCAAAATCCGATATTTAATGTTTTGGGATTGTAGCTTTGTTCTCCTAATTTACGTTCCATATTCATCCTATCCTTTATAATTTGTCTTGATTTAAACAATAAATATTTCACCATACTTTCGCTGATGGAAAGCTTTTTTGCAATCTGGGAACAGGAATTATTTTCTAAATAATATAAAATCATAGCACGACGATATTTTTCGACTAATAAGGTCAACTCCCTTCGAAGTCGTCTGATATCAGAATCCATTTCTAGCTTATTTAAGATATCTTCATCATCCGCAAGCTCTTCTATTAATTCGTAATGACTGTCACGTTTTCTTTTCCTATACCACTGTTTATACACATTTCCTACAACTGACCATAGAAATCCGTAAAATGCTCGGTCATTTCGAATATTAGTGGAGGATTTATAAATCTCTAGGAGTATCTCCTGTGCCAGATCCTCTGCGTCATACTGATTTGAAGTATGTGCTATGCAGTAAGACAAGATCGTCTGTGACACTTCTAATATTTTTTCGTCCAATTCCTTTTTTTCCATAATTGCCTTCCTCTGGTCTGCCATTTACTATTAAATTTGATCATGATCTTCTGTTTTGTAGCTCTACATACATATAGTGTAACGAAAATAAGAATGGTTAACAAATAAAAATAGATTTTTAGAAACTTGCATTTTCTTAATGATTATGATACCATATTCAGAGAAAAACACGATCCCATAATCGAATCTAAATTCCGAGTTTAACGGAGATCGGATATGCTGTATTGATAGCAGTATGGAGGAATTTATGAGAGTAATTCTTGTCGCATTAGCAATTATAGTATTTTTAATTGTTTCCCTACCAGTCTATTTTATCCTCTGGATTGTTGGAAAGTTTGATCCCAAAGCCAAAGCTCGTATTTCTCAAAAGATTATTGCAAAAGCTTTTCGTTTTGTTTTGTTTCTTGCTGGAACAAAATGGACAGTGATTGGACTTGAAAATGTACCAAAAGACGAAGCTGTTCTCTATGCTGCTAATCACCGTGGATTTGCAGATATTCCTATCGGTTATATTACCCTTCCAACACCGACAGGATTTGTTGCCAAAAAGGAAATTACTAAAGTTCCAATCTTTAGTTGGTGGATGAAAAATATGAATTGTCTATTTTTAGATCGTGAGAATATGAAAGAGAGTTTAAAGGTTATTTTACAGGGGATTGAATACATTAAAGAAGGACATTCTATCTTTATCATGCCAGAGGGAACAAGAAATCAAGGGGAAGGGCTTCTACCATTTAAAGAAGGAAGTCTTAAAATGGCAGAAAAAACAGGTTGTGCAATTATTCCGGTTGCTCTTTCTAACACAGATGCAGTTTTTGAACGTCAAAAACCTTGGGTAAAAAAAGCCCATGTTATCATCCACTATGGAAAACCTATTTATCCTGCTCAACTTCCAAAAGAAGAACGAAAATTTTTGGGTGCAAAAGTTCAAAAAATCATTGAAGAAATGCTTGTAGAGGACAAACATTTAGTGTAAAAACAGGAGGAAAGATTACCAGAATTGATAATCTTTCCTCCTGTTTTTACAGTATTAAATTTCTGAAATATTTTATTGTATAATCAATTCCTTTTTCTCCAAGTTCTCCCCACCAGTGACTTGAATGAGGTTCAATACTTAAATTTCCGTCATATCCTTTTGCATAAAGAATGGCAAGAAATGCTCCCCAGTTTGTCTGATCCATTCCTGCTGGCGGATCGTCAAATCGTTCATTATCAATTTTTAGTGATCCCTTTAGATGGATATGTAAAAATCTATCTCCCCAATCTCTTGTTTCCTTTAGGTAATCACCACCTGCATAAATACAATGGGAAGGATCATATTTAATATATAAATCCTTTAAATATCCATGTATCATAGTATATGCCATATCCGAGTGCACAAAATTGTTCCAACGACAGTTATATACAGCAATCTTTACCCTACAGTTTTTCCCAACTGCAATAAGCTGCTCAAAATATTCTATTGCCAACTTACAATTTTCAAAATAAGAAAGCTCTTCTACATAATTACATCCTGTAATATAAATTTCGCAGTTTAACCCAGCAGCAGCTTCTATTAGTTTGCTTTCTAGTTCTAATTCATCTTTACAGATTCCTTCTTTACTAATTCTTGTACTGCCCCACCGTCCTACTGCTCCTACAGGCATAGAATATTTTTTACTGTATTCTGCAATTTCTGTTACATGATCTAAAAACTCTTCTGCTCTGTCATTTACATCTAATTCTACAAACTCTAGATCTCTTTCTTTCGCTCTCCGAAAGTCATTCTCCGTGATCCATGTGATCATTCCAAGTTTCATTACTATCCCCTTTCTTATAATAACGTTTTATTTTTATATTATATTTTTATTATTAATGGTACTTTAGTCTATATTTATCTTTTATAGAAATATTGTATTTTATTTTAAACTAGAAGTCAATCCTCTATTCACCTTTAATTCAAATCCAAATTTTATTAAATAATTAATTTTTAGTTTAATATTCTTTTTAATTATTTCTATTATTTGTTTTAATATTATAATATTTTATATATTCCTCTTTACATATAATTCATATTATATTATACTATAAATATGGAAGTTTTTTGAAGATCCTTATTAAAAGAGAAAGGAGGAAACTATATAAAATAAATTGGCGAAAGGAGGAATTATATAGAATAAATTAATTAAAATCTTAAAAAATACTATTAGAAAACAACTTTCAATTAAGTGTTTCATACCTATAAAAAAGGTATTGTTTTTACTTCTATATATTCTTACTAAAAAATACTTTAAAACAGAAAAGATATCTCTTTCATTTACTCTATCTATTATTGTTAATTTATTTCATAGAAATACTAAAATAAAAAAATTCTATAAAAAACATATAAGAAAGTATAAAAAGGTAAATTATGAAACTACATAAAAAGATTTGTTCTATTATTTGTACATTAACCATTATATTATCCCCCTTAACCTCCATTCAGGTATCAGCAAATAGTAATATAAATATAGATAATTTAAGTTTTTCTGAATCTGTTACCGATGAAGAAAAAAAAGCCCTTGATCCCATATTAATTCGAATTTTATCAGAAGAAGAGGGAGAAATAGTAAGTATTAGTCAAGTAAATATTCCTTTTGAAGAAAATAAAGATAATATTTCTACACATGTTATGCCAACTTATAATTTTCAAATGACCGTTGTTGCTAAAAGAATATATGAAAAATCAGGAAAAGATAATTTCAAATTTATTGCTAAAGGTCATTGGATAGACAACCCCTTCTGGGAATTAACAGACTGTATAGCTTTAGCATGGTCTGATAATTTTACTTTATATGATGACACTTGTTATACTTTAAATGATGATAGCAGTCCTAATTTAACTTGGTGTACTACTCGTAACTCTGTAACACCAGAACAAGGAGTAGCATATGATGTTGATTTATTAGTTGGTGAAAGACAAGAATATGTTGTTTTAGAAGCAAAAGTTTATAAAGATGATGATACTGGCTCTGCTAACGTTGTTGGAACATATGGTCATGTAATTATTACTGCTCAGGATATATCTGTAGGGTATTCAGGGGGAAAAGATCCTATTATTTCAATGTCTGCCACTATAGGTGCAAATCTTGAAATGGCTTCTCCAGATTATACTTCATTTGATTATTAAGAAAAATTCAAATATGAAAATTATTAAATGCTTCTTTATTTTTATTATAGGTCTTTTAGTCTGCTATATTACTATGGCATTAATAGGTATTCTTGAAGTATTTACAGGAGTAGCTATATTATATTGTTTATCCGTATATATTTACTATTTTCATAAAAACTGAAAGTTATGAAACAATCATTTTTAAGAAGAGGCTGTCGCATTAAGAAAAGATACTATAAGATATAATACTTTAAAACTTTCATATACTATATCTTGTATGTATTCTGTTTAGTGCGATAGCCCCTTTTGATGAAATAATAAATTATTTTATGTTATTATTTATCAAAATAAATCGTTTTATTTGTTTTTGCAGATTCATAAATTGCTTCTAAGATCTGTGTTACTACGATTGCCTGTTCTGGCTTTACAACAACAGGTTCTCCGTCGGCAACTGCATGATAAAAAATTCTCTGTTCAATATCTGATTCTGTTTCAGCTTTGCCATCAAAGTAAGCAACTGCACCACTTCCTAAATCTGGCTTTTCTACACATTGTTTATTATATTGTACACGATTAATACGAAGGCCTTCTTTCATATCTGCTCCCGCTTTTGTTCCGCATAAGGATGTCTGTGCTTCATGTACATCTAATGTATTTAATGCCCAAGATGCTTCTAGATGAATAGTCGCTCCATTTTTCATTTTAATAAAGCCAAAGGCAGAATCTTCTACTGTAAATTTCTTTGGATCCCATTCTCCGAACATATTTCCCTGCTCTGTCTGATCTGCTAATTTTCTGTAAACAGAACCCATAACAGATTCTGGCTCATAATTATTCATCATCCATAATGTTAAATCAAGTGCATGTGTACCAATATCAATTAATGGTCCGCCGCCTTGTGCCTCTTCATCCAAAAAGACTCCCCATGTAGGTACTGCTCTTCTTCGAACAGCATGTGCCTTTGCATAATAGATCTCTCCTAAATCCCCATTTTCACAGGAACGCTTTAAATAGGTTGAGTCACTGCGGTAACGATTCTGATAGCCGATTGTCAGAATTTTTCCTGTTTCTTTTGCTGTTTCTACCATCTGTTTTGCTTCTTCATAGGTCTTTGCCATTGGTTTTTCACACATTACATGTTTACCCGCTTTAAGTGCATCAACTGTAATATGTGCATGAGAACTATTTGGTGTCAGTACATAAACAGCATCTAAATCCTCTTTAATTAATTCCTTATAATCTGTATATATTCTTGCATCCTCTGTTCCATATAATTTTTTCGTTTTCTCTGCTTCTTCTGGCTTAATATCACAAAAAGCAACTACTTCAAAATTGCCATTGCGCTTCATTGCTGGCAGATGTTTGTTATTTGCAATACCACCGCATCCTATAATTCCAACTTTTAATTTTTTCATCTTTATTCTCCATTCGTCGTTTCTAATTTTTTTGAATAAACTCTACACTTCTTTTCATATTTTCCATCGCACTGTTATAAGGATGATCGTCTTGTTCTACAATAAGCCACTTTGCACCACTTTCAGCCGCTTTTTGAATTAACTCTTTTGCTTGCTGTACTCCATCTCCAAATGAAACCAGTTCTATCTCTCCTCTGTTATTTCTTTGGAAATCTTTTAAATGTACCAAAGGACACCTTCCATGATAACGTTCCAAATAGGATTTTGGATCTTCTCCTGCCACTTTAATCCAACAAGTGTCTGGTTCGAAATATAGTTCATCTGGCTCAAAGGATCCCAATAATTCATCTAAAACATAAGTTCCTTTTTCTGTTTTTTCGAATTCAAAATCATGGTTGTGATAAGAAAGACTGATTCCTCTTTTTTTGCACGCATCTGCAATCTTTTTTATATTTGTTAAAACAGAAGCATATTCCTCTGTTCCATACCGTTTTTCTATAGAAAGATATGGAATTACAATATAAGGACAATTTAAAATCTCATATTGATGTAATGTTTTATCCAGATCTCCAATCAGTTCTTCATATGGTACATGAGCACTGACTATCGTTAAACCGATTTCCTCTAAAATCTGCTTTACAAGCTCTGGTTTTTGTCCATATAAACCTGCCAGTTCTACTCCCTGATAGCCCATTTCTTTGATCTGTTTCATCGTACCAATAAAATCTTTTTCTGCCAGATCTCTTACAGAATATACCTGAATTGCAACTGGTAATGAATTCACCTTTATCCTTCCCTTCTTTGTTCAAAGCAGATTGTTTGTTTTGTCTGTGCTGAGGTAAAAATTGCTTCCATCAACCTCATAACTCTTTCTACTTCTGACAAACGGATTTTACTTTCTGCTTTATGTTCTATTACATCCATTACATTTTTATAAAAATCTTTTATATCACTGGTTACTTTTGGCAGCTCTTCAGTAAAAATACTGTCATCCCTTCTTGGTGCCATTGTCTTTGTTAATCCTGCCGCTGTTTTTACTGGTGCTACATCTTTTTCATCTGTACCCATTGCCCGTACAATCTTTCCTTTTAAATTCCAGTCTTCTATCACAGCGCTTCCATTTGAACCAAGTACATACCAACGTGGCAGATTGATGAAGTTATTTGTACCCACTTCTACAATAGCAGTTACTCCATTTTCAAAGGTCAGTTCTGCTGTAAATCCATCGTCTACCAGTTGATTTGTAACATAGGTCATATCTGCATATACATTTGTAACACAAACTCCATCAAACAAAAGCAATAGTTGATCTAATAAATGAACTCCCCAGTCTAATACCATACCACCGCCATGTTCTTTTTCCTGACGCCAGTCACCGGGAATTCCTCTAGAACCATGTACTCTTGATTCAATCCGAAATAATTCCCCTAGCTTCTTTTCTTCTAACACTTTTTTAATTGTTAAAAAGTCTTCGTCCCATCGTCTGTTTTGATGTACTGTAAAAAACATTCCTGTTTCTTTTGATACTTCTATCATTTCTTTAAGTTCTTGTGAATTTAAAGCTACTGGTTTTTCTGATATTACATTCTTTCCCGCTCTCATCGCCTGTATCGCTGCTGGGTGGTGTACATCGTTTGGAGTTGCTACTAAAATTAAATCAATCTCTGGATCGGAAAGCATATGTTCTAAACTTTCATAAACCCGAATTTTTCTTGAATTCGCATACTCTCTTCTTTCTTCCTTTATATCCCAAATTCCCGCAACTTCCAAATTAGGGATATCCTGAATTAAATCATAATGCCACCCTGCCATACCTCCAAAGCCGACCATTCCTAACCTATGTCCCATCTTCTTATCCGTCTGAACCCTTTATGCCCAGAACATTGTTCCTTTCTCTTCATAAATTAATACATTTTTTAAACACCTAATTGCTTTTAACAGTCCCTCTTTTCCAGACATTAAACTATCTTCATGTTCAATACTAATAGCATAATCATATCCTGCTAGACGCAGTTCTGAAATAATAGCTTTCCAGAACTCTTCTCCATTTCCATAGCCAACTGCTCTAAAAATCCAAGAACGGTTTAACTCATCTCCATAGTGTGTAGTGTCCAAAACCCCATTGAGCGCTGTATTGATTGTATCCACCTTCGTATCTTTTGCATGAAAATGAAAGAGTGCTCCCGCCTTTCCAAGTTCACGAATACATGCACAAGGATCCATTCCCTGCCAAATCAAATGACTTGGATCAAAGTTTGCTCCAATCTCTGGTCCAACTGCTTCTCTTAACCGTAATAATGTCTTTGTATTGTATACACAAAATCCCGGATGGAGTTCTAGGGCAATTTTATATACATGATGTTCCTTTGCAAACTTTACTTTTTCCTTCCAATATGGAATCAGTACTTCATTCCATTGATACTCTAAAATCTGTGAAAAATCATCTGGCCATGGACAAGTAACCCAGTTTGGTGTCTTATCCTCTTTACTTCCTCCCGGACATCCAGAAAAAGTATTTACAACAGGAACTCCTAATTTCTCTGCCAATAAAATAGCATTTGTCAGATCCTCGTCAAAACTCTGTGCAATTTTTTTGTCTGGATGAACCATATTTCCGTGACTACTCAATGCACTGATCTGTAAATTATACTTTTTTAAGATCTCTAAAAACTCTTCTCTTTTAGCACTGTCTTCTAACATTACCTTTGCATCACAATGTGCTTTTCCCGGAAAACCTCCACATCCAATCTCTACCATCTGTACGCCATTCTCTGCTAAAAATGCACATGCCTTTTCAAATGGCAGCTCTCCCAGCACTACCGTAAATGTTCCTAATTTCATAACAAATACCCCCTTTTGTTTCATCATATTTAACAAATATTTATGAGTTTATTATAAGCATAAGCATATAATAATACAAGTATTCTTTTGCTATTAATCCATACATTTCTGCTATTTTTGTTTTCTAAATTCTGATGGACTACATCCATATAATTTGCGGAACTGTCGTCCAAAATGATTAAAGTCCTGAAATCCAACTGCGATTGCAGCCTCAGAAATTGTAAGTTCTGTTTTCTTTAAGAGATAGGCCGCCTTTTTTAAACGGATTTCATTCATATAGTGAAGTGGACTTATTCCCAAACTCTCTTTAAATAAATGATTGAATCTGTCTTCACTTAAATGAATATGCTCTGCTAACTGAGCATTTGTAATTGGTTCTGTATAGTGTTCTTGAATATATTGAATGACTGTATTGAGTCGTTCTAAATTCCGTTTTCGTTTTGAATTAGCACTTTGTGATAATATTTGTACTGCATAATTACGGCTTAAATAGGTAATTAGCTGTAATAACATTCCCTTTGCTGCTAATTTATATCCTAACCTCTTTTGATCATTTTCCTGATAAATTCCTAAAATCATCCGTTTCAGTTCTTCATCCTTTTCAATGAGTGTCTGAAAGATAATATTTTGATGTGTCAATTCATAAGAGAATGCTTCCATCTCAAAAATAATAACACAGGCATCCATTTTTTTAGTTTCACTGATTCCTTCATGCAGTTCATTACTATTAATAACAACAAGATCTCCTCTTTTGGCATAAATCGTATTTTGATTAATATGAAATTTTGTTACTCCATCTAAAACATAATGCAGTTCAATATGTTCATGCCAATGAACCTGAAAATATCTTCCTTTTTTTCGAATTTGATTTAAAAACATTTGGATTGGAAATTCCTCATCACTTAAAATCTTTTTTTCATAAAGCTGCATGGTATTCTTATTTTCTGCCATAATGTTCTCCATCTGATATAAAATAAAGGGAGTTGTCGCACTAAGAAAATTAGATACAAGATATTGTAGAATTTAATGGGATATCAATACTATAATATCTTGTATATTTAGTTCTTAGTGTAGCAACTCCTTTATAGTCTATCTTTTATTGATCTTTTTGTTCAAATATATCTGGATATAATAAATTTGCAATTTCCAATACAATATCTGCATTTCTTGCACATTGTCGACTTAATTTATTTTCATCTATCACATAGACCCGATTATTTTTTACGGCAGTTAAATTGCTATAAGGCTCTGTTGTAATAAAACTGTCATAGAAATAGGATGGCAACAAAATAACAGTTGGATCTTTTTCAATTAATTTCTCTAAAGAGTAACTCCAACCAAAAACATCGTCTGCAATATTTTTGCCCCCTGCTAAAGTTAAAATATCATGAATAAAAGTATCTCCTCCAGCCGTAAATTCTCCGCCTTCTCCAAAACCTACTACATAATAAACATCTACAGGATCTAAACTGTCTATTTTCTCTTTTACCTGATCTAATTTCTGTTTCATCTCTTCTACAACTTCGGATGCCTTTTCTGAAGAATTCAATACAGTTCCAAGTGTCTGTATTATAGTATAGACACCTTCAACAGAATGTTCTTCATAAAGATAGAGAACCGGAATATTTAATTCCTCTAACTTTTTCTTTGACTCTTCGTCAAAATGTGCAGATCCAATAACAAGATCTGGGCTTAAACTTATCACCTTTTCTACATCTAGTGGATAAAGTGGTCCAATGGACTCTACTTCTGAAACTTCTATTGGATAGTCACAGTAATCCGTCCGCCCAACTAACTTGTTTTGAGCATCTAACGAATAGATGATTTCTGTAATATTTGGTGCTACGGATACAATTTTTTGAGGTTCTTTTTCAAGTGTAAGTTCTGCTTTATCAGAACCTGTTACAGTAACTGGATACTTTGTTGTGCCTTTAGCAGTTGTATTTGTATCCTCTTCCTGTTTTTTTGTGCCACAGCCTATCAGACTGGACACAAGTGCCAGAGTGCAAATCAGCACCCAAAGCCTTTTTCTCTTTCTCATAAAATCTCCTTTTTGGTTCTTTCTTCCTCCCGAAGAAGACCGAAAATAACTCATATGGCAGGTTTCCTGACTTTCGTTCCTCCTACTTGCACACCTTCTCAGTCTGAAAAAATACTTTTTCTTTCCAATGGTATTTCTATCATGCGTTCATCCCGATTACAGTAGCGGGGGCTGTTGTAGATTTTCACTACATTCCCTTTTACCTTTTTTTACAAAGCACCATATGGCTGACAGATGCTATTTTATATTAATACTCTTAAAAATGCAAGATGAAAGAGCGATTCCTGCAAAATACAGAAATCGCTCTTTCTATGTAAAAGTTTATTTTAACCAAAGATTCTCCATGCTACAATAAAGTTTCTTTTCCACCAGCTTCCTAATTCACGATGTACAATCTTACCGCTAGAAGAAGAAGCATCTATTACCATTCCATTACCTGTAGCAATTCCTACATGACCATAGACAACGACAATATCTCCTGCTTTAATATCAGAGAAGTTTGAAATTTTCATATATTTACTCATACTTCTCCAACCATAGGATGTAGTATAACTTTGCTTTACTCCAGCTTGATTCAAACACCAATAAACAAAACCAGAACAGTCAAAGGAATTTGGTCCTTTTGATCCTAATACATAAGGTGCTCCTAATTTTGATTTTGCAACCTTAATTAAAGAACTTACACTTGCTGTAACTTTAGTGCTGCTTGATGATGAAGTACTGTTCGATGAACCTGTATTACTTGATGGATTTTTCGAACTATTTCCAGAAGAGCTTCCTTTTGAAGAACTGCTACTTGATGAACTTCCACTCGAAGGTTTTGTTCCAGAAGAAGAACTTCCAGCTTTATTTGCATTCTGACTTGTAAGTTTTGCCATGGTCTTCATACCAACCATACCATCTGAAGTTAAACCATTATTTGACTGAAACTCTTTTACTGCCTGTTCTGTAATTTCTCCATAATAACCTGTAGAGTTTGAAGAAGACATATATCCATATCTTGCTAGTAACTGTTGAACTCTTGTAACAGTATCTCCTCGATCTCCTAATGATAGACCATTTGGAACTGCTTTATTGCTATTTAATACATTTCTTGTAGATGGTCCAAGGAAGCCGTCTACTACTAAATCGTTTCTGGATTGGAACTGCTTTACTGCCGCTGCGGTATCATTTCCATAGACACCATCAGGTGTTGTAGTTAAATAGCCCAAGTCTTTTAATCGTGTCTGACTAGCTAAAACAACTTCACTCTTTTCTCCATAGGAAAGAAAATTCGGTTTCACTTCATCACTATAGAGCATGTTAATCGTTTGAACGCCAACTTTTCCGTCTGCTAACAGATTATTTAATTCCTGCATTTTCTTTACAGCAGCTTCTGTAACATCTCCGAAATATCCTGTCACCATATCAGAAGTTGCTAAATAACCCATTTCATATAAACGGGATTGAATTCTGCGAACGTCATCGCCTCTCATTCCCTGAAGAACAGTATATGGTTTTGCTTCATCCGACAAAATTGCTTCTAACGTTTTTGGTCCAACAATTCCATCTTGTGTTAACTCACACTGACGCTGAAATAAAATAACGGCTGCTTGTGTAATAGAACCAAAGTGTTGTGTTGGTTCTGCATAATCCATATATCCTAATTCCATTAATCGTTCCTGAAGGGTTGCTACAATCGGATGATCCAAGCCTATCTGCAAAAATTCTGGAGCAGGAATATTCTCTTCTGAATCAGAATTTTCTAAGTCTTTGTCTTCTGGAATAGGTGCTTCTCCTGCACCTCCTTCAAAAGAAAATAAAGAAGTTCCTCCCTCTAATCCCTTTGTTGATGCAGTAACTGGCTGTCGTTCTGCTGCTGCTAACTGTAAATTGATTTTACTGGCTTCTGATATAGCAACAATTCGTTTCTCGTTTCCAGTATTGAGAGAATTTATGGTAAACAAACTTCCGGATGCAATCAACTGAGAAATTACTCTATCTGTAGTTAAAACTGCTGGTTCTGCCTGAGATGATCCTATGTGTGAAATTGGAGACATTGCAGAAACTCCAAGTGCCATAACCGCAGTCATTGCTGCAACTGTTACCTTTCCTTTTTTTATCCATTGATTCATTCGTATCCCTATTCCCTTTCTTTGTAATATTACAATATTATTACGAATATGCGAATTTTTTGTGTCATTTTTTTAATTGGAATGATATACCTTTTACGAGACTTTTACGATTGTTTCTTTTTGATTATTAAATTTAGATCCTCACGTTTATCTATTATATACTTATTTCGAGAAATAGCAAGTAGTTAATTTAAAATTAATTAACATTCGGCATTATAACCAAAAAAAAATTAAAGAAAACTTCAAAATAATACTAAAAAGGTAGCTTTTAAAAGATTTTTAACTTTTGTTGTTTTCTAAAAATTAGCAATTTTATACAAATTTATTATATTACGTCGAAGACTATTATTTTTTATAGTTTTTTTTCATTTTATAAATAGCCTTCCTTTTCTTCTACCAACATCCTGTGAAAATATATAAGTTATATATGAAAAGAATTTAAAATTTCTTTTCTTTTATCAATAATACTGTCTAACTTTAAAGCTTCATCAGAAACAAGTTCTATCTCTCCATCAGAAAATTTTTGATATATCTTCCCGTGATCGAAATTATATTCCCAAAATGGAATTCTTCCCTTTTTAAAATTCTGTTCTGTCTTTTGAATAATTATGTCATTGTTTAAAAGAGAAAGCTTTTTATTACACATTATTTCTAATTCTTTAAAAGAATTACTTTCCTGAATAGAATCAAAAAATGACTTACCAGTTCCTGTAATGATAGTTTCTCTATTAAAGCTTCCTAAATAGGCAAGTGATCTAATCGAATATAAATCTCCTGTAGCTATAAATACAATCCTCGATTTTTTATCTCTAAACTTTTCTCTGGTCTTTTCTAAAAATGTAAAACAATCCATATCATTTTGATATTCTGTTATAGGAAATGATATACCATTCTTTCCTCTTAATTCATTTCGATCAAAGTTAGAATTTACAGAAGGATTTATATTATTTGCAAACGTATTTTTACCCCCTGCACTTCTGTATTCCAAGCAGTTGCCAATGGATTAGATGGATTTAAAGACTTATCTAAAGCAACTTCTGCATCAATAAGCTGCATTTTCCTTTTTGAAAGGAAAGGTTTTTTAGAATATACTAAATTTTCGTGATGCAAATCCCTCAGTCCCAATAAAGAAGCAAATGCTATAATATCTTTTATAGACTGAAGATATGTTTCTTTGTCAATCGAGGAATTAAAGGCGTTTTTTTCTGATTTCACTATATCATCATGTTCAAAAAATTCAACAGCACTTCCATGATCCTGTGTTGCTCGTATATCTAACATACTAATACCGCCACCATCTGGAATTTGGGTAGGATCTGGTGTTTCATACTTAAGAATATTAAAATCCTGTGCTAATGAATCTATTTTTCCATAGATCGCTGCTTCAAGAGATTTATCTTCTGGTTTGATTACTAATTTCTTTCTATTCTCAAAAGTAACAATACAAACTCCAATACCTCTGGCATGAACATCACTATCTGTTAAGTAAATCTCTGTAACCTTTGCATTTTCTACACAACTCCAATAAAAAATATCAGATAAAGTCTGTTCTATTGTAATAAATAAATCATTTATTATCTCACCTTCTATAAGACTACCATAAATTTGGTAAGCCTGCATCGCTTGTTCTATTTCTGCTCCTGTTGTACTAGAAAAACTTTTTCCTATAATCGTATCTATATTACTGTCATTGTTTCGAAATGAAGATACAACTTTTCTCCATAAGTCTACTTTATTTTTATGTGGATTAACTTCTATATTGGGCAGATTTTGCGATATTGTATTTATGATATCATCTTGAATTATACGAAATAATCTACAATAGTTATCAAACATTTTCTGATTATTTCCAAAATCTTTTAATTTCTTTTTATACTGTATCGGTGAATCCTCAACTTTTTCACAGGAAGCATTTTGAAATATATTAGGCTGATTTGATTTAATAAAATCTCTTGTAAATTGTTTCTTTTTCTGAATTGGAATACTACTTTCTGATTTTTTTTTGGTATCTATCTTTATATTTGTTTTTGTTTTCTTTTGTGTAGTATACAATATTAACCTCCCGCTTATAAATCAAAAAATTTATATTTTTTCTTTTTGTTTGTATTTAATCGTCTTTTTATTTGCAACAATACCGCTGTGCAGGCGGGTTTTTCTATCTGTGTAGCAATTTCTGCTGCTCTGTCAAGCCACTTTTCGATTAAAACTTCTGCATCTGCAAGTTTTTCTAAAATCTCTATTTCTTGATTATTTGCATGATATTGTATCAGTTTCTCTGTTGATTCTCTCAGCCATAAAATATATTGGTTTTTTGCTTCTTTCGTTATCTGATAGGGAAACAAAACTCTATTTTCTGCTAAAGTAAGAACGGTTTCAAAAGATTCTTCCCGAACTGCCTTTAAAAAATTTTGATCATATCCTCTAAAATTGACTTCCTTTTGCTGGAAACACTCCCGAAAAGAAACTCCTGCTCCATGACTGACTTCACTAAAAATCCTTGCTGGTTCATTTGCTACATAACTATAATGATATGCTGGAAAAACAAGTACCGCTGTTCCGTCAGAAAAAAGAAGTGTCACCTTTACACACTGTGTAATTTCAAATAAAAGGAGATGTAATATATTTAATTGATGTGGATCTGCATTTTCTATTATAATTTCTTTTATTCCATCACAATTTTTAAATGCTCCATCTTCTATCTCTTTTATCTGTGCTGATAAAGTTACACACTCCAATCCCCGACAGTTATAAAAGGCATGTGCTCCTATTTTCCATATTGTATAAGGAAGTTTTATTCTCTTTAAATTTCTACACTCACTAAAAGCATATACACCAATCTCTTTCGTTTCCTCTGGTAAAGATACTTCATAGAGATCCTTTCTTTTTTCAAATGCGTATGGTTTTACTTTCTGATCCTCATAATATTTATTCCATTCCATCTTTATCCTCATTTCTTTACTTTCCAAAATTCGATACTTTATTATTACCTATCTATCATACAAAAATATACTTGTCAACTATCGTTTTATTTCTATGTCTGTCCTTTTTTTATAAAACTACATTGTGATTTTTCTTTGTTTTTGATATAATTATTTTATTATGTTTAGCGTGGAAAAAACGCGGAAATGGGGATTTTTATGGATTATCAAATGTTGGTTTTAGATATTGATGGAACTTTAACCACCTCTAAAAAAGAAATTTCACCAGAAACTTTAGACGCAATTATGAAAATACAACAACTTGGATATCATGTTGTTTTAGCCTCTGGACGTCCCACTGCTGGAATTGTACCAGTTGCAAAACAACTCCAATTAGGAAAGTATGGCAATTATATTTTAGCATTTAACGGTGCAAAGATTATAAACTGTAAAACGCAACAAGTTATCTATCAAAAGATTCTTCCTAGAAATATTATTCCTATTCTTTGGGAAGAAGCAATAGAAAATGGAGTTGGACTTATTTCTTATGAAAATGATTCGGTTATTACAGGAACAAAAATAGATTCTTATATGGAATTAGAATCTAAAATTAATGGAATTCCTATTCGAACAGTAGACAACTTTCCTGAATATATAGACTTTGATGTAAATAAATGCCTGATGACTGGAGAACCTACTATTCTTGCAGAACTAGAGCGAAAGTTAAAACAGCGTTTTAATGGTCTGATCAATATTTTTCGCTCTGAACCATATTTTTTGGAGCTCATGCCTCAAAATGTAGATAAGGCACATTCTCTTTCTAAATTACTTGTCAGTCTTGGACTATCAGCGGAACAAATGATTTGTTGCGGAGATGGATTTAATGATATTTCTATGATTGAATATGCTGGTCTTGGTGTAGCTATGGAAAATGCACAAGATCTTGTAAAACAAGCCTCTGATTATATAACGAGTTCGAATGATAATAATGGAATTTTACAAGTGATACAACAATTTTTTCTTAATAAAAACAGTTAATAATTTAAAGTGTACTATTTACAGTTTGGAGGATCTTTATGGAAAAGTACTTATATGATACCTATTTAGCTATTTTAAAAGAAGAACTTCTTCCGGCATTTGGTTGTACTGAGCCAATAGCGATTGCTTACGCTGCTGCAATGGCAAGAGAAATTTTAAATGAGATACCCGATCAGGTAGAAATTATTGCAAGTGGAAACATTATAAAAAATGTAAAAAGTGTTATTGTTCCCGGAACTGGTGGAAAAAGGGGAATCTGTGCAGCTGCTGCAGCTGGAATCATAGCAGGAGATTCTTCTAAAAAATTAGAGGTACTTTCTCAAATACCAGAAGAAAAATATGCCGAAATTCAAGATTTTGCAGAACATGCGAATATAACGATTGATTTTTCAGATTCTGATTTGGTTTTTGATCTTATCATACGTTTATCTCGAAATGGCTCTTTTTCTAAAATTCGTCTTGCAGGTTTTCATACTAATATCGTACTATTAGAAAAAGACGGAAAGATTTTATACGAAAAACCTCTTCCATCTTCTGTCGCTTTAAAAGATTCTTCTGAAAAGAAAGAATTGATTCAAGCTTGCGAGAATGAAGTAACTTTCCAAGAAGACTCTCAAAACAAAGAGCTTTTAACCGTAGAACAAATTTTTCATTTTGCAAATGAAGTTTCATTAGAAGAGATTAGGGAAACAATTTCCAGACAGATTTCGTATAATATGGAAATTGCAGAAGAGGGACTTCGTCATAATTATGGTGCAAATGTTGGACAGACCTTATTAAAAGTCTATGGAGATTCTCTCTACATTCGTGCCAGAGCTAAAGCTGCGGCAGCTTCTGATGCACGAATGAATGGCTGTGCTCTTCCTGTTGTCATTAACTCTGGCAGTGGAAATCAGGGGATCACCGTATCTGTTCCAGTGATCGAATATGCCCGTTCTCTTCATATTGATGAAGAACGTCTTTATCGTGCTCTTGTTATTTCCAATTTGACAGCGATTCATCAGAAAGCTGGAATCGGCTCACTTTCTGCCTATTGTGGTGCAGTCAGTGCAGGAAGTGCATGTGGTGCAGGAATCGCCTATCTATTAGGCGGAAAACTTCACGAAATTGAACATACGATTGTCAATGCCCTTGCTATTACATCAGGGATTATCTGTGATGGTGCAAAAGCTTCCTGTGCAGCAAAAATTTCTTCTGCTGTGGATGCAGGACTTTTAGGATATTATATGATTCTTGAAAATCAACAATTTCGAGCAGGTGATGGAATTGTTAAAAAAGGTGTTGAACGTACCATTTCTTGTGTCTCACGTCTAGGGCGGGATGGTATGAAAGAAACGGATAAAGAAATTTTAGATATTATGTTGAATGAATAATCTATTAAAGTGAAAATTAGAAAAGAAGCTGCTAGTTTATTAAGCTAGTAGCTTCTTTCTATCTTTATTTTGATTTTGCATTGCGATAAAGCTTTCCAGCTTCTATTTCGATTCCTTTACGTTCAAACAATTCTGAGACTGTTACCAACTCATATCCCTGTTTTATTAATTCAGGAACTAAATATTCTACTGCATCGGCTGTTGTAGAATACAGATCGTGCATTAAAACAATTGATCCATCTTGCACATGATCTAATACTTCTTTTACTATAGAATCCTTATTTCTTGATTTCCAGTCTTCCGAATCTACAGACCAAGCTATCATTGGAACTTTCACTGTTTTATCTACAAGTTCATTGTGTTCTCCATAAGGAGGTCTGAGTAATACATTACCTACAGATATCACCTCTTTAATACAATCGTCAGAATGTTCTACCTCATAAATAATTTTATCTGTATCTAATTTTGTTAAATTCTCATGACTATAGGAATGATTTCCAATTTCACATCCTATCTCATAAGCACTTTTTACTGTATCTGGATATGTGCCCATTCGATTTCCCATAACAAAAAAAGTAGCCTTAGCCCCATTTTCCTGTAATACATCCAAAATTCTCTTTGTCACTGGAGGATAAGGTCCATCATCAAATGTAAATGCTACTAACTTTTTATTATCTTCCTTCTCTGATTTAGATGGTTTATCTGTCGGTTTTGGAGTTATATCTGTCGGCTCTGGAGTTATATCCGTTGGTTTTGGGGTTATATCTGTCGGTTCTGGAGTTATATCCGTTGGTTCTGGAGTTATATCCGTTGGTTTTGGGGTTATATCTGTTGGCTCTGGAGTTATATCCGTTGGTTTTGGGGTTATATCTGTTGGACTGGTCGATTCATTTTTGGGTGTATTTGCTTCACCTGTTGGAGTTTTCGTTTCTGGTGTATTATCTGTTCCTGTTGGCGTTTTGGGATCTGTTTTTTCTGGTTTATTTAATGTTTCCTGTTCTTTATTATCTACTATCACTTTATTCGAATTTTGTGAAGAATCATCTGATTTAAAATTATTACTTAATGCAATTAATTTTTCTCCACATACAATAATTACCAAAATTGATACCACTGCTGCAAAAATCCAGCCTAATTGTAATCCATAAATACTTTTTTTTCTCTTTCTTCCACGCATCCTAGCCATGTTTAAAACTCCTTTCCTATTAAACTTAGGATACCACAAAGTTCGAGAAATTTCATTAAATTTTTATGACAATTTAAAGAATTTTTTTAGGAATTTTCAGGATATTAGGGGAAATACTTAAATGTATGTTTATAAAAAGAACCCCCTACCTGTTCATGAAGTCAATTTAACTACATCAAACAGGCAGGAGGTTTTTACTTTTTATTCTTCACCCTCTTGTAATTCACCTTCTTGTGATTCACTTTGGGCTGCAATTTCATATTTTTCTAAAATGACTTTTTGAATTCGTTCTCTTGTTTCAGAATTGATTGGATGTGCAATATCCCTATATTCGCCATCTCCTGCTTTTCTGCTTGGCATAGCGATAAATAAACCCTTCTCTCCCTCGATTATCTTAATATCATGAACTACAAATTCATTATCTAGGGTAATAGAAACGACTGCTTTCATTTTACCTTCTTTACTTACTTTTCGCACTCGCACGTCCGTTATTTGCATTGTCTAAGCCCCCCAAGTAATTTAATGGCTTTCTCCGTTGTTATAGTATTACAGAACATAACGTTCATTTTTTTCAATTACAATCTTGATATTTCCCTCTTCTCCAACATAGGTCATATTGGAACGAAGTGTATCTCTACTTTCTACAATACAATTTTCAATATACGTGTTATCTCCAATATGGACATCATTAAGTACAATTGAATTTTTAATTGTACAATTATTTCCTACATAAACCTTCTTAAACAGTAAAGAATTCTCAACAACACCATTGATAATACAGCCACTTGAAATCATACTATTTTTTACAACTGCACCTGCGTTATATTTTGCTGGTGGCAAATCATCTACTTTAGAATATACATCTGGATACTGGCGGAAAAAGTAATCTCTGATATCCTTCTTTAAGAAATCCATATTTGTCTTATAATAAGATTCTACGCTGGCAATATTACTCCAATAACTATCCATCTCATAAGCATAGAGTCTCTTTAAACTCTTATAGCGAACTAAAATATCCCGTACAAAATCATGTCTCTCTTCTACTGCTGACTTTTCAATCAATTCAATTAACTGTCTTCTACGGATTACATAAATACCAGTTGAAATCATACTAGAATTTGCTACTAATGGTTTCTCTTCAAAACCAGTAATCCTATTATCTTCATCGACATCAATCACACCAAATCGGCTGGAATCTTCATCTGGTTCTAACCGTTTGCAAACAACAGTAATATCTGCTTTCTTTGCAATATGATACTCTAAAACTTTATTATAATCCAGTTTATACACACCATCACCGGAAACAATAACAACATATGGCTCATGACTACTCTTTAAAAATCCGATATTTTGATAGATAGCATCAGCAGTACCACGATACCAAAAACCATTGTCAATCGTAATGGTAGGAGTAAATACAAACAATCCTCCCTGCTTTCTTCCAAAGTCCCACCACTTACCGGAACTTAAATGTTCATTTAAGGAACGGGAATTATACTGTGTCAGAACGGCAACCTTTTGTACATGGGAATTTGACATATTGCTGAGAGCAAAATCGATACTTCTAAAACTCCCTGCCACCGGCATTGCAGCAATGGCCCTCTTGTTTGACAATTCACGCATTCTGTTACTGTTCCCACCGGCTAAAACTATACCTATTGCTCTCATCGTCTATCACCTGCCTTAATTATACATTCTCCACTTGTCAATAAGCCACTTGGGTAATCATCTAATGTCGTTCCGCCGCTGATTGCTGTATTCTTTCCAATTTTTACATGATCTGGAATAACAGAGTCTTCTCCAATTGTAACAAGTCCATCTGTATAGATCTTTGGAAATTGTACATTTGTTTCTTCCTCTCCAACTCCCAATTCACATCCAGAACCAATAACACAATTTTCAGCAATAATCGCCTTATAGATCTTTGTTCCAGCTCCGATAGAAGTAGATTTCATAATGATAGAATCTCTTACAATAGCACCCGGTTCTATTGTTACGCCTGAACCAATTACTGAATTATGCACTTCCCCATAAATTTCAGTTCCTTCTCCAATGATACAACGATCAATTACTGCATCCTGTGAAATATACTGTGGTTGTACAACATCGTTCTTTGTATAAATATTCCAAAACTCTTCATACAAATTAAATATAGGAACTAGATCGATAAGCTCCATATTGGATTCCCAATAAGAAGTAAGAGTTCCAACATCTTTCCAATATCCATTATACTCATATGCAAAGACACGATCTCCCCGTTCATGACAATATGGAATAATATGTTTTCCAAAATCACAACCCGGCTGATCTTGAAGATCGATCAATGCTTCTCTTAATATTTTCCATGAGAAGATATAAATACCCATTGATGCCAAGTTACTCCGTGGCTTAGGTGGTTTTTCTTCAAATTCCAAAATTCTCTTGCTTTCATCTGTAATAACTACACCAAATCGACTGGCTTCTTCCATTGGTACTGGAATAGTTGCTAGAGTAATATCTGCATTATTTGCTTTATGGAACTCAAGCATCACTTCATAGTCCATCTTATATATATGATCTCCACCCAGTATCAGAACATAATCAGGATTATACTGCTCCATGTATCTTAGATTTTGAAAGATTGCATTTGCTGTTCCAGTATACCATTCAGCATTTGTACTCTTTTCATAAGGAGGAAGAATAGAAATACCTCCAATATTTCGGTCGAGATCCCACGGAATACCAATTCCAATATGTGTATTAAGTCTTAATGGTTGATATTGTGTTAAAACACCAACAGTATCAACCCCTGAATTGATGCAGTTACTTAACGGAAAATCAATAATTCTATACTTTCCGCCGAAAGCCACCGCCGGTTTAGCAACACCAGATGTTAAAACACCGAGTCTTGAACCTTGTCCGCCTGCCAAAAGCATTGCTATCATTTCTTTTTTAATCACGTTATCACCTCTTGATGTTTAGGATAAGTATATTATACCATCTTATTTTGGAAATGTGAATATATTTCACAAAAATTTTTTTGAAAAGAAATTTTTTTTGTTCAAATATTTTATAATCTATTATGATATGATAAAAAACGACTTTGCATTTGCTTAATTTGTATCCTATTCATTTCACTAAATTAATACTTTATTCATGAAAACTTAATTTTTTCTTCTTTTTTTCGTTTTATTTATCTTGTATTCTTATGTACCTGCATATTGTATTTCTTTAAAAAATAGAGTACACTATTCACAAAAATCATGCCATAGAATTCTATGGGGAACAGGATGGTAATTATGTATCAGATTCATTTTAATGAACCCGTTCATGTACATTTTATCGGAATCGGCGGAATTAGTATGAGTGCCCTTGCAGAGCTTTTGTATCAAAACCATTTTACTATCAGTGGCTCTGATCTCAAACATTCCAAAGTAACAGAACATTTAGAGGAAATTGGAATTCATGTAGATTACGGACATCGAGTATCTAATTTAACAGAAAATATTTCCTGTGTTATTTATACTTCTGCTGTACAAGAAACAAACCCAGAATTGTCTGCCGCTAAAGCAAAGGGGATTCCAGTTTTAGAACGAGCAGAATTATTAGGACAACTAATGAAAAATTATCGTCATGCAATTGGAATTTCTGGAACACATGGAAAAACTACAACTACCTCTATGCTTTCTATGATACTCTTGGATGCAGAACTTGATCCTACTATTGCAGTTGGCGGAATCCTAGATTGGATCGGTGGAAATATGAGATTAGGAAAGTCCGAATATTTTGTTGCCGAATCCTGTGAATATACAAATAGTTTTTTGAAATTTTATCCTACCCACGAAATTATATTAAATGTTGAAGCGGAACATCTTGATTTCTTTCATGATTTAGAAGAAATACGTAATTCATTTCATCAATTTGCTCAAAAAGTTCCAAAAGATGGATATTTGGTTATTAATGGTGAAATTGAAAATTATCAACAGTTATGTAATGATCTATCCTGTCATGTAGTTACATATGGAATTGCTAGCGAAAAGTCAAATTCTTACGATTACTCTGCCTCTGATATTTTGTATGACAATTATGGTCATGGAAGTTATAATTGCTATCATTATGGGCAACTCCTTGGAAGAATTCAGTTAAACATAATTGGGCTTCATAACATCTCCAATTCCCTTGCTGCTGTAGCTCTTGCGGATTCCCTTGGAGTTTCTTTTACTTCCATTCAAAGAGCACTTGCTTCTTATACAGGGACAGAACGTCGTTTTCAAATAAAAGGAGTTATTGATGGAGTGACAATCATAGATGATTATGCCCATCATCCATCCGAAATTCGTGCTACTTTAACTGCTGCTAAACAGTACCCACATCATGACATCTGGTGTGTTTTTCAACCTCATACATACTCAAGAACAAAACAGTTTTTACAAGAGACGACACAGGCACTCTCTCTTTCCGATCATGTCGTTTTAGCAGATATCTATGCAGCCAGAGAAGCCAATCCGGGAGATATTTCCTCAAAAGATCTATATGACAAACTCAAAGAACTAGGAACAGATGTTTACTATTTCCCATGCTTTGATGAAATCGAAAACTTTTTATTAAGTCATTGTATTGGTGATGATCTGGTGATTACAATGGGAGCAGGAGATATTGTCATGGTAGGAGAATCTTTACTTGGAAGTTAAGTAACTCCTAGGTCAATATTTTTGCTCATCAAGGCAAATTATTCTATTTTCAAGTTGCATAAAATATGTTACAATCACGTTATCGCTGAAACGGCTTCCCATTTTGTTGAAGGAAGCCGAATGGAGGAATCTGATGAGCAATATAAATCTTTCCAATGAATTTCGTCCAGAAGTTACCATTTTGTCGAATGATTTTATCGATCATTACATGCCTTCTGCAAATGGTACTTTTGTCAAGGTGTATTTATATCTGCTGCGTTTTAACGGATCGAGTGAAGAACTTTCTATCTCTCATATTGCAGAAAAACTCGATGAAACGGAGAAGGATATCCTGCGTGCCTTACGTTACTGGGAAGAAAAACAACTTCTTTCTCTCTCGAAAGAAGATTCCGGCAATATCACTGGTATCACAATTTTAAATCCAGTTATCCAAAAGGCACAAGATCAAAAAACAACTCCTCCAGAAAACACTCAAGAGTTTCATCGTCCAAAATACTCAGATGCTCAGATTGCAAAACTAAAGGAATTAGGAGATGTGCAGTTTCTGTTAAACGCTGTAGAACGCTATTTGGATCGCCTGCTTCGACCAAGTGATATCCAATTAGTTCTTTATTTATATGAAGGACTTGAATTTTCTTCTGATCTCATCCTTCATTTATATGACTATTGTATTTCTATGAATAAAAAGAACGCAAGTTATATTGAGAGTGTTGCCCTTTCTTGGGCAAAGCAGGGAATTGATACAGTAGAAAAAGCGGAACATGCTTCTATGCTCTATAATACAGGTTATCAAGCTGTCAATCGTGCATTTGGACTAAATAGGATGCCAGGAGATGCAGAAAAGGAGTTTATTCTATGTTGGCTTAACACATATAAATTTGAAATTCCTTTAATTACAGAGGCCTGTAAACGAGCACTTCTTGGTGCTGGAAAACCAGATTTTAAATATGCGAATGGTATTTTAGAAAGTTGGTATCGTCATGGAGTAAAAACACTTAAAGATGTAGAAGTTCTCGATATCGAACACGCCAAACGTTCTTCTGTTGCTGCAAGCAGAGAACCAAAGAAAGTAGGGAGAACTCCTTCTATAAACAAGTTTAATGCCTTTCCGCAGCGTCAATATACCGAAGAAGATTTCCTTAACTTAGAACGTCAATTATTAAACAAGGGGAATTAAGGGGACTGTTATGCCATTAAAAAATTATCAATATCAACGTATTTTAAAAGAGTATGATAGACGCAGACTGCAAAGCCGAAATGATTTAGAAAAGCGAAAGCAGGAAGTGTATGCAAAAATACCTGAACTTTCAGAACTTGACCAAAAAATTCGGGAAGGTTCTGTTCGTAGTGCAAAAGCATCTCTTTTAGGACATCCAGAGGAATTGAATCAGTTGGCACAAAAAAATCAAATCCTGTCAAATAAAAAACTTGCTGTTCTTTCTTCCTATGGATATCCTGTTAATTATCTTGAACCAGCTTATTTTTGTCCAGATTGTCAAGACACTGGATATATCGGTAAAGAAAAATGTCATTGTTTTAAACAGGCAGTTGTTGATTTGATCTATTCGCAGTCTAATGTCAAAGATATCATTGTTTCAGAAAATTTTAAAAATTTTCGTTATTCCTATTATAATAATGATACTCCTGATCCAGTCACAGGTCTTACTCCTTTTGCTAATATGAAAACTGTTATGGGAAAGGTAAAAAATTTTATTTTAAATTTTGAAACTTCAGGAGAAAATCTAGTAATTTATGGGAATACAGGTGTTGGAAAAACATTTCTTTCTCATTGTATTGCTGGAGAATTATTATCGAGAGGATATACTGTTATTTACTTAACCGCATTTGAATTATTTCATATTTTAGAATGTTATAGTTTTGATAGAGATAGAAGAGTTCAAGAAGATTATGAAAGCCAATTTGAAAATATTTTAGATTGTGATCTTTTAATTATTGATGATATTGGAACAGAATTGAGTAATTCTTTTATCAATTCTCAATTTTATTTATGTATTAACGAACGGTATTTGAAAAAGAATTCTACAATTATTTCTTCTAATTTATCTCTGCAGCAGATAGGTTCTACTTACAGTGAACGAATTCTTTCTAGATTAAGTAGCAATTATACACTTTTAAGACTGTTTGGTAAGGATATTCGAATTTTAAAGCAATTAGTAGCCACTTGACGGTACTCTAAAATCAGGATATGATAAACATATACTTACATCAATAAATTTTTAAATAAAGCACATACTAATGATTATTATACTATTATACTGGAGGAAAAAATATGCCGCAAGAAAGTTTATTTCAAAACCTACCTGTAGGTACACTTGGAATTATTGCTCTGGAAAGTAGTCGGGAAATGGGGCAGAAAGTCAATGATTATATTGTATCTTGGAGAAAATCTCGCTCTGCCATTCAATCGTCTACTTTGGCATTTGAAGGATACAGTAGAGATAATTACCTAATTGAATCTTCCTGTCCACGGTTTGGTTCTGGTGAAGCAAAAGGAATTGTGAAACAGTCTGTGCGTGGTGATGATATCTATATCCTAGTAGATGTTTGTAACTATAGCTTAACTTATTCTGTCTGTGGAAATCTAAACCATATGTCACCTGATGATCACTATCAAGATTTAAAGCGGATTATCTCTGCACTAGGTGGAAAGGCAAGAAGAATCACAGTCATTATGCCGTTTTTATATGAAAGCAGACAACATAAACGCAGTTCCAGAGAATCTTTAGATTGTGCACTTGCGCTTCAGGAACTGACTAATATGGGAGTAGAAAGTATTATTACTTTCGATGCACACGATCCACGAGTACAAAATGCAATTCCCCTTAAAAGTTTTGAAACCGTTATGCCAACTTATCAGTTTATTAAAGCTCTGCTTCGAAATATTCCTGATCTTACCATCGATTCCGATCATATGATGATAGTCAGTCCAGATGAAGGAGCAATGAGTCGTGCTGTTTACTTTGCCAATGTCTTAGGATTAGATATGGGTATGTTTTATAAGCGAAGAGATTATACCAGAATAGTAGACGGAAAAAATCCGATTGTAACTCATGAATTTTTGGGTTCGGATATCTGTGGTAAAGATGTTGTAATTTTGGATGATATGATTTCTTCTGGTGACAGTATTATTGATACTACAAAGGAATTAAAAAAGCGTAATGCTGGCAGAATCTTTGTCTGCTCTACCTTTGGATTGTTTACAAATGGATTAGAAAAGTTCGATTGTGCTTATGAGGAAGGACTGATCTATCGAATCATTACTACAAATTTAATCTATCAGCCACCACAACTATTAGAAAGACCATATTATATCAATGCAGATATTAGTAAATATATTGCTCTTCTTATTGATACGCTAAACCATGATGGATCGATTAGTAGTCTATTAAGTCCTACCGATCGAATTCAAACTATTGTGGCAAAATATAAAGAAAATAACGGAATTCTTTTATAGAATAGAAAGAAGGGAATGACAGATAATATACTGTCATTCCTTTTTATTATCATTAAATATAAGCATCCAGTTTTTTGAACAAACATAAACTTTTACATTTGGATAACTCATTACTCATATCCGTCTTTTCACTAAAACTACTTTAGAAGCCTAAATTATGCAATAACTTTTCTACATCAGAAGACTTCAATACTTTCCCCATAGACACTACTTTTTCATTTACGACAAGTGCAGGCATACTCATTACACCATATCCCATGACTTTTTGTAAATCAGTTACATACTCTACTTCTACCATAAGCCCCATTTTTTGAACAGCTTCCTTTGCATTTTCATATAGTGTATGACAGGACACACAGCCTGATCCTAAGACTTTAATACAACAAATATCTTCTTGTACTTTAGAATAACATTCACTTGTCTTTTCTGTTTCTTCGGATATAGGATAGTCGAAGTTACATTCACAAATAGGGACTTTTTTTTCCTCTTTCTTTTTTCCAAACAGTGCCATAATAAATTTACCTCCATATAATTTGATTTATCTTTGATTTTTTCATACAATCTATACAAGTAGATATTGAATTGCATTGAAGAAATAACCGACAAGGATAATACCAGTAGTACAGATTGCAATAAAAATAACAAGCAACTTAGACTTAACAGCTTTACGCAACATAATCATAGAAGGTAAAGACAAGGTTGTTACTCCCATCATAAAAGATAAAACTACCCCAAGTTGTGCACCTTTTGCTAATAATGCTTCGGCAATAGGAATTGTTCCAAAAATGTCTGCATACATGGGAATGCCTGCAACTGTAGCAATAATAACGCCTAAAGGATTGCCCGTTCCAAGAACACCTACAATAAAATTTTCAGGTATCCAATTATGGATAAACGCACCAATAGCAACACCTACTAAAACATATAAGAAAACTTTTTTTGCGGTAGATACGACCTGTCCCCATGCGTATTTTATACGATCTTTAAAATGGAGTTCCTCTTGTATAACATCAATAGAACTTCCATTACGTATAAATTCCTCTACATAGTTATCAAGGTGCCATTTTTGAATCAAAGTGCCGCCTGCAACTGCTATTATAAGTCCAAAAATAACATAGGTTATTGCAACTTTCCAACCAAATATGCTCATCAACAGCACAAGGGAACCAAGATCAACCATAGGAGAAGAAATTAAAAAGGAAAATGTCACACCTAATGGCAATCCGGCACTTGTAAAGCCAATAAACAGTGGGATTGATGAACAAGAACAAAATGGTGTCACTGTACCAAGTAAAGCAGCAATAATGTTTGCTCTGATCCCATGAAATCTTCCAAGAATCTTTTTTGTCCTTTCTGGTGGAAAATAACTTTGAATATACGAAATAAGTAAAATCAAAACCCCTAAAAGTACCATGATTTTAATTGTATCGTAGAAAAAAAACTGTATACTCCTTCCTATTTTATCATTCGTATCTAAACCACAGGTATCAAGTAGATTGCCGATTAAACGGTTTAGCCATTGCATACCTAGAATTTCGTTTTGAAAAAAATCCCAACCTATTTTTATTATTTTCATAACAGACCTCTATTCATAGAAATATTGAAATATATCAATATATTTTCTTTTTTATAAACCATGTGGAACATAAAAACTGCTACTTGTTACAACATGGTTTATCTTCTTTAGAAATATTTATTGGTGTAAGGGATTGTAGATAGTTGATTGCATATGCAACTCCCTCTTGAGAGATTGAGTAATGTGCCCATTTTTGCTCTTTTCTCATAATTACGATACCAGAATCGCAAAGTATTTTCATATGATGTGATAACGTAGGTTGTGATATATGCAGATTATCTAACAAAACACAGGCACACTTTTCTCCTGTTATCAACTGTTTCAAAATCTGAATACGGTTTTCGTCACAAAATGCCTTGAAAATTGTTGATATTTTTCTTTCATCAATCAGTTTTTCCACCTCCTTTAAAATTTCTCTCTATCACTATTATATTTATATATTGAAATTTGTCAATATAAAATATTTAAAAATTCTTGGCAAATTGCAATAAAGAGTTGTCGCTTTAAGAAAATCAGATACAAGATATTATATTGTAAAATTTAATGCAATATCAATATGATATCTTGTATATTCAGTTCTTAGTGCGACAGCTCCCTTATTTCTATTCTTTTTGCTGTTTTTCCATAATTTTTAGACCTTCTGGCGATATAGCAAGTCCACCTTCTCCTGTTTCGCGCAAAGCTTTTGGTAACATACTCCCAATGCTTCGCATCGTATCAATTACTTCATCTGGAGGAATTGCACTCTTCACTCCAGCAAGTGCCACATCTGCACTTGTCAGTGCATTCACCGCACCAAGAATATTTCGTTTAATACAGGGGATTTCTACCAGTCCTGCTACTGGATCACATGTGAGCCCTAATAAATTTTTTAGTGCCATCGCACAGGCATGAAGAATTTGTTGTGTCGTTCCTCCATATAGAAATACGGCTGCTCCGGCTGCCATAGCAGAAGCCGAACCAATCTCTGCTTGACATCCTCCTTGTGCTCCTGAAATAAAGGCTCTCTCTGCGATTACTTCTCCAATTCCTGCTGCTACATAAAGAGCCTGCGTCATTTGTTCTATAGAAAATCCAAATCGTTCCTCCATCGTTACAAGTACTGCTGGCAACACTCCACACGAACCTGCTGTCGGAGCTGCTACAATTCTTTTCATGCAGGCATTAGACTCTCCCATCTTCACAGCTCTCATCATAACTGTAGTAATAAAATCTCCGCAAAGACTTTCTCCTTTTTCTAAATACTCACTCAAACGCTGTCCATCTCCTCCAGATAAACCACTGCGTGAACGAAGTTTACCATCGTATTGTTTATCTGCCTCTTTCATTGCTAAATACATTCCTTCCATTTTTGCAAAGGACTCTTCTTTTGTTACCTGTCGTTCTTTTATATCCTCTTTTAAAACAACACACCAAAAAGGATCTCCTGATGCCGCTGCTGTATTTGCAAGTTCTTCAAGTGATTTCAGTGCCATATTTTTTCACCCTTTCTGACAGAAGTTATTCTTCCATACTCAAATATGTTACTTTAATAATTCCTTCTAAATGAGCCAGCCATTTTCTGGATTCCTCTGGCACTTCTCTATCACACTCTACTACCATCACCGCATGACCTCCTCTGCCATCACGATATAACTGCATTGTTGCAATGTTAATTGACTTATGGGCAAGCATAGAAGTGACTTCTGCTACATGACCCGGTTGGTCTAGGTTATGGACAATCAAAGTGGCATAATCACCACAGAAATTTGCTTCCAATCCATCGATCTGTCGAATTCGCACTCTTCCACCCCCAATGGATTCTGCTGTTACTTCCAGTCTTCTTCCACTTTTTCCAGTTAAATTTAACTTTACTGTATTTGGATGTGCTTCCGCAAAATCTACTCTTCCAAAAGAAAATTCTAGGTTTTGCTGTTTTGCCAATTCAAAACTTTCAGGAATTCTTTCGTCTGCTGGCTTCATTCCAAGAAGTCCTGCAATCAATGCCCGATCTGTACCATGTCCTTTTCCTGTCGCAAGAAATGATCCATATAATCCGATCTCTGCACGTTCGATTGGCTCGTCCATTAATTTATAACAGATGTATCCAATTCTCGCAGCACCTGCAGTATGAGAACTCGATGGTCCTACCATTACAGGTCCTAAAATATCAAATAAACTCATTGTCTTTATCTTCCTTTTTCTTTTTTTGTGTTTGAGCTTCTGCAAAAATCTTTGCTGAAAAAGGGGCTAAATTTGTGACTGAACTATATTGCCAATCCCTATGAGACCCCTTCTTAAATGTGATCTGTTCTGATTTAGAAGTATCTGTTCCTCCAAACTCTTCACTGTCACTATTTAAAACTCTTTCAAATATCATTGGTTTATCATATCCGAAACAATAATTTTGATATATCTGATCGGAGAGATTTAAAAGGATTAAAAGATTTCCCTGTTCTGACTTTCTCTCATAAATATAAACACATTCTGCTACTGCGTCTGCCTCGATCCAACGAAATTTTTCTGGATGATATTCTCCTTCATAGAGTGCAAAAGTCTTTTGATATAACCTTGAAAGTTCCTTCATATAACGTAAAAAACTCTCATGAAGTGGATAGTTTAGTAAACCCCAATCCATTTCTCTTGATTCATCCCATTCTCGAAAATGACCGATCTCATTTCCCATAAAATTTAGTTTTTTTCCCGGGTGGGTATACATATATGTATACAATACCCTTGCCTGTGGAAATTTATACTCATACTCTCCCCACATTTTTTGAAGGATTGTCGCTTTTCCATGTACATTTTCGTCATGAGAAAACGCAAGTAGAAATAATTCATTATAAAAATAGTGCATTGAAAAAGTCAACATATGGTAGTGTTCAGACCGTTCCTTTGGTGTCTTTTTAAAAAAGTCTAGTGTATCATTCATAAATCCCATATCCCACTTGTAGTCAAATCCAAGACCACCATATTCTACTGGCGCAGTTACTTTTAAATAATCTGATGAATCTTCTGCAATTAACATCACGTTTGGGTATCGTTTATGCAATCCTAAATTCATGCGTTTTAAAAAGTTTAATCCGCCTTCATTCACACCACAATTTTTATTTCCTTTCCAATAAATCACATTATTAATTGCATCCATTCTTAGCCCATCCATATGGTAAATATTTAGCCAATAATCTGCGGATGATTGTAAAAATGAACAGATTTCTCCACGATAATAATTAAATCCATATGTCCCCCATTGACTGTGTCCAGTATCCCCACTTGGATATTCATACAAGGCAGTCCCGTCAAACTGTCCTAATCCATAGTCATCTATTGCAAAATGGACTGGAACAAAGTCCATTATTACACCAATTCCTTCTAAATGGCACTGGTTTACAAATTCCATCAAATCCTTTGCAGTTCCATAGCGGGAAGTTGGTGCATAAAAACCAGTGATCTGATACCCCCAAGAGCAGTCCGCGGGATGTTCTGCTAAAGGAAGCAATTCTACATGGGTATAATTATTTTCTTTTAAATAAGGAATTAAAAGCTCGGACAGCTCGTGATATTTATACCATCCCTTTTCTCCTTCTTCTTTTCTCCTCCAAGAGCCTGCATGAATCTCATAGATATTCATAGGCTTATTATAATTTTTTTCTCTTTGGTTCATCCATTCCTGATCAGTAAATATATATCCATTTAAATCGACGATCATAGATGCCGAATTCGGACGTAGTTCCATTCCAAATCCGTAGGGATCTGACTTATCAAGAGTTCTTCCATCTCTTGTCCAGATTCGATATTTATAGAGTTGTCCTAACTCTGGTGTGGTTAAAAAACAAACATATACGCCACTGTTTGTATCTTTGTACATCCAATCTCCATTCCAACCATTAAAATCTCCAATAACTTGCACAGATTTTGCCCCAGGAGCATATACACGAAACCATACTCCTGATTGATTATCTTTATACCCTGGATGTGCTCCAAAATATTCATATGCTTGAAACATTGTTCCACAATAAAAATCATGTAGTTGTTCCATCTTGTACCTCACTTTTCTTTTTCTTATGATTTTCAATAATAGAGCGGATCACTTGATAAAGATCCGGTTTTAATTCTTCTATAGAAATAGGTTCTTTATATAAAATTGTACTATAGCAGGTAGAACTTACCAACTCTACAATCAAAAACAACATAACTTCTGGATCTCGAAACTCTATTCCTGACTCTTTTAATATTTTATAGTAGACCTCTTTAAAATCAATATCTTCCTTTTGAATATTTGTAGTCAGAGCCTCTTTAAAAATTCCCCAGCTTAAATTTTTAGAAATAAAATTCAGAAGTATTTGGTTTTCACTCAACTGATTAATAATATGATCACATAAAAAAATAATTCTATCTTCAAAATTTTCAATCTGTTCCTGTTTCATCGCTTCTGCTGCATTTAAAAAAATCTGACTGGATTTATGAGAAATTAGCTTATTTCTAATATCATATTTATCTTTAAAATAAAGATAAAAGGTTCCTTTTGCCATTCCTGCTTTTTCTGAAATTTCTGCAATAGATGTTTTACTTAATCCTTTGGTAGTAAATAAATGAAATGCTGTATTCAATAAAGAATCTTCTTTTTGTTGTTTATTTGATTCAACTTTTCCCAAGAAGACACCTCCTTTCTGTTATTGTCTTTATTATAATCTAAGAATGACTTTCAGTCAATCTACTGTTATTGTATAGTTTGCCTGTATTATTTTGTTTTTTTTTTGTTCTCTTGATCAGTTTTCACAATTTTATGACTAACAGTCATTTTTAATATTTTTTTAATTGACTAACAGTCATTTTATGATATAATGACATCAGAATAATAAATGACTAATAGTCATTTAATAAAAATAAGGAGGAGTACAAAATGATACAGTTTGGAAAGAAAGTTGTAAAATACCGTATCCCCATTTTAGTTATCAGTTTTCTACTTTTGATTCCCTCAGTATTTGGTATGATTTCTACAAGAGTAAATTATGATATGCTCTATTATCTGCCAAAGGATATCGAAACTATGATCGGTCAGGATATTTTAATGGAGGATTTCGGTAAAGGTGCATTTTCTCTATTTATGACACAGGGAATGAGCAGTAAAGATATTATCTCCCTAAAACAGAAAATTGAACAGGTTGAACATGTAGAAAGTGTTGTTTGGTATGATACTATTTTGGATAGTTCAGTTCCAATGGAACTGATTCCAGAAAATTATCTCTCTAAGTTCCAATCAGGTGATATGGATCTGATGGCAATTTTTTTTGATGATACTACTTCTGCTGATACAACCATGAATGCGATTGAAGAAATTCGTTCTATTGCAGGAAAACAGACCTTTTTAAGTGGTATGTCTGCAGTGGTTACAGATACAAAAAATTTATCCAATCAGGAAACCCCAATCTATGTATTAATTGCAGTGATTTTATCTTGTATTGTACTTGCATTGACAATGGATTCATGGCTACTTCCGCTGTTTTTTATGTTAAGTATTGGTATGGCAATTTTATATAATTTAGGAAGTAACTATTTTCTTGGAGAAATTTCTTATGTTACAAAAGCATTAAGTGCAGTTCTCCAGCTTGGCGTCACAATGGACTATTCTATCTTTTTATGGCATAGTTATTCCGAACAAAAACAACGATTTAATGGAGATAAAGAACGTGCAATGGCACATGCTATTTCTAATACTATTACTTCTGTTGTGGGCAGTTCTATTACAACAGTAGCAGGCTTTATTGCTCTTTGTTTTATGAGTTTTACCCTTGGAAAAGATCTTGGTATTGTTATGGCAAAGGGAGTTGTTTTCGGAGTTTTAGGATGTATCACTATTCTTCCAAGTATGCTTTTAGTCTTTGACAGAGCAGTTGAAAAAACAACACATCGACCATTGATTCCAGACTTAGGAAGTCTTGCAACCATAATCAGTAAACATTATTTTATCTTTATTACTATCTTCTTAGCTATGCTTGCTCCTGCCATTTATGGCTATACACATACAGATGTTTATTATAATTTAGATGAAACTCTTCCAAAAGACTTAGACAGTATTATGGCAAATACAAAACTCTCGGAAAGTTTTCACATGAATTCAGTTCATATGGTATTAGCAGATAGTTCATTAAGTCCAAAAGATACTATTTCTATGATGAATGAAATGAAATCTCAAGATGGTGTCAGTTTTGCATTGGGATTTGATTCTATGGTTGGAACAGCGATTCCAAAAGAATTAATTCCAAATAAAATCAGCCATCTTTTAAAAAGTGATCGCTGGCAACTTATCTTAGTTGGTTCAGAATATAAAACGGCGTCGGAAGAGGTGAATCAACAGATTAATGTATTGAATAGTATTGTTAAAAAATATGACAATAACGCAATGTTGATTGGAGAAGCTCCTTGTACAAAAGATTTAATCGAAATCACAGATAAAGATTTTAAGGTAGTCAGTGCTGTTTCTATTTGTGCTATCTTCTTTATTATCGTTTTTGTATTTCGCTCCATTTCACTTCCAGTGATTTTAGTTACTGTAATTGAATTTGCTATTTTTATTAATATGGGAATTCCATGTTATACTCATACTTCACTTCCGTTTATTGCTTCTATCGTAATTGGTACTATTCAATTAGGTGCAACCGTAGATTATGCTATTTTAATGACAAATCGCTATAAAAAAGAACGCAGTAATGGTGTATCTAAACAAGCTTCTATCCAGACTGCACTAGCTGCTTCTATAAAATCAGTTATGGTCAGTGCATTTTGTTTCTTTGCAGCAACCTTTGGTGTGGGATTGTATTCGAATATTGATATGATCAGTTCTTTATGTACTTTAATGGCGCGTGGTGCAATTATTAGTATGTTTGTTGTTTTATTACTATTACCATCTTTATTTATGGTATTTGACCGTGTTATTTGTGCAACCAGTTTACATTTTTCTTCGGATAAAAAGAGAATATCCGAACGATCTACGGAAACTGTTTCAGCACATTAAAAAGAATGGAGGGTTATTTTTATGAAACGTTATCAAAAATATATTGCAGCAGCTCTTACTATCTGTTTAACAACCAGTGCTACATTTTACTATGCTGACAATAACTCAGCAAAAGCAGACAATTTTGTCGAAACAACTATTCGTTCTTCTGAAAAGACAGAAGTATCAAAAACAGCTTCTAATCTCACTTCTAAAAAAGAAGAAATGGTATATATTTTTGCTAATTCAGATGGCAGTGTTGATCATACTCTAGTTTCTGCCTGTTTAAAAAATCCGGATTCCCTTTCTTCTATAAATGATGTTTCCGATCTTACAGATATCGTAAACGTAAAGGGGTGGGAAGAATTTTATAAAAATGGGAATTCTCTAACTTGGACAGCCAATGGAGCAGATATTTACTACCAAGGTAAAAGTCAAAAAGAACTTCCCGTATCTGTAAATATTACTTATCTTTTAGATGGCAAAAAAATTTCTGCACAAGATCTTGCAGGAAAAAGTGGTAAAGTAACCATTCGTTTTATCTACGAAAACCATTCAAAAAAGCAGATAACTGTCGGCAAAAATGAAGAAACTTTGGCTGTTCCTTATTTAGCTGTTACTGGAACAATGTTTGATCTTAATCAATTTGCAAATATTGAAGTTACAAATGGTTCTGTATTAACAGACGGAAATCGTGCAGTTGTATTATGTCTTGCCCTTCCCGGAATGACAGAAAGTCTTCAATTAGAGGATGATTCTTTACTCCCAGATTATGCGGAAATTACAGCAGACGTTTCTAACTTCTCTTTAGCTGGAACAGTTACTGTTTTCACCAGCCAGCCATTTCAGTCTATTGCCAACAAAGATTTGGATAGCTTAGATGATTTTAATATAGATAGTCTTAGTGATGCTATATCAAAATTAAGTGAAGCTTCTACTCAATTAGAAGATGGTTCTTCCGAACTCTATGAGGGAGCAGTTTCTCTACTTTCTGGTGCAACTTCTTTAGATAATGGAGTAAAAGACTTATTTCAGGGTACAACTCAATTAAATAGCGGAGCCTCTTCTTTAGCGTCGGGAACAAAGGAACTAAGTTCGGGTGCTAAAACAGTACAAGATTCCGTAAAAACACTTGATGTTGGAATTCAAAATACTAAATCAGGAGCAGATAAACTAGCCGAAGGATATACTCCTGTATTAGAGGGTGTTTCTGTTCTTACACAGGGGTTAAAGCAGACAACCGATGGAATTCATTCTTTATCGGATGGAATGGATACTGCCTATGAATCTTTAACTCAGACGATTGTAGCAAATGAACAGGTATTAGAAGGATTAAAACAGGTTTATGCTGCTGCTCCTTCAGAAAATTTTGCAAAGATGATTCAGACCTTAGAAGTTACAATTACTGGTCAGAAACAGATTGCTGCAAGTATGACAGATGGAGGGAAGGGGTTAAAAGATGGTATTACTTCCCTTTCTGCCGGAACAAAAACAGTATTCGATGGAATAACTTCTTTAAATGCTGGTTTAAATACTCTTTCAGAAGGAACACTTTCTCTAAAAGATGGACTTACACAATTATCAGAAGGCAGTAGTAAATTAGTTACAGGTACTTCTTCTCTTTATCAGGCCTCTGTTCAAGTAAAAGACGGTGCAACCACTCTTTTTGATGGTACAAAAACATTAGTTGACGGTGCAAGTGACTTAAAAGAGGGAAGTAGCAAATTAAAAGTTGGTGCTTCTAATTTAGCAGATGGTACAAAGACACTTGCTGATGGAATTGCTGAATTTAACGAAACGGGAATTCAAAAGCTAGTAGCTATATTTGATAGTGATATAGAACTTTTAATTGATCGTCTATCAGCTATGACAGACCTCGTTAGTAAGGAAAACAACTTTTCTGGATTAATGGAGGGTATGGACGGAAGTGTTTGCTACCTATTAAAAACAAATGAAATTCAAAAATAAAATAAATTTCTAAATCATAAAAGCAAAATATCAAAAAAGGCGTAAATTTTTTGATATTTTGCTTTTAAATTTTCTCTGTGGTTTATTTTTCCTCTTAATTTGACAGTACCTCTTTGCAATGATATAATAAATATTATGATTTAAAGGAGGTATTTATATTATGGTAATTCAGGTTTGTATTGGAAGTTCATGCCATTTAAAGGGTTCAAGAAGTGTAATTTTAAAACTTCAGGAATTAATTCAAAAACATCAGTTAGAGGATAAAATAAGTTTATCAGGTTCTTTTTGTATGGGTCAATGTCAAAAAGGAGTTTGTTTAAAATTAGATGAGGAAATTTTTTCACTTTCCCCTGATACAACTGCTGAATTTTTTCAAAACGAGGTACTTGGGAGGCTCGGCTAATGGATGTTATAGGGTTTAAAAGTGCAAAATGTCGGAATTGTTATCGCTGTGTGAGAAATTGTGTTCTAAAGGCAATCTCTGTACAAAATTCGCAAGCCTATATTATGGATAACCGCTGTATTTTGTGTGGTCGTTGTTTAGATGTATGTCCTCAAAATGCTAAAACACTTATCAGTGATTTAGATCGTGTGAAACAATTTTTACATAAGGGATATCAAGTGATTATTTCTCTTGCTCCTTCCCATGCTGCCTTTTTTACTTCTCATACTCCCGGGCAGACAGTACAAGCACTTTATCAACTCGGTTTTCATGCTGTTTATGAAACTGCGCAAGGTGCAGCTCTTGTAACTGCTCAGTATCGTGAGTTAATGAAAGAAAATAAGATGAAATACATTATTAGTTCCTGCTGCCCTTCTATTAATGATTTAATTGAAATTTACTATCCATCTTTATGTAAATATCTTGCACCTGTGGTTTCTCCTATGATCGCCCATGCAAAACAGTTGAAAACACAGTATGGGAAAGAAGTCAAAATTGTATTTATTGGTCCATGTATTGCTAAAAAACGAGAGGCAGAAATGGATCCTCGAACAAAGGGTGTAGTAGATGCGGTATTAAACTTTCATGAACTAGAAGACTGGCTAAAAGAAGAAAACCTTATTCCATCTCAATTACAGGAAGCCAAGTTTTCTGGAAAATCTCCGGGAATTCATCGTTTTTATCCAGAAGAAGGAGGAATTCTTACTACTTTTTCTACAGAGGATATTTCTTCAAAATATCGCAGACTTAGTGTCAGTGGTCTGGAAAATTGTATGGATCTATTTTCTAGTCTTATGCAAAATGAATTAGAACCTTGTTTTCTTGAAGTAAATGCCTGTAGCGGAGGATGTATTAATGGTTCCGCTCTATCATCATATCAAAGACGCTTTTCAGGTATGCTTTCTTTTCAGCGTTATGCTGGTTCTGATCAAAATAAAACAGAAGTGAAAGATGAAAAAGAAGATAGTTTTAATGATCTCTCTTTTATGCGGCGAACTTTTTCAGATCGTTCTCCAAAGATACAAGAACCTTCAGAAGAAGATATTCTTCGTATACTCCATCTATTAGGTAAACACTCCAAACAAGATCTTTTAAACTGTGGAGCCTGTGGATATAATTCCTGTCGTGAAAAAGCAGTGGCAGTTTTAGAGGGAAAAGCGGAACTTACTATGTGTCTGCCTTATATGCAGGAGAGAGCACAATCAATGGCTAATGCAGTTCTTGATCATACTCCAAGTATTATACTGATTTTAGACAGTAAAGGTCATTTATTAGAATATTCTTCTTCGGCAGAAAAATTTTTTGCACCGCTAGGGATTCTTTCACATGGGATCTCATTTGATTCTTTTGTTGATATTAAACCGTTTTTGCAGGCTCTAAAAACAAACAAGCCTATTTATGATCAAAAAGTAACTTATCCAGCTCTTGCTCGTATCACTCTACAAAAAATCATTCCTATTGAACCACAAAACTGTGTTTTAATTATTTTAGATGATATTACTAAAGAAGAAGAAAATCGAAAAAAAGTACAAACTATTCGACTTGATGCCCTAGAAATGGCACAAAAGGTAATTGATCGTCAAATGTTTGTCGCACAGGAAATTGCAGGTCTTCTTGGAGAAACAACGGCTGAAACAAAGGTTACACTAAATCGTCTGCGAGATATGATTAGTCAAGATGATACCGTTTCTAGAAATCAGGAGGAAATTTTATGAAATTTGCTGCTGACATCGCTGGAAAAAGTCTGATTAAATATGGAGAAGAATTATGTGGAGATAAAACAGAAATTCTAACTGCGGGAGAAGATCAAATACTCATTCTTGCCGATGGAATGGGAAGTGGAGTTAAAGCAAATATTTTAGCTACTTTAACATCTAAGATCCTTGGAACAATGTTTCGCTATGGAGCTGATTTAGAGGATTGTGTTCATACTGTAATTCGAACTCTTCCCACATGTAAAGTTCGAAAAGCAGCCTATTCTACTTTTAGTATTTTAAAATTAGGAACTGATGGAAGTGCCAGATTAATTGAATTTGATAATCCATCTTGTATTTTTTTAAGGAATGGAACAGTTCTTCCTCTTAACTGGACACAAATTCAGATCGAAGGAAAAATGATTCGAGAAAGTCGTTTTTTTGTGGAAGTCGGAGATTATTTGCTCTTACTAAGTGATGGTGTTACTTTTGCGGGACTTGGAGGTATTTATCCATTTGGGTGGACAAGAGAAGGAGTTTGTGAATTTGCTTCAAAACTTTCTCTTCAATGTCCCTGTGCAAATGAATTGGTTTCTTTGCTTCTTGATAAATGTTTAGAATTATATAATAACCACCCCGGAGATGATACAACTTTGTTAGCAGCACGAATTCTGTCTGCACCATCTGATCTTTCGTCTGCTATAAATCTATCTTAAATTAAGGAGGCAAACATGTTACAAGGAAATATTGATATTGGTACAATTAAAAATGAAGTTCTCTATGAAGTTGCAAAACTTGCTTTTCAAGGAGCGTTAGAAGAAAAAAAGGAGCAGCTTCCATTTGAAATGATCCCTGGACCACAAGCAAATTTTCGCTGTTGTATCTATAAAGAAAGAGAAATTATTCGTCAGAGAATCTTACTTGCTCAAGGAAAATCTCCATCTTCTAAAAAAGATGACAAAAATATCGTGCAGGTTATTAGTTCTGCCTGTGAGGAGTGTCCAATCACCCGTTTTGTCGTAACTGATAATTGTCAAAAATGTATGGGAAAACGCTGTCAAAATGCTTGTAATTTTAAAGCAATCACTATGTCAAGAGATCGTGCCTATATCGATCCGTCGAAATGCAAAGAGTGTGGAAAGTGTGCCCAAGCCTGTCCTTATAATGCGATTGCCGATCTGATGCGCCCATGTAAAAGAAGTTGTCCAGTTGATGCTATTTCAATGGATGAAAATGGAATTGTAATTATTAATGAAGAGAAATGTATCAGTTGTGGAAATTGTATTCGTAATTGTCCATTTGGCGCCATTTCTGATCGTTCTTTTTTAGTTGATGTTATCAATCTACTTCGTTCGGATATTCCTGTTTATGCAATGGTTGCTCCAGCTGTAGAAGGACAATTTGGAGCTCAGGTTTCTACTGGTATTTTGGCAGAAGGAATCAAAGAGCTTGGTTTTGATGGAATGTTTGAAGTAGCACTTGGTGCAGATTTTGTTGCTGCCTCTGAATCAGAAGAATGGTATGAAGCATATCAAGAGGGTAAAAAAATGACTACTTCCTGTTGTCCTGCTTTTGTAAATATGATTAAGAAGCATTTTCCTGAACTTATAAAAAATATTTCTACAACAATTTCTCCGATGCAGGCAACTGCAAAAGTAGTAAAAGCACTACATCCAGATGCAATTACTGTATTTATTGGACCATGTATTGCAAAAAAGAGTGAGGTTCTCGATCATATTACAGAAGGCGGAACAGATTATGCACTTACTTTTGATGAATTAAATGCAATGTTTAGAGCAAAAGAGATTGAGTTGGCTTCCTTTGGACAAAATATGCAGCAAGGTAGTATTTTCGGAAAGAATTTTGCTGTGGCAGGTGGTGTAACAGCTTCTGTATTACAGGCATTAAAAGAAAAGGGTATACAAGCAGACATTCATGTAAAAGGATGTAATGGTGCTGCTGAATGTAAAAAAGCATTAATGTTATTAAAAGCTGGAAAACTTCCAGAAGATTTTCTAGAAGGAATGTCGTGTGAAGGTGGCTGTGTAAATGGTCCGGGTGCAGTTTTAAGTGGTAGACAGGCACAATTAAATCGTACTAATGTTTTAAAATCTGTGGATGATCGGGCTATTTATGATACGGTACATAGTTATGAAGACTGTAATATTACTATGCACCGTAAATAATATCTTTTTTAAAAAATAAGAAAAGCACAAAAAATAGGTTTATTTTGACCTGTTTTTTGTGCTTTTCTTATTTCTAAAATTTTCATATTAATACGAACTGCATAAATTTCATATCATTTTTTTTTATTTTTTAAATATATTTTACATTTCTTCCATCTTGTGTTATAATATATTTAGATTAAAATAGAAAAAGGAGATGGAGAGATATGAAAAACATGAGGGCTAAACTTTTTACTCCTCTGTTTATTCTTGTACTCGCAGGCGGTCTTACAGGTATTTTATGTAGATATTCTCTAAACATGTTAAAATCTATCAGCAATGAGATTTCAGATAAACATCTGCCACTCATTATGACAGTTGACTATATCTCATCGACCGTTCAAGAGCTTCAACAGCTCTTACTTACACACTGTATTTCTGAAACAGAAGAGAATAAACAGAAAGAAGAATCTGAAATCAAACAGGCAAAAGCACAATTAAAAGCAGATATGGATAGTTATTATTCTATGCTCTCTTCTCAAAACAATTTAGAGCAGTCTAACTATACTACTCTAACGAAAATTTATGAACAATATCTAGAAAAATATGATCTGACACTCTCTTTAAGTTCCGCTGGACATGCTCAAGAAGCTGCTAGTAATGTCAACGGAGTATTAACAGATCTCTTTAAACAATTAGAAGAACATGTAAATTCTATTGTTAAAGATGCTCAATTAAGTGTTGCCTTTTCAAAAAAGCAACAAGAAAATACCTACGAAAATTCCAATATTATGGTATTAGCTATGACAATAATTATGGTTATTGTTGTTATTACTTCTGCTATTGTTTTATCTAAATCAATCGTTTCTCCAACTGTCCATGCAGAACGCAAACTTCTTCAAATCATTCAACAAATTGAAAAACGTGAGGGTGATTTAACAGAACGAGTTCCAGTGGAATCTAAAGATGAATTTGGGCGCTTTGCCCAAGGAGTCAATTCTTTTATTCATTCCCTTCAAGATATTATGGGTAAAATTATTTCTGCCTCAAATCATCTGACAAACTCTTTTGATACAATAGCCTCTAATATTACCAAGGCAACTACTACTTCTCATGATATTTCTAGTACAATGGAAGAACTTTCTACTACTATGGAAGAAGTTTCCGCTACGATTGAAATTGTCAATACTAATACTGCCGAAGTAGGAAGTGAGGTAAAAGATGTTGCCAACTCTACAAATAATATTTATAACTATACAAATGAAATGAGAGATCGTGCAGAACAGTTTGAAAAAAAAGCAATTTCTAACAAAAAGGCTACAAATGAAATGATTTCTTCTATTATAGAAACTTTAAAACAGGCAATTGAAGACAGTCAAAGTGTTAATCGTATTAGTAAATTAACCAATGAAATTTTAAATATTGCAAGTCAAACTAATTTATTAGCTTTAAATGCCTCTATTGAAGCAGCAAGAGCTGGTGACGCTGGTCGAGGTTTTGCAGTAGTTGCAGATGAAATTCGTCAGCTTGCAGATAGTAGTAGAGAAACTGCTAACAATATACAAAATATTAATCAGATTGTTATAACTGCAGTGCAAAATTTAAGTGAACATGCCAATACAATGGTTGAATATATTGACTCTACTATTCTTCCAGATTATGATTCCTTTGTTGCCTCTGGAAGACAATATTTGGAAGATGCTAAATATGTCAATGGAACGATGAATGACTGTACGAATAAAACAGAACAGCTTCAAAGAATCATCAGCGAATTAGTAGAGTCTATGGATGGAATTGCTGCTTCTGTAGGTGAAAGTGCCAATGGAATCTCTAAATCTTCAGCAAATACCACAGAGATGGTTACTGAGATTATGAATATTAATAAAGAAGCAGGTTTTAATATAGAAATTGTTGCACAATTAAAGGAGCGAGCAGATGCGTTCCAAAATGTTTAAGAAAGGAGATGTTGTAAGTGAAGAAAAAAATTATAGTATGTTTTCTAGTATTACTTTTCATATTTCAAAGTACTATAACTGTACAGGCAGCTGATCTTTCTGTTCATGAAGAAACTTCTGGTAATTTCATTCCTGTCTATAGCTATAAAAATCCATTCCAAAATAAAAATACCTCCTCTGGTGTTCGAATTCGTTTTCATGCAGTTCCTAATGGTGATGTTCATATTCTAGGAACTATCTTCTCTCTACATGGAAAGGGCGACTACGATGGGAGAATTTTCTTTACACCTGGTTCTTATTTAGGAATGAATATTTCCTCTTTGGGTTTTTGGGACGCTAATTTATTAGATTATCTTCTTGTAGAAGATTTTATCGGTGAAGGTGCAGACATGGAACTTGTTTTTACTCCTGATGGTTTTACTGTAAGTGCCAATGGAACACTCTGTTTTGATCAGACAATTTTAGAAGATCTGGAACGTTCTAGTAATGTCACTCTCAAGGAATCCTTTTCTTGGTCTGCCCTACTTGAATGGTTTTCTCATGCAGATACTTTATATTTTGGATATGGATCATTTTGGAATGGGGTAGGTTTTGATGAGTCGAATATCGAACTGACGGATACCTTCTTTGAATTAGCAGATGGAACTGTAGTTGGCTCTTACTTTACAGAAAATGAAGTTAATGAACCAATTGAGATTGTTACATCTGTTCAAACGATTGATACAGAAAACTCAAAATTAGTAACAGTAGAATCCTTAGATCTCTCCTATCATACAGAAGAATTTGGTAACTTTACTCCTATTTATACATATTCTAATCCATTCCTTAAAAAAGATACTTCACAAGGAATTATTATTGAATTTACCGCAGATTCTATAGGAGATATCCATCCTCTTGGAACCATTTTTTCTATCTGTGGAGCAGAAGACTATGGAGGAAGACTTTTCTTTACTCCTGCCTCTTATTTAGGTTTTAACAGCCCTTCATTTGGAGGATACTTTGATGCAAACTTAAAGGATTATCTTCTTGTAGAAGATTATATTGGAGAAAAGGCAGATATTCGTATTGAATTTAAACCAACTGGATTTCATGTTTATTCGAATGACGTTCTCTGTTATGATCAAAGTATTTTATCAGATGAAACAAGAGGTAGTCAAAATTATACTGGTTCTGATTTTTCTTTAATATTAGAATGGCTTTCTGGTGCAGAAACACTTTATTTTGGATATGGTTCTTGGTGGAATTCGGCTTCCTATGATGAAGCAAATATAATTCTTTCCAACATTTCTTTTCGTCTGGCTGATGGAACAGAGCTTGCTTCTACAAAAGATTTTAAAGTCTATCAATCTGTATTAGATGCTATCGAAGACAAAAAACTATTTTTTGAGGAAAACTCTCAAACCTCTAATACAAATCAAACTACTACAGAATCAAATGAGGAAACAGTTCCTCCATCTTTAGATACGAATTGGGACAATGTTGAATATGAAGGGACTTCTATTGCTCCAATTGCTGGTACTATGGTACTGATTACAATTATAATTTGCATCTTCATGATTATTTTATCTTGTAGAAAAAGATCATATCCTCCAGAAGGATAAAAATAAAATTGTAAAACAGCTCTAATCTTAAAGTATAGTGTTATGATTAGAGCTGTTTTATAGTTCTATATTATTTCGGAAATACTTGTGTTATTTTCGATGCCAGTTGAATTAATTCATAAAATTCCTCTTTATATGGATCAGAAATTACTGCATCTAGTTTTTCTAACTGTTTTAGTATTCCTTCATAACTGGCTGTTCCTTTATAATTACTTTCCCGTAGTAACATTCCAAATTGTGCTACACATGCAGCAAATTGTAGATTTTCAGATGGAAATTCTCTATAATCTGCTTTCATAACTGGCTTAGAAATAAGAATGCTTTTTTCTCCATCTGGTTCTTTATAACGAATATTTACTGTCATCCATTCATCAGAAGAGCCCTCTGATTTAGAGTTGCTTTGATATTTTAAATCGGTTTCCTTAATCTCCATTGGACTGTCAACTGGCACTATCTCATATAATACTGTCAATCGATGCCCTGCTCCAATTTCTCCAGCATCTTTAGTATCATCTTCAAAATCCTCTGTTTGAAGTAATCTATTCTCATAGCCAATAAGTCGGTATCCTTTTATATTCTGTGGATTAAACTCTACTTGAAACTTTACATCTTTTGCAACTGTAAATAGAGTTCCTCCCATTTCTTCTACTAAAACCTTTTTCGCTTCTAAAATACTGTCAATATAAGAATAATTCCCATTTCCTGAGTCTGCCAAAGTCTCCAATTTATTATCCTTTAGATTTCCCCCTCCAAAACCAAGAACAGATAAAAATACTCCTTTTTCTCTTTTTTGTTCAATCAATTTTTTTAATTCACTTTCACTGCTTAATCCTACATTGATATCTCCATCTGTTGCCAAAATAACACGGTTATTTCCCCCTGAAATAAAATATTTTTCTGCAATAGCATATGCCGTTTCAATTCCAGCCGATCCATTTGTTGAACCCTCAGCCATAAGTTCATCTAAAATAGTTGCAATTTCAAGTCGATTTGCTCCATCTGCTCCTTCTAACAAAATCTCATCTTTTCCCGCATAAGTTATAATAGAAATCCGATCCGCACTTGTTAAATTTTCTAGTAACATTTTAAAGGCACTTACCATTAATGGAAGTTTATCACTGCTATACATCGAACCAGAAACATCTAGTAAAAAGACTAGATTGGAGGCTGGAAGCCCTTCTTTTGAAAATTCTTTTGCTCGAATTCCTATTGATAATAACTTAGTGTCCAAATTCCAAGGGCAATCTGCTAATTCTGTAGAAATTGAAAATGGTTCATCTCCCTTTGGTGCATCATAATCATAATGAAAATAATTAATCATCTCTTCAATGCGAACTGCACCGGGATCAATACTTCTTTGATCTTTTAATAATCTTCTGACATTTGCATAAGAAGCTGTATCTACATCAGCCGAAAAAGTGGAAAGTGGCTGATTTTTTACTGAAAGAAAACGGTTTTCATTAATGGAAGAATATTCTTCTGTATTAAATTCTTGTTCTTCTTGTATGGTAAGTCCTGCTTCTGGACTACTCATATCTGTCATTTCTATCTTCATATCTCCTATACTTTGTGTGGAATTTTGATTCATATAATTTCCATCCATACTTTTTAGCTGTTTTCCACATCCAGTAAAACTAATACCTATTATAAAGCAGAGAAATAATACTATCTTTCGTTTCATAATCTTCCTCCATTTCTTCCGTTTCTAACGGATTATTATTTATCCCTGCAAATTAGACGAAACAAAAGAAAAAAAGTTTCAGATATTATATTTTTTTAATCCTAAAAATATGATAAAATTAATTTCTATAAAGAAAGGAGGAGATAAATTGGAACTAAAACAATTTCGGATTGGTTCTCTTACTCTTACTTCTAATGTTTTTATGGCACCGCTTGCTGGATATACGTGTTATCCATTTCGGATGTTATGTTATGAGTTAGGAGCAGGACTTTGTTTTACAGAAATGGTCAGTGCAAATGCGTTAAAATATAAGGATAAAGCAACACAAAAACTATTATTTTCTACCCCAAAGGAACCCATTCGTGCCGTTCAACTTTTAGGTGGAGATCCTAGAATTTTAGAACAAATGGCGTCTGATCCGATCTTAGAATCTTTTGATTTGATTGATATTAATATGGGTTGTCCCACTCCAAATATTTATAAAAGTGGTGAAGGAAGTGCTTTGCTAGAAGATCCCAAACGAGCGGCAGCGATCATTCGTGGAGTAAAAAGAAGTGGGAAACCAGTATCAGTAAAATTTCGAGTTGGTATTTGTGAATCCTCTTTAAACGCTGCAGAATTTGCCAAACTCTGTGAAGACTCAGGCGCAGATTTTATCACAATTCATGGCAGAACTCGTTCTATGATGTATGATGGAACTCCTTATTATGAGCAAATTCAACAGGCAAAATCAACGGTGAAAATTCCAGTGATTGCAAACGGTGGGATTTTTTCTGCTAAGGACGCTGAACAGATCATGTTTCAAACGGATGCAGATGGTATTATGTTAGCAAGATATGGTCTTCAAAATCCATTTATTTTTAGTGAATTAACTAATACACCAATAACCAAGAGTTTATATCAACTTCTTTTAGAACAGCTCTCTTTAGTAACAACATATTACGATGAAACTTTTTCTCTCACTTATATAAAAAAAATTGTTTCGTATAGTATGAAAAAACGAAAGGGTACAAAACAATATAAATCTGCATTATATCAATGTGGAAATCCAGAAGAACTAAAAGAATTGCTTGGGCTTATATTTGATGAAAAAGGAGGAATCTGATGTTACAAATAGAACAGGGCAAATTGATTGCTTATAGTGGAAGAGATACGATACTTTCTATACCAGAAGGTGTACACACAATTGGAAAAGGAGTATTAAAAGGTATGGCATCTCTGGAAGAAGTTCATCTACCAGATACTGTTTCTGTCATTGAGGCAGATGCTTTTAAAGGATGTCGTAAATTACAGAAGATTAACTTTCCTTCTTCTTTAACTTCTATTGGAGCATTTGCTTTTCACCGATGTCATAGTCTGCGTGAAATCTCACTACCTCCTAGTATTACTCATCTTCCTGACTGTGTATTTTTATATAATGATAGTCTTACAAAACTTTCTATTCCCGGAGTAAAAACACTAGGTAGACAAGTCTTTTTAAATAACGTAAACTTAACAGATCTTGTTATCTCTGCCGATCTTACAATTTCTCAGATCTGCGATGTTTTTACTGGATGTAGTAAAATACATCAAATTGAACTTTCTGACGGAAAAAGATTTGTGTTAGATCAACTTTTTGATGCCTTACTTCCAACCTCACCAGTTCCAGAAGTTATTCGTGCCATTGTTCGAGATATTTTCCGAATGATGGAATTTGAAAAAAGAACTTTAGTTCGGTTTTTAACCAATTTACGACAGGTAGAACTTCCAGAAGGAATCGAACAACTTGGGACAGGTTGTTTTTTTGATAAAAGGGGAATCATTCGTGTAAAACTTCCCAAAAGTCTTAAAGTTATCGGTAGCAAAGCGTTTCGAAATTGTATTAGTTTAGAGAGAATTGAACTTCCTTCTTCTGACTTTATTATTCAGCCAGATGCTTTTAAAAACTGTACTACTTTAAAATATGTTTTATACAATGGGATAGAATATGAATTTGTCGGAGTAAATAAAATCATTTCTCAATCTGATTCTATTCCTGATTTAATCCATACCATTCATACACAGATTCTTAGTAATTTTCTTTTTTGCGGGACTACTTTAATATCCTATCGTGGTTCAGAATCTAGGGTTACTGTACCAGATGGCATTACCCATATTGCTCCAAGAGCATTTGCTGGAAAGGAAGAAATTGATCGAATACTGCTTCCAGATTCCATAGAAGAAATCGGAGAAGAAGCTTTTTCTGACTGTTTACTTCTTCAGACCATTCTTCTTCCAAAATACTTAAAAGTTCTTGGAAGAGCAGCCTTTTTAAACTGTGTCAAATTAATTCGTGTTTGTCTTCCAGAAAAACTTCATAGTATTGCGCCCTCTGCCTTTAGTCGCTGTCGTTCTCTTACTGAAGTTACTTTTAGTTCACAGTTATCTGAAATTAGCGAAATGGCATTTTATGGGTGTCGCTCATTAAAGCAGTTTTCTATTCCAAAACAATTAAAAAGATTAGGAAGTCTTGCCTTTTATCAATGTAGTTCTCTTGATCAAATAGAACTTCCTTCTTCTATTCAAAGTCTTGGAAATAATATTTTTACTGCTTCAGGAGTTCGTAGTGCTATTATTTCTTGTGATCCTATCGAATATGGAAATAATATATTTTCTCAATGCCAACGGTTAAAACATCTTGTTTTTGAGGAGGGAATCCGTTTTATTGGGGATAAATTTGCATTTCAATGTACACATCTTTCTCATGTCGTATTTCCTAACTCACTATGTCAGATTGGAAAAAATGCTTTCGAAGGAAGTCCTTTTTTAGAAAAAGAATCAGTATCTGGACAAATTGGTTCTTTCCTTTTAGATGGTTCCTCTTTTTCAGGAAAAGTTTATCTTCCTGAAGGAATTACTTCTATTGCAGGAGGTGCTTTTTATGGAAATGATGCCATTACTCATGTTACTTTGCCAAACTCTTTAAAATCTATTGGCTCACGGGCATTTTGTTCCTGTTCCTCTCTAAAATCTATTTATATTCCTGCAAATATTACTGAACTTACGGAAGGTATATTTGCTTATTGTAGCAATTTACAGTCAGTAGAAATATCTGGCTGTATTCGTTCGATTGGGGATCGTGCTTTTTATCAATGTAAACAATTTTCAGGACTGGATCAAAACTCTCAAAGTATTGCCAAAACAGCTTTGCATATTGGTGCAGAAGCCTTTTTTTCATGCCTGTCTATGTGTCATTTTGAAACGGATACAGAAGATATTGGTACAGATGCTATTCGAGAAACTGACCTTTGGAAAAACTTAAAACAAGCTTCTCCTTTTGTCATATTTTCTCATACCTTATTAGATGGTATGTCTGCCTTTGGAGATATTGAAATTCCAGAGGGAATCCACACAATCGCTCCCTATGCCTTTGCAGGAAATACTAATATCACCTCTGTTGTATTTCCAACAAGTTTAAAACACATCAGAAAAAATGCTTTTTGTGGATGTTCTTCTCTTATAAAGCTTTCTTTTCCATCCTCTTTTATTGAATTAGAGCCATATTGTTTTTCTAAATGTACTAAAATAATACAACTCTCTTGTCAGACAAAACTTCTTTCCAAAGGAGCATTTTCTTTTTGTACAAATCTTAAAGATGTCCTTTTGCCATCCACAATTCAATTAGAAGCAGAAACATTCTTTGGTTGTACGTTTTTAAATCGATTAGAAATTCCTTTAGTTACAAAAATCGGGAAACAATGTTTCAGTGGATGTAATTCTCTTTCTGAGCTTTTTCTTACACATGTAAAATATATTGGAACAAAAGCCTTTGAACATTGTGATTGTCTTAAAACACTTTCTCTTTCTTCAGAGGTCATACTAAAAGATTATGCTTTTTTGGATTGTGGCAGACTTTCTACATTAATTCTTCCATTTATAACAGAAGCCGATTTTCGGATTTCCTATTCGGTATTTTCAGGTTGTACTTGGCTTCAAACTATTTTTAGTGGACAAAATAAATATCTATTTCATTCTTATCAAGATTTGTTTTATGATAAATTTCCTATATTCATTCGAGAAATTTTCATGAGTGCAATAAGTTGTTTTTTTATCAACGAAAACTTTTCTATTATTGCCTATCAAAACAATGGAACAATTTTGCGAATTCCAGAAGGAATACAAAAAATTGAGGGGAATGTTTTTCAGGATGTTATGAATTTAGAGGAAGTTTCTTTTCCAGAAAGTTTAACTTATATTGGTCCACGGGCATTTACTGGTACAAAATGGCTTACTATACAACGTGAAAAAACCCCATTTGTAATTGTTCATAATATACTATTAGATGCTGCAAGTAGTCAGGGTGTAGTGAAAGTTCCTGATCATGTACATCTCATCTCTGGTTGGGCTTTTGCAAACTGTTTTGATCTTACAGAACTTATTTTATCTTCAAAAACTACTTGGATTGAGGAATTTGCCTTTCGAAACTGTATTAACTTACATCAAATTACTGATCAAAGTACTTCACAGATCTATGAACTTCAAACAATTTATGATCAAAATAGAGAGCTTCCTCCTTGGATTTTGCGTATTTTTCATGACTGTTATAACTGTTTTAAGATGGCTTCTAATGGATTGTTAGAAGAATGTACTGGAAATATCAGTAATATGGTGCTTCCAGAAGGAATTATCACATTAGGTAAAGGAGTATTTGAAGATGGTAATCTTTTAACACGTATCCACCTTGCAAAAAGTACACAATTTATTGAAGAGCGAACATTTGCAGGATGTAAATGGCTCACCTTTGTTTCTGGAAGTTCTTCATTAAAACGAATTGGAAAGCAAGCATTTGCAGGATGTATCTGTTTAGAAGAAATTCAAGATTGTAAAGAATTAAAGGAACTTGGAATAGGAGCATTTGAAAATTGTACTTCTTTAAAACGCTTTATCATTCCAGAAGGAATTTCCATTCTTCCCGATCGTATCTTTTATCGGTGTCATAACTTAGAAGAAGTTATTTTGCCTTCTACATTGGAAAAAATAGGTACAGAAGCTTTTGCCTTTTGTTATTCTTTAAAAACAATCCAGCTTCCAAAAGGTATTAAATTTATAGGAGAACGGGCATTTGCATGGTGCGATTGTATTTTAAAAAGGGATTAATCACCAAAGAAATGGGGTTCATTTATGAAATATCGTCTTTTAGGTTCTACAAACTTATCTGTATCAGAGATTGGATTTGGTACAATTCCTATTTTACAGGGAAATATTCCAGTCCTTCCAGAATACTATAATTTGACCCAAGATGAAGCACTTCATCTGTTAAATTATGCGTTTTTGCTTGGCTGTAATCTGTTTGATACTGCAATTGTTCCGGAATATGGAGATGCAGAAATTAAACTTGGAAAATTTGCCGCTATGATCGATAGAAATCGTTTCATCATTTCTGATAAAGCACGTTGCTTTACTGGGAACGAAATGTATCAGGCAGTTCTTACATCTTGTGAAAATCTTGGTTGTACCCCTGATCTATATTTTGTTCATCAAGTAGATGAAACTTCTGAAGATACTGTATTTTCACAATATGGTGCCCTTGATGCTTTAACAGAACTAAAAAAGGAAGGCAAACTCCGTTTTGTCGGAATTGCCTCCCATTATTATGATATTTTACTTCGTGCTGCTTTTGATGTACGGGTTGATGTCTTACAAGGCAGTGGAAATCTTTTAGAACGTGGAATGTTAGAACGGATTCAACTTGAACCTGCCTTTCGTCAAAAAGGAATTTTAGTGAATAAAGTATATGCTGCTGGAATCTTGCCTTCTTTTTTTTCGGAAGACATATTGATTTCTAGTGTACTTTCCTACCCCATTAGTTGTGCGTTAATTGGATTTGGCACAAAAGAGCAATTCGATCTTGCAGTTCATGCAGAAGAAATTTCTGGCGTAAAACTTCCAAGTTTCGAACAAGTCATTGGAAAACTGGAAAAATATTTTCATCCAATCCCATGTGATCGTTGTCAACGTTGCCATTGTCCATTTGGAACAGAAATTCATACACTTTTTAGGCAGTATAATTATTATCATCTTGGAAAGAACTATTGGGCACTCCGAAAATTAGATCTTGGAATTCGTGAAAGTGCAAATTACTGTCGCAACTGTATTTCTATGACATGTATGAAACAATGTCCAAGAAATCTTAGAATTCCTGATTATATTCAGCAAATCGAATCCCTTGTTGCAATCCACGTTCATAATTCTAGGATTTAATCCTCTCCTTTTACTGTCACTACTGTTGTAAAAGTCTTTTTCTTTCCGCTATAGAGTGTAACGGTTGTTGTGATTTTAGCAGTTCCTGTTCCAACTGCAGTCACAAGACCGTTTTTACCAACTAATGCCACCTTTTTATTACTAGACTTAAATTGAACCTTAACCCCACCATAAGCACTTCCCTTCATCTTCTGATCAAAGTCTGTCACTTTTTCTAAGTGAGGAGGCATACTTACTTCTAAGGTTTTACGTACGGTTTCTTCTTCCTTTAATACTAACGTCAAATTCTTTGGAACAGTAATCTGAGAAATCAACGCTGTAATAATGGAATTTGCTGCAGCTTTTGGAAGCATAACATAAGTTTCTGTGCTGATAACATGTAATGTTACGGATCCATTCTCGTCAACAAAATAATTAAAGCTTCGAACTAACGTCTCTAACTTTTCGGTATCTGGATTAAATTGATATAAATATACTCGTTTTCCTGAAGAAAATCCAGTTCCCTTTGGAAGAGAAATCGTTAATTCTGCCTGTACTGGAAGTGCACGACGTTCTCTACTAACTGCTGTTACACCACCACTTACATATTTCTTATCCTTTTTTAAAATATTTAAAACATCTTCTTTTTCTGAAACAGGTAAAATATTTAACAAAAGAGAAGCATCTTCTGTAATCTTTTCTACATTAGCAAGAGCTTCTTTCGTAAACATCCATGAATACTCTTTCATTGCTACAGTAACCGACTTCTTTTCTTCCTTAGCTACCTTTAAAACTTCTGTTGGCAGTAAAAGATCGATAAGTTCCCAATCGGTTCCTTTCTTTAGTTCATCGATAGGAACATTTATCAATATTTCTTTAACAGTATCTTTCTTTAACTGTTCTACTAACTGTTTCTGCGGAAGAACAAATTCTAATGAGATTGGTTCTGTAATCTCTGCCTTTTTTAACAGATCCTTAACCTCTTTTGGAAAATCTGGTTCAGGTAATTCTATTTTTATAGATACACCTTCTGCTTCAGGCAGTTTTTCAACTTTTCCCTGTGCTAAATAGTAATATGCCTTTACTTCTGTTTCTTTTGTTTCCTTGGATGTTGTTAAAACAATTTCTAATACTGTTCCATTTGTAGAATTGGTATAGGTAACAGTTTGAATTGTTACACCATCCTTTTCTTCTTCTGTGACTTTAACTGGTTCTTGTGGAACAGGTATTTGGGAACCTGAACCTCCCCAAGAAGAAGAACCTCCTGAACTTTGATATTCCAACTTAAATTCTAAATCTCCAGATTTTTGAGCACTCACTTTTAATTCTTGATTTAAAAGTGTATAGCTTTCTAAAGATACATCTGATTTTTGAAGTTTCCCTGGAATTTCAAATTGGAATATTACTTTATCAGAATATATATTTCCAATTCTGTTGACACAGTAAATCTTCGTTCTTAACTTTCCATTTTCTTCTGTCTGTATTACATGACAGTCAGGAGTTGAACCATCAACGTTTTTAAATAAAGGTGTTACATTTGTTATTGTTTTTCCTGCCGGAAATAGAAAGGAAAGTTCAAAACAACTGGTTTCCTGCGGCAGCCCAGAGGCTGCCACAGTAAACGTTGAAGTTTGATTTGAACTGTGTCCGGTCAGAATCCATATAGGCTCTTCTGCAGCATAACTTTCTATTGTACCGCTAAAAAAAAGCAGGAAACATAAACTCATACACAGAATTACTTTTTTCATTAATTCGTTTCTCCATTCAAGTTGTTAGTTAAATAGATATCTGGAAGAGTGTCTAATGATGGTACTGGAAGAGGAATTGTATTACTTACTAACCGTTCTCCCTCTAAAGTATCTGGATTATTAACACGATAAAATTCTGCATAAATCGTATCAGGAAGTTTTTCCTCCTTTATTGATTCTGGAAGAATATAAACCCAGATTCCGTTGCTAATCTCTGTGACTATTTTATTTTCTGGGACAATTGCAAATAATAGCTGTTCTCCTTCTAGTATTCTATCCTCTAGACTGTCATCGTCTTCTCCCTCTACATTGCTAGAATACTTTGCTTTTAACTTAATTACATTATAAATTGGATTTCCACGATATGTTCCTACTACAATAGTAGAACCTTTATTAATCTGTCCTCCATCATAAATATAATCTTCTGCTAAAGTTCCAAAGAAAGCCTGTTCTTGAGGATTGTAGAATTCAATTGTATCTCCTGGATAGGATACAGCATAAAACTTACTCTTTAATTCTTCTGTTGTATATCCAATCTGACCTAGAGTAACTGTAAGTTTATTTGTTGTGTAAATTTGGATACTTCCATCTTCTGGATCTGACGTAGAGGTAAAATAATACGTACTAAAACCGTCTTTCTCAAATGCTTTTGTTAAAAGAACCTCTTCTTCCTTACCATCTATCTGAACTGTAGCACGAAGAGCATCTCCAGATACTGTTTGTGTACGAGGAATGATAAGGGCATCTCCAGAAGCTGTTTCTGCAAATGTCTGTGCACTCATTGTTCCACCAACAAGGATGTTACTGTCTGCACCAGTGTAAAAACTGATTCCTGCAATATCATTGATATTCGTTGATTGCAAGGTCAGTGTAGATCCATTTAAAATAAATTCAAACTGACTGTTATCCAATTTACCGTCATAGCTTAATTTCATTGGTTCTGAAGTTCCTGATATCGTACCATAAGCAAGATCATACGCAACTACTTCATACGTTAAAACCGCATTATTGATTGTAATATTCTCATCACGATAAACCGTATCTGTGCCAGTAGCGGATGCTCTAATAAATGCTAATACTACTCCGTTTCTACGGATTTCATAGCCAATGAGTTTCGAAGAATCGATGCCTGCTGGAAGAGAAATTGTAAGTTCTACAGTACCTCCTATTGTGCTGTTATCTTGTTGTGCTGTTACTCCAAGATATTCTCCATTGAAAATACTGCTTCCTCCCTTAGACAGATAACGTTTTACACTATCTGTTCCATAATAAATCGGACGTTGTTCTTCTTCGAACTGTGAAATATATGCTAATGTTTCAGGTGTTATTTCATAACCCCAATGCTTAAAGAACTCATATAAATTCTTGTTTGCTGTATGACAAGCTAATTTTACAAACAACATATCTGAATTCTCTGCTGTTATAGTACCTTCTCTTAAAGTCTTATATAATCTACCATAGAAATCATAGGAAGCTTCTCCAATATCATCATATGCCAAATGAAGCTGCCAATACATTGCAAGTTGAACAAAAACATTATTTGAAGCACCCGGCGCACCATAAGCTGTCTTTGTAAGAACCTTGTCATAAATACCGCCCTCTAATCTTGCAGTTCCTAAATTATCTCCACCATTAAAGGTTTGAGAGAACAGAGAGTGAATATTATTTGTTGTTTCTGCTATAACAAGACCGTTTTGATCTAAAACGTGACCGATTTCATGATTAATTCCCCATCCAAATAATCCATTCTGTGACATTGGAGCATTAACCATACCTCCTGATGAACCATATCCGATTCCAATATGAGCACCACCTGCATACATAAATGCTTTTCCAGTTAAAGTCATATAGCGGATATTAATTCGAGAAGAAGGATATTGATCTCTTGTTTCTGGCGCATCTGCTGATAAACCACAGACAGCATAATGAACATACATGTTCTTTTCCCAAGCGGCTAATGTCTTATATAGTACCTCTGTCTTTTCTTCTAATGTACCACTTCCCAGTGCACTTTCTACTGCTTTTGCTGGAAGGGATAATAAAACATTTTTTGTTGCAATTTCAGTTGAATTTAAAACTGCTTTTTGTAAGTTTGACTGAGTTAATGTCTTTGAATATTCTGTTAATTCTTCCACATAAGCTTTTACAGCTGCCTTGTTTTGTGCTTGTTTTGGATCTGTAAATTCTGTTCCTGTAAAGGTAAGTGTTTCAAATGAAAAGTCAGGAAGATTCAACAATGGTATTTTTGTTCCACCAAAGATATTAATCTTTGCTCCGCCTTCTCCATAATATTTCAGATAGAGTGATCCACCCTTTTCACCTACCATATCAGTAAGAGAAGGAATTGTAATAATATTTCTTCCCTCTTTTAAAGCAAAGGTTTGACTCCAGCCTCCAGCCTCTCCTGCATACTGTGTTGCTACTAAAGAAGGAAGAACTCCTGCGGCATCTGGCTGTGCATAGACAATAATATCTTCTTTCTCTTTTGCAGCAATTCCTAATGGTTGTAAATCATTTAATGTAAATGCAAAGTTACGATTTGTGTCTTTTCCTGCATTTCTTCCAGTTTCTGCTTCAACTATATTTTTCTTTGGTGTTTGACCTGGAAGCAGTGACTGTGCAATTTCAAGTTCTCTTGCTAAAACATTTTTGTTTACATAAAACTCTCCAGTATTTCCGTTGAGACGTTCTTGATAAGAAGCAATCTTTTGTTCTGTTGTTCCATCTGCAATAGTGGTATGCAAAACGTCATTAAAAAGTGCTTCTATATCATCTACTAGAGAATAGTACTCATGAAATCTTATCTCAGAGGCACTAGGTAGAGCAGGTCCTCCATCTTTCATCTTCGTACTTACTCTGATCTGTTTTACACTTGACTTCGGGAAGGTTAAAATCTCCACTCCCTCAGAAGAAAGAGGATTCCTAGCTAATGATGTTCCCATAGGAACTAATACGGTTCCTCCTTTGGTTAAATCATCATTTTCTCCCCAGACTTCAACATAATACCGATTAATGGTATTCTTAAATCTTTCTTCGTCTAGTCTTGTCACCCAAACAACATGATCCATCTCATATGCTTTGTCAAAGGTAACAACAAAGCCTTGATTCTCCCACCAATTACTACGAGCAATCCAAGTAGTAGTATAATCTCCATCTACTAATTCCCAAGGATCAATTCCATTTGGATAATAAGTTTTATCATAGTGATCTGGATGACTTAAACGAATATTTGTAATATGCGAGCTGTCAATCAGATTATATGTTGGGATTCCTTCCGGTTCTTTTACAATAATTTCGAGTGGTGTGCCTGCAACCTCTGGACTTTTTGCACCTTCTCCATAGTCATTTACTGCGGAGACCATAATCCAATATTCCACTCCATTGGTAAGACCTGCTAAGTAATAATTTGTTTCTGTAATATTGGAAATTACAGTATATTGTTTTGCATCCTTCTCTTTATAGAATAACTTATAATAAGAAGCCGTCTTTTCTCCGCCCCATGTAATTTTAAGAGCTTGATTCTTTGGTTCTACTCTAACTCCACCTACACGTCCCGGTGCTGCTTGTTCTTCTGGTGTACAAGCAACCTCTTTGGATGGAAGACCTTCCCAATCTCCATTTTTCGCATGAACTGTAAAATAATACTCTATACCATTTTCTAATCCACCAATCATACATGAATTACTAACAGATGGATATATAGAAGTATATTCTCCAGGAACGATTCCATAAGAAACTATATATTCTGTAACATTGGCAAGATTACTCCAGCTTAAAGAAACTGCACCATCCATTGACTTTGCTGTTACATTCTTTACTCGATTTCTTTCTTCCTGCGGAGTGGATATCATTTCTTGTAAAAATTCCACTTTCGCTATAGAAGCTAACTTCGTATTTTCTGTTGTTCCAGTAATTTTAATTATAACTCTTTTAACTGGAATTCTTCTTCCCAGATCAATTATAATTGTCTGGTTAGCAGACTTTGCAAACAACTGTAATTCGCTTACTGTATCAAATTTTTCTGAATGGAGGTTTCCCTCTTCATCCTCAAAAACAACTTCCCCGTTTGCTGGTTCTGTGCCATCATTTGGTACAGTCATAACAACGTACTGTAATTCTGGTATTTCTTCACAAGTAGAACTAATAGGTACTTCCAATTCAATTGGATTTTCTTTTGAAATTACTGCACCATTTGGCGTTTTCAACTGTACAACAGATGTCGCCTCTTCTTGTGCAAATAGTTGTTGTGCCTCTTGTTCACTTACTCCATACTTTGCTAAGTTTTCATATACTTTTGCAGTATCAATAAAAGCATTAGAAATCATTGTGGTATTCTTTTGTATAGCATCACTTTTATTCTCTTTGATATTGTTATACAAATAAGCATAATCAATAAGATCTAGTAGTTTATCTCTGTTTAAATCATAAGAAGCTTCAAACGAACCTAGCTTCTCTTTCAGTAATGCTAAATCTTCTCGATCTACTTTACCATCCTGATTCAAATCTCCTGCTGTAAATGTATTATTGTCATTTGATATAATCAAATGTTGGGAGTAGTTCTCTAAAAGTATTTCTGTTTCATATGTTTTATAGCCTTCTCCCGATAATACAAAACGGTATAGTCCTAGTGGAAGTTTACCGAATGATAATACCGCTGCTGCTAAATCACTTCCTTGTGTTACAGAATTTCCATTGATATCCATTAGTTGAGATGTAATATCCATCCCCTGCTCTCCTAATTTATCCAATGGTACAGCATGGAGAAGTTCCTTACTCCCATAAAAAAAGGATACCAAAAAATCTCCTGATTGCTGTTTTAATTCATAAGGGAATAAAACAGTAATATCAATTACTCCCTTTGGCCCTACATCGGACTCTGCTTTTACTTGAATTGGTCCTAAACTCATTAAAAGCAGTCCAAAAGCGAGCAAAAACGACAAAAATTTTTTTTGCTTCATCCTTAAATCTCCATTTCCTATTTTATAATTTTTTTATTGCTCTTTTTACGTTTTTTTAGCACCCACCTCCTATCCTTTTTTTACAGTAAATTCTTCCATTGGCTTCTTTTTTATTATATAATTTCTATAGTTAATCTGCAAGCTCTACAGAAGAACTATACTGTGCTAAAAAATAGGGCTTTTTCGTTTCTGGATGAGATATTTTTAAAAATTGTACTCCATACACCTCAAAAAGCCGTTCACAGGTCAACACTTCTAATGTTTCCCCCATATATTTTATCTGACCTTCTTTCATCATAATAATATCACTACAATATGAAACAGCTAGATTAATATCATGTAAGATTGCTAAAATCGATGTTTTTCGTTCACTGTTTAATTTTTTTAAAGTTTCCATTAATTCTAATTGATGGCGAATATCCAGATTAGAAATTGGCTCGTCTAATAAAAGCCAAGGGGTATCTTGTGCAATCGCTCTTGCAACAATAACCCGTTGTGCCTCTCCACCACTTAAATTTCGAAATGGTTTGTCTTTAAACTCTAAACAAGAAGTCATCTTCATTGCTTCTGTCACTTTATGTATATCTTCTTTTGTTTCTCCACCAAATCGTTTCTGATAGGGATTTCTGCCCATAGAAACAATCTCATATGCCGAAAAAGAGGTATCGATAGAAGTATTTTGAGGTACTAACGCCAAATTTTTTGCTAACTCCAAACGGGAGTAACACTCTACTTCTTTTCCATTTAAACATACACTTCCCTTTGTATGTTTTAAAAAATTTAAGATATGTCGTACAAAAGAAGATTTTCCAGAACCATTTGGTCCAATGATTCCATAAAATTTTCCACTCATAAAAGATGCGCTAATTTTATCTAAGATCGGTTGTTTTTCTGATACCGGAAACCATGTTAGATTTTTGCTTTCAAGTTTTTGTAGTTGACTCATTCATTTTTTCCTCGTTTGCTTTTATATAGCAAAAAGATAAAATAAGGTGCACCAAGTAAAGCTGTTATTACTCCTACAGGAAGTTCTGCTGGTGCAGTAATTGTTCTTGCAATGGTATCACATATAATCGAAAAAATCGCTCCACCTAACAAAGAAAAAGGCAATAATTTTTTATGATCAGAACCTGCAAAGAAACGCATACAATGTGGTATAATTAATCCTACAAAACCAATTACACCACTAACTGAAACACAAGTGGCTACTAGAATAGAGGCGGCTAAAATCAATCGTCGTCTGACCCTTTGAATTTCAATTCCCAAACTTGCTGCCCCTTCTTCTCCTACTACCATTAAATTTAATTCTTTTGTATGAAATAGAAGAATTCCTCCTCCAATACCTAGAAAAATTGCTAAATAGGCGACTTTCCACCATGTTGCTCCTGAAAAACTTCCTAATGTCCAGTAATAAACCTGTTCAATTCCCTCTCGCTTTATTGTCATTAACAAGGAGATAACTGAAGATAACATAGTACTTACGGCTGTTCCTGTTAAAAGCAGTCCAACCGTGTCTGTCCCTAAACCCGTACATGACAGTTGATAGACAAGTAAAACCGTAAGCAATGCACCCAAAAAAGCCAGACAGCCAATTGCTCCCAGTCCTAAAAAACTCATCTGAATTCCAAATAAAATTGCTATTGTAGCTCCCAGTGCCGCTCCTGAAGAAATTCCTAAAATATGTGGATCGGCAAGCGGATTTCGAAACAATCCTTGAAATACTGCTCCTACAAAAGCTAAACTTCCACCTACAAGTGCGGAAAGCAAAATTCTTGGAAGTCTTATTTGAAATAAAATTGTAACATATACCTTTGGGATTTCCTGTTTAGAAATAAACTGTCTTAACAGCGGAATTTTGGAAAGAAGAATAATGAAACTTTTCTTTGGACTTAAACTTGCAGAACCAATGGATGCCGCTGTTATAATACATATAAATAACAGTAAAAGTGAAAAAAGATAAAATGTAGTACAACTTTGATGTTCTTTTTTTCTTGCCTCCATTGTCTTTCCTCTCATGAGAATCTTTCTATATTACTATTATATCTTAAATCTTAATATATAGCAATATGAAGTTTTAAAATCGCTAAATTTTATGTTTTCTTTTGTGAAATTATATGATAAAATAATACGGAATATTTTATGGCTGAAAGGAGGGTTCAAATGAATACTTGGCAAATTGTTTTATTAGTCATTTTGGTAATTACTATTATAGCGTTTGTTGCATTACTAATATATGGAAGAAAACTTCAAAAAAAATCAGAAGCTTCTCAGGCTGAAATTCGTGCTGGAGCACAGACCTATTCAATTTTAGTTATCGACAAAAAACGAATAAAACTAAAAGAGGCTGGATTTCCACAAATCGTAATTGATCAGACTCCAAAATATATGAGGGGAGCTAAAGTACCAGTTGTCAAGGCAAAAATTGGACCAAAGGTTGCCAACTTGATGTGTGATGATAAGGTATTTGACATTATACCTGTAAAAAAAGAAGTCAAAGCAATCATGAATGGAATTTATATTATTGATGTAAAAGGACTTCGTGGCAGCCTAGAAGCAAGACCTGTAAAAAAAGGATTTTTTAAACGTATGAAAGAAAAAGTTTCTAGAAAAAAAGGAGCTTGATTTTTTTAAAAGGCTGTTACAAAATAAATTTTATTTTGTAACAGCTTTTTTTAGTATTTAAGAATGTAGTTTCTGTCCTTTTTCAAAATAGGTCTTTATACAATCTTTTTGTACTATAAATTCTTTTTTTATATAATATGCTCCATCAAAAAATAAAACTACTATCCACTTTCCTTCTGTTCCTCTTTTTAATACCTCTTTACTTTCCAGAGAAAAACGAACTTCCTGTCCATCGTAAAGTAAAGAAGCATAAACCATTTGTTCTTTACAGGAAAACAATTCTCCATTTGGCAAATACCATGCTGCCGTCACAGTATGCAGTCCATATAGTTTGTCAAAATAGAGCGTGGCTGTAATTTCATCCATTTTTAGAAGATCTAAATAATTTTTTCTCAATTTATTTGCTAATTTTATTTTTCCTGCCAGTTCACAACGTTTTATTGTTGGATGATATACTTCTGGATTACAAAGCCGTAGTCCCTGTTTATTAATATAAAGTACTGACCAAAGTTCATGTCCTTCTTTTTGTTCAAATAAATTATTCCACGGATCATTTAACAGTAACTTTTTATTAATTAAAAAACGGTAGTGGTACACGCCAGTTGGCAGGGAACATTCAAATCTCCATTCATTTCCTTGTTTATTCATTCTGCCTTTATTAGCATCATATCCGTTAAAACTTCCAATTACTGCTGCTTCGCAGATCTTATATTCTTCACATTCTATATATTTTAAAATTACATTCATTTCCCATTTTCCACCTCGTTTTTTCTTAATATTGTAAACTATTTTATTTCAGAAGTAAATAGTAGCATGAAAAACTATGTTTTTTATTTTCTTGGATAAAGTTTATTCAAATGGAGAAAATACCCCCATGATACATTTTTTTGATCAAATGATAGGAGGGATCTATTCATGCAGAAACAGTCAATGCTTTATCCAAGAGAAACGAGTTGCCGTCGAGTTGTGAGCTTAGATGGTATGTGGAAATTTCAATTGGATTTTAATTCATCTGGGCGAACACAGGGCTGGGAATGTGGGCTTCCTAATCCAGAGCTGATTCCTGTGCCTGCCAGTTTTCAAGATTTTTATACAGAAAAAGAAATTAGAGAATTTACAGGAGATGTCTGGTATGAAACAGAGTTTTTTCTTCCCAGTGAATGGGAGGGAAAAGAAGTAGCCCTACGATTTGGATGTGCTACTCACCGTGCAGAAGTTTATATTAATGGAAAAAAAGCTGTAGTTCATGAAGGTGGATTTACACCTTTTCTTGTACCACTCAATGATCTCGTAGTATTTTCCTCTTTTAATCGTGTTGTTGTTATTGTAAATAATGAACTTTCTAATACTTCTCTTCCATGTGGTGAAACAAAATTGCTCTCTAACGGCAGAAAAATGTCAAAGCCTTATTTCGACTTTTTTAATTATTCTGGTCTACAGCGTTCTGTAAAACTAATTCTTCTTCCTAAAGAAGCAATCACAGATTTTAGTGTTGATTATAGCTTACAGGGAGAAGATGCTTCTGTAACATATCATACCATAACAAATGGGGTTCATCCTGTTATGATAAAAGTTTATGATGAAGCTGGTGTACTTGTAGCAGAAGCAAATGGAAACGATGGAGTACTTACTATTCCAAAAGTAAGGCTCTGGGAAGTTCGAAATGCGTATCTATATCGATTTGTTTTAACAATTTTAGATCAGGATAAAGTTTTAGATGAATACTATGAAAATATTGGAATTCGAACAGTCGAAATTAAAGGTACAAAATTTTTAATCAATGGAAAACCTGTTTATCTAAAAGGTTTTGGAAAGCATGAAGATAGTGATATTATTGGTCGTGGATTTTCTGCGGCTGTAATGAAACGAGATTTTGAATGTATGAAATGGATTCATGCAAATTCTTTTCGTACTTCTCACTATCCTTATAGTGAAGAGATTTATCAGATGGCAGATCGAGAAGGATTTTTAATTATTGATGAAGTAGCTGCTGTCGGAATGTTTGAAAGTCTGATGAATTTTATGGAGGCTTCTACGGGAAAACACACTGCCTTTTTTCAAAAAGAAACTACTCCACAACTACTTCAAAATCACAAAGAGGCAATTCGAGAACTAATAGAAAGAGATAAAAACCATGCTAGTGTAATCGCATGGAGTTTATTAAACGAGCCAGAAACTACAGATGAATCTGCAGTTGCCTATTTCGAAGAAATCTTTCGGTATGCAAAAGAACTCGATCCTCAAAAACGTCCTTGTACTTTTGCTTTAATTATGAATTCCCTTCCAAATACCTGTAAGTGTTATCAGTTTAGTGATTTTATCTGTTTAAATCGTTATTATGGATGGTATTTAAAAGGTGGATATGAGATTTCAGAGGCAGAGGAAAATCTTCGGAAGGAGTTAGATGAATGGAAGGCAAAAAATCTAAATATACCATTTATTTTTAGTGAGTATGGAGCAGATACAAATTCCGCAGAACATAAACTTCCTTCTGTGATGTGGAGTCAGGAATATCAAATAGAATTTTTAACTATGTGTAATAATGTCTTTGACTGTTATGATTTTATTCAAGGAGAACAGGTCTGGAATTTTGCAGACTTCCAAACGACAGAGGGTATTATGCGGATGAATGGTAATAAAAAGGGTATTTTTACTAGACAGCGTCAACCTAAAGATGCCGCTTATTATTTAAGAGAGCGCTGGGCATCTTTAGAAGATGATAAAAAAGTAAAACTAGAATAGAAAGGGGGAAAGCTATGAAATTAGTATTTCGATGGTATGGACAATCCGATCCTGTCACATTAGATCAGATTCGTCAAATCCCTAGTGTAACTGGTATTGTTTCTGCAATCTATAGTGTGCCTGTTGGACAAGCTTGGCAAGAAGCAGATATTTTAGCATTAAAAAAAGAGATTGAATCGAAGGGACTTTCTTTTGAAGTAGTAGAAAGTATTCCTGTTCATGAGGATATTAAACTTCATCGTGGAGATTATCAGCACTATATTGACAATTATAAACTGACAATTAGACGTCTTGCAAAGGCTGGTATTCGCTGTATCTGCTATAATTTTATGCCTGTTTTTGACTGGACAAGATCACGTTTAAACCATACTCTTTCCGATGGTTCTACTGCACTGGTTTATTACAAAGAGGATGTAAAACAAATGAACCCAACAAAAATGAGTCTTCCCGGTTGGGACTCTTCCTATCAGCCTGAACAGATAGAAGAATTAATATCAGCATATCAATCTTTAGGAGAAGAAGGACTTTGGAAAAATTTAGAATATTTTATTAAAGAAATCGTTCCAGTTGCTATAGAATGTGATGTTTATTTAGGAATTCATCCTGATGATCCACCTTGGTCTGTATTTGGAATTCCTCGTATTATTACAAATGAGGAAAATCTTGACCGTTTTCTTTCTCTTTATCAAGATAAACATCATGGAATTAGTCTTTGCAGTGGCAGTCTTGGCTGTACCTCATGTAACAATATTCCAAAGCTAGTTAGAAAATATGCAGGTGCAGGAAGAATTCCATTTGCTCATATTCGAAACGTAAAAATATTAAAAGATGGTTCATTTGAAGAAAGCGCACATGACTCTTCATATGGTTCTTTAGATATTGTAGAAATTTTAAAAGCATATCATGATTCTGGCTTTGATGGCTACATTCGCCCTGATCACGGAAGAATGATCTGGGGCGAAACTGGAAAGCCTGGTTATGGTTTATATGATCGTGCTCTTGGTGCAGTTTATATCAAAGGAATTTGGGAAGCATTAGGACATGAAAGTAAGAATCATTAATTATCAATACTTTTGGAAAGGTATGGTAACTTTATGAATGAAACACAAAAATCAGTTCGACCATTCGGTCTACGGGATAAAATCGGCTATATGTTTGGAGATTTTGGCAATGATTTTACCTTTATCTTTGCCAGCTCCTTTCTAATGGTATTTTATACCAAAGTTTTAGGAATTGATAGTAAACTTGTTGGTATTATGTTTGTTATAGCCAGACTATTAGATGCGTTTACTGATGTTGGTATGGGAAGAATTGTAGATAAATGTAAGCCTCGTTCTGATGGAAAATTTCGTCCTTGGATTCGAAGAATGTGTGGTCCTGTAGCAATTTTTAGCTTTTTAATGTATCAATCTAGTCTTGCAGGAGCATCTATGAATGTAAAGATTGTATATATGTTTGTAACCTATTTATTATGGGGAAGTATTTTTTATACATCTATTAATATTCCCTATGGTTCTATGGCATCTGCAATCAGTGGAGAACCATCCGATCGTACTGGTCTGTCTACATTCCGCGGAATCGGTGCTTCTCTCGCAGGACTTTTTATTGGAGTAGGTGCTCCTTTAGTTATCTATACAAAGGATGAGGCTGGCAATCAGATTGTGAATGCTCCTGCTTTTACTTTAATTGCTGGTGTCTTCTCTGTTCTCGCTATTATCTGTTATCTATTATGTTACTATATGACATTAGAACGAGTTCATATTTCTGCTTCTCAATCTGGTGAATCAGTAACATTTGCTCAGACAATGAAAGCAACCTTTACCAATCGGGCACTTCTTGCTATTATTGGGGCTGCTATTGGACTGCTACTCAGTCAATTATTAGTACAGTCTATGAATAATTATTTATATGCAGACTATTTTAATGATATCCGTCCTCTTGCTATATCTAGTGTTATCAATACTGGTTTTGCTTTAGTGATTGCTGGTATTACTTCTCCACTTTCCAAAAAGTATGGGAAAAAAGAATTGGCAGTAGTAGGAACGTTTTTTTCTGGTATTTTATATTTCATTTTGTACTTTTTAAAAATTCAGAATCCATGGGTTTTTGTCATTCTTTCTAGTATCGGCTTTATAGGAGTCAACTTCTTTAATATGATTATATGGGCGAATATTACAGATGTCATTGATTATCAAGAAGTAGTAACTGGCAAACGTGAAGATGGTATTGTATATTCTGTCTATTCTTTTGCTCGTAAAGTTGGACAGGCGCTTGCAGGAGGAACTGCCGGTTGGGCACTTGCAGCAATTGGCTATCAGGAAACAGCAACCGTTCAGACCAAACAGGTGGTGCAGGGATTATATTTAGTTGATACCTTAATTCCAGCGATTTTATTCTTTTTAGTTGCAATGATTCTAGCCTTTTTTTATCCTTTAACAAAAAAGATGGTGGAAGAGAATACACAGATTTTAAAAGAACGGCATAATGGAGGTAATCATGGAGTATCCAATTAAGATTGATTTAAAAGACAAAGTTGCTGTTGTCACTGGAGCAGGTGGTATCTTATGTTCTTGCCTAGCAGAAGCACTTGCAAAAGTAGGAGCAAAAACAGCTCTTTTAGATCTAAATGAAGATGCTGCTAAACAGGCAGCAGAGCAGATTATGGCACAGGGTTTTATTGCAAAAGGCTATGCCTGTAACGTTTTAGAAAAAGATTCTCTAGAAACAGCTCATCAACAAATTTTATCTGATTTCGGAAAATGTGATCTATTAATTAATGGTGCAGGCGGCAATCATCCAGCGGCAACCACCGAAAATGAATTTCATCATCCAGAAGATCTTGGTCAAAAGAAAACCTTTTTTGATTTAGAACCTTCTGGTATCAAATTTGTATTTGACTTAAACTATATGGGAACCTTGCTTCCAACTCAAGTTTTCGCACAAGATATGCTTGGAAAAGAAGGGTGTTCTATTATTAATATTTCCAGTATGAATTCCTTTACTCCTTTAACAAAAATACCTGCATATAGTGGTGCAAAGGCTGCCGTTTCCAATCTGACTCAGTGGTTAGCTGTACATTTTTCTAAAGTTGGAATTCGTTGTAATGCACTTGCTCCAGGATTTTTTGTTACCAAACAAAATGAAAAATTATTATATCAAGAGGATAAAACTCCAACCAAACGCACAGAAAAGATTCTTCGTAATACTCCTATGGATAGGTTTGGTACTTCCGAGGAACTTATTGGGACATTGCTTTATCTTGTAGAACCTTCTCTTTCTGGATTTGTCAATGGTGTTGTTATTCCTATCGATGGAGGCTTTTCCGCCTATTCAGGTGTGTAAAAAGATTGCTGCAAAAAGACATATATATCTTTTTGCAGCAATCTTTTATTCTTTTTGTCCCTTTACTTCAATTTTTAATTCACAGTCACTGACATATTGATAATTAATATCCAGAGAATATAATAGCCTTGCAGTAATTTGATCTTGTGTTTCTTTCACTTCGATAGAATTTGTTGTCACTCCCAAAGTCAAATTTCCAAATGGCGTATAGTAAAAAGTCTGACAGCTCTTTCCCAAATCAAAAATCAGATTTGTTTGGGTTTCACCCTTTCTGATCATCTCCACTTTATTTTTATTTAATTTTAGAATACATTTTGTCTGTATGCCATTCCCAGATTCATCTTCTATAAACTCATCATAGATAATATAATGTTTTCCGTTTCTGAAATAGTATTCTCCACGGTTGATTACCTCGACAACTTCTTGTGCATCAATTTCTAACTGAAGTCCGGCAACCGTAACTAATACATCCTTTGTCATAAGATCCTCATTTCCAAATTACAACTAATCAAATATTTTTATATTTACATCTTTCGTTTCAATCATTTCACATGCAAGTATAGAACTGGCAAATGCACGAAACTTTTCTGCACCATCACTGACATAAAAAATATGATCAGACTGATATTTATTTTCGGTACACTCTAATTTTTTTAGTGAGAGAACTTCCTTTAAATACTTTGCAGTTTCATATGCAGGATTAACTAAAGCTACCTGATCACCTACAATTTCACGCAATATTGGACGCAAAAGCGGATAATGTGTACACCCTAAAACCAACGTATCTATGTCCTGTTTTTGCAATCCACAAATATATCGTTTTGCAATTTCTTTTGTTACTGGATCGTTCAACCACATTTCTTCAACTAATGGCACAAAAAGAGGACATGGCTGTTCATATACTTCTAACTTTGGATTCATGGCTTTTAAAAGAGTAGGATACAATCCACTTCGAATAGTTGCTTCTGTGCCAATCACTCCAATCTTACCATTTTTTGTAGTCTGTACTGCTACTTTGGCTCCCGGTTTTACTACTCCTATCATTGGAACCTCTACTTCTTTTGAAACTGTATCCAAAGCAAGTGCACTTGCTGTATTACAGGCGACTACAATCGCTTTTACTTGTTTTGATAAAAGAAACTTAATAATTTGTCTGGAATATGCCGTTACGGTTTCTTTTGACTTACTTCCATAGGGAACTCGTGCTGTATCTCCAAAATAAATAAGCTTTTCTTTCGGAAGCTGCTGCATAATCTCTTTTGCTACTGTCAGCCCGCCAACTCCAGAATCAAAGATACCGATTGGTGCTTCACATGACATCACTTTACTCCTTTTCCTTCGTATGCTCTCTTTAGTCCAAGCTGGATTAACTTATCTACTAAATGTTGCTTAGAGAGCCCTTTTGCCTCCCAAAGCATTGGGTACATGCTAATTCCAGTAAATCCGGGCATTGTATTAATTTCATTAAATATGACTTCATTTGTTTCCTTTTCTAAAAAGAAATCTACACGTGCCAGTCCGTAGCCATCAACAGCTTTAAAGATTTTCACTGCTGCGTTCGAAATCTGTTTTTCTACACCTTCTGGAAGTTGAGGATGAATTACTGTTTTTGATTCTTCATTATGATATTTAGCATCATAATCATAAAACTCTGCGGCTGCTAAAATTTCGCCAATACCTGATGATTTTGGTTCAGATCCTCCTAAAACAGCACATTCTAATTCTCTCCCGAAAATCTGTTCTTCTACTAATATTTTATCATCATGTTCTGCTGCCAGTTTTAAACCTTCCAATAATTCTTCTTTATTTTCAGCTTTTGTTACACCACATGAAGAGCCTGAATTTGCTGGTTTAATAAAAACTGGATATCCTAATGTCTGCTCAATTCTCTTTTCTATCTCTTCTTTTTGATCTAATTCATGTACTCGTACACAAACATAGTTTGCCTGTCGAATTCTCAACCGTTCTACAATAGCTTTTGTATAAATTTTATCCATACAAATAGCAGACGCTAAAACTCCACAACCTACATAAGGGATTTTTGCAAGCTCTAATAGTCCCTGAATTGTACCATCTTCCCCATACTTTCCATGTAGTACTGGAAAAGCAATATCTACATACTGAGCTGTTACACTACCCTTTTCAGACAACAATACTCCATGTACTCCTGCATCTGGAGAAATAATTGCATTGATTGTTCCATTTCTCCATTCACCAGATATTATATCTGAAACTTGTTCTACTTTTAGCCAACGTCCTTCTTTGGTAATTCCAATCAGTAAAAGATCATACTGTGTTTCTTGTATACTTTGAATTACATTTACTGCTGACATACAAGATACTTCATGTTCTGAAGACTGTCCGCCAAAAATTACTGCAATTATCGTTTTTCTCATCGTTAGCCCCCCTATTGTGACTATCATCAAAGATTCTATTTTATATCTATGCTGTTATATTGTACACTGAAACTCTGAAATGTTCAACGACATTTTCCCTTCTATGTTTAAACTTATTTTTTTTGTACATACTTTATTTAACATTACAAAATTCATCTAAAGGAGAATACTATTATGAAATATTTTAGTCCAAAACTTTTAAATATCCATCTTAAAAATAAGATTTTCATTTCCTTTTTAATGCTCTATCTATGTTTAGCAACTTACATAACCACATCTTGCAGACGTCCTTCTATTCTTCCTTCCATTCAGGAAGGAATTGCTCAAAAAGTTCTTCGATTTCATGTTATTGCTGATAGTGATGATCCTAAAGATCAAGAAATTAAACTCTTGGTTAAAAATACGCTACTTGAATATCTAAAACCCTATCTATCAGATGTTTCTGATAAACAACAGGCAATGATAAAGCTCTCAAATCTACTTACTGATTTAGAAACTGTTTCTAATCAAGTATTGGCTTCTCATGGTTATAATTATACTGCTCATGTCTCTTTAGGAAAAACTATGTTTCCGATCAAAGTTTATGGAGATCTTGCTCTTCCAGCAGGAACATATGATGCTTTATGTATTCGTCTTGGACGTGCGGAAGGAAAAAACTGGTGGTGTATTATGTTTCCTAGCCTTTGCTTTCTCGATGATTCCTTTACTGTTGTTCCTGAAGAATCAAAAACAGAACTTGAATGTCTTTTGACAGAAGAAGAATATGAATCCATTTTACTATCAACGCCTAAAGTGACATATCAATTTAAATTACTTGAATGGTTCAGAAATCTCTTGCAAAATTAGTCCTATGGCATTTATAATAGATAGGACTTCAATCGAACAAGGAGGTTTTATGGATTCGATATCCCTAAATGCTTACGCAAAAATTAACCTAGCTCTAGATGTAATTGGACAACGGGAGAATGGATATCATGATGTTCGTATGATTATGCAAACAATTCGTCTTTATGATAAGATTTCCATTCGGAAAACGATTCGTTCTACAATTACTTTAAATACCAATCTGCCCTATCTTCCTGTCAATGAAAATAATCTCGTCTATGCTGCAGCAGATTCTTTTCTTAAAACTCTTGGTATAAAAGAAGGAGTTTTTATACAACTAGAAAAACGGATTCCTGTCTCTGCTGGTTTAGCAGGTGGTAGTACAGACGCTGCTGCTACTTTATATGGCTTAAATGAACTATTTAATACAAAGCTTTCTTTGACACAACTTCAAGAACTTGGAGTTTTACTTGGTGCAGACATTCCTTTTTGTCTTTTAAGAGGAACTGCACTTTCAGAAGGGATCGGAGAAATTCTTACCCCTCTTGTTCCTGCTCCTTCTTGTTGGTGTCTTTTAGTAAAGCCTCCTGTTAATGTTTCTACACGTTATGTCTATGAACATCTTTCTCTTTCTTGTGCTATTCATCCAGATATAGATGCAATGTGTAGTGCAATTCAAGAAAAGAACCTGCAAAAGCTTGCAGGCAGACTTGGAAATATTTTAGAATCTGTGACACAAAAAGAATATCCTGAAATTTTAGAAATTAAAAAGCAGATGCTCTCATTTGGTGCTCTTGGAGCTTTAATGAGTGGCAGTGGTCCTACTGTTTTTGGTCTTTTTGATGATAAAAAGGCAGCACAAAAAGCTTTTTACTCTTTTAAAATTGGAGAATACGGAAAACAGACCTTTTTAACCAGATTTTATCAGCCATATACTACATAGAGGGCATTATATGCCCTCTATGATTTGTCTTATACAATTTGAGCATTCGCACAAGCTATCGCAACTGCTCCCTCACCGATATGACATGCTACACTTAAAGAAAGTGGAGCCACAAAAATATCATAACCAGGAAATTGTGCCTCTGCCTCTTTTTTAAACTCTTTTACTACTTCTGGCTCACCAGTATATGCTAATTGTAATCTTAATGTCCCTGCCTCTTCCATAGAATGAAACCTTGTTTCTATATCCTTTTTCATAGCATCTAACATAATTCTTTTTGCATGTTTTACACTTCTTGCTTTTGCAAAAGCATCTAATCTTTCACCTTGGATTTGAAGTACAGGCTTTAAATTTAAGATTGTCCCAATCGCTGCCGCTGCTGGTGTAATACGTCCTCCCTTTTTTAGATACTTTAGAGTATCCACCATAATATAAATAGAAGATTCAAATTTCGTAGCCTCTAACTTTTCTCGAATCTTTTCTGCATCCCACCCTGCTTTTGCCATTTCTAAAGCATCTAATACAGACTGTCGCTGAGTTACAGAGATTCTTTGATTATTAACAACCTGAACTTTTCCTTCATATTCACGAGAAAGTACTACTGCTGTTTCACAAGAACTACTTAATCCACTGGACATTGGAATATGCACAACCTCATCATAGTTCTCTAATAATTGATTCCATATATCTATTAATTTCCCTGCTTCTGGTTGAGAGGTTGCAATATCTATATCTCCCTGTAATTTAGTATAAAATTCTTTTTGTGTTAAATTAATATCTTCATAAAAGGTTTCACCTTGTATTGTAAATGGCATCGGAAGTACAACAATTCCCAATTCCTTTGCCTGTGCTTGGGTGATTCCACTGTTACTATCTGTCATAACTGCTACTTTACCCATTTAAGCTATTTCTCCTTTCAGATTGCCGATATAACTATTATAGCAGAAAATGTCTTTGTTTACAATAATTTTTATAAGATACTATCTATCATAAACAATCGAACAAACTCTACTCTTGTAGTTACTCCAAGTTTTTGATAAATATTATAAACGGTTCTTTTTACTGTACCTTCACTGATAAATAGTTCATTTGAAATCTCCTTATTTCTGCTTCCGTTTAATACTTTTTCTGCTACTTCTTGTTCTCGTAATGTCATTTTAGCAAATAACTGTTCTTTTCGCTCTGTTTTGTGTAAAAGTTTTTTTAAAGAGTCCTCCTGTCCATTTCTATATCGAAAATAAATAAAAATTCTCTTTTTTATGGTATTTGAAAATGGAAACATAATAACTTTCATAATTTTTTGTTTCATCTGTGGAGGTGTAAAATAATAAAAAACGGGCATATTTTGTTTTAAGCAAAGATCAAATACTTGAAGAAATAAAACATTTTTTATTTTAGTACCAATACTTTGTTTCTTTCCCAATAACTTCTTAATACCATGTGTATAATCTTCGATTATATAAGTATCCCCCATTTTGCTGAGAATTAATGAATCTTGTTCGTCTAGTTTTTCATCATATTCTTCTTGATAGAGTTCAAAAATAGTTTCCTCTCTCCAAGGTAGTTTTATCCAGTAAATTTGAGAATCATGAATTCGAATAGAAAGATCATGGAGTTCTGTAATACTTTCTTTTTGAAAGCTCTCCAAACAAAAAATATTGCTTCTTAGCTCTAGAAGTTTCGTAGAATCTTTTGAAAAAATTTCATGAATTAGCTGATTTTGATTAGCTAGTGACAAATTATTGAGATACTCAAGTACAAAATTTCCTCGAAGGTAAATGTAACGGCGGTTGTTTTTTATGACACTGCCAATATAGATATCCAATCCATAAGGTATATCTGTTCCACCAGTGTTATACATAACTCCCCTCCTTTCAATGATTCCCCAGACACCGCCATGATACTATTGTGTAGTAAAATTGTCAATATAGTGTATTCATGTATACAATATCGCATTTCATGTTACTTTTGTTTTTAACGAGTTAAAACTTTTCATTTTCTAAATTTAAAAATCTTTATTTCATAACGTAATATCACTAATTCGACAAAGTTCACCAAAAATCTATTTATTTTTAGTTATTTCGACAAATATGTAAAATAATTACTTTTATTTTCGTAATATTACACGATCTTTTTTGTTAAAAATTCCATAATTTTATTTTCTTAATGTGAAGAAAATATAAGTTCCCCCTATACAATTTCAAAAATTTTAGTTATCATAAAAAAAGTAAATTTTCTACATTTAATTTTGAAAGGAGTTTTATTTATGGCAGAGTTAACTACTGATCAGATTTCATCTGTAAAGCAAAAAGGATTTTTAAGGAATCGGGGAACAGACAAATTTTCTGGTCGTATTGTTCCTGCTGGCTGTGTTTTTTCCGCAAAAGATCTTGAAACAATTGCTGAAATTTCAAAAACTTATGGTAATGGCAAGATCGTATTTACCAGCCGTCTTAATGCAGAAATTATTGATATTCCTTATGAAAAGATTGAATCAGCTATTAAATTTGCAAAAGAACATGATTTACTTTTCGGAGGAACTGGTGCAGAGATTCGACCAGTTACTGCTTGTAAAGGAACTACTTGTATTTATGGTAATTTTGATACACAAGGTCTAGCAAAAGAAATTTATGATCGCTATTATTTAGGTTGGAGTCATGTTAAACTTCCTCATAAGTTTAAAATTGGAATCGGAGGGTGTCCTAATAGTTGTATGAAGCCTAGCCTAAATGACTTTGGAATCCAAGGACAGCGTACTTTAAACCATGAATTTAATGATCCTAATGGACAATTTCGAATCTTTGTAGGAGGTACTTTTGGAAAAAAGAATCGTATAGGAACTCCTCTTCCTAGATTTGTTGAACGCAAAGAAATTTTTCCTTTACTTGAAAAAACAATACTTTGGTTTCGGGAAAATGCGTATTATAAAGAACGGCTTGGTGCAGCCATAGATAGAATTGGAATAGAAAAATTCGAAGAAGAATTATTTAGTGAGGATTTACTTCTTCGTAAAGAAGAAATTTTAGCAGCTGATTTAAAAGTTAGATAATTTTTAAAGGAGTTGTCGCATAAGTATCGAAATTGTGTTCGATTTTCTTAGTGCGACAACTCCTTAGATTATTATAAAAATGGAAGTTCTTCTTGTTTATACTCTTTTTGTGCAGTTAATAGACATGGAATCCTTTTTAAAAACTCTTCTAATCTTGACTGTTCAAAAAGCCAATCGTTTAAATCTCTTCTCTCTAAAATTAATGGCATTCTGTCATGAACACTTTGTATAGAACTGTTGGCTGTAGTTGTAAGTAAAACAAATCGTTCTCCTTCAGAATATCTTTGAAAAAATCCTGCAAAGAACAAAGTATCATGATCTTCTCTTTGAAAAGTCACCTTATTTTTTGATTTATCCCATTCGTAAAACCAAGTTGCGGGAACAATACAACGCCTGTTTATCACACTTTCTCGAAATAATTTCTTTTCTAATGCAGTTTCTGCTCTTGCATTAAAGATTACTTTACTTTTAGCTTTTGAAGAAAATCCAGTAAAGCCCCACAACTGTTTTTGAAAAGACAATCCTTTTGCTCCCTCTTTTTTTGGTACAATTACTGGTGCACTTTGTGATGGAAAAATATCTGTGTCTGCTTCTATGTTCCATTCTTTGTTATCTGTCAACCCTTGTATTTGTTGTACTGTTTTGTCTGCTAGATAATACCTTCCGCACATATAATCAACCCTTCCCTTCATGGTAAGATATGAGGTTTCTCTTGTAGATCTCTTTAAAATATACTATACTACAATTAATAAAAAAAATCGATAGGAGAAAATTCTAATGTCAAAAGTTCAAAACATAAAAAAACAGACTCATAATCCCTTTCTAAATCTATATGAAATAGAAGCCCAACATCGTGATGGAAGTACCACTCCCTATTATTTTGCTTCGAGAGCGAAGAATATATCTTCTCTGAAAATATGCACAAAAGATTCTGTTCCAGACGGAGTTATTGTTTATGGTGTCTATGGAGAACAAAAAGATCGTTTAGTTTTAATCCGTCAATTTCGCTATCCAATTGATAATTATATTTATGAATTTCCTGCAGGACTTGTAGAATCGGGAGAAGATTTACAAACAGCAGCAATTCGTGAATTTTATGAAGAAACAGGTCTAGTTCTTCATCCTGCTGATGCCCCAAAGGACTATTGTCGACCATTTTTTACAACTGTTGGTATGACAGACGAATGTTGTGGAACAATTTTTGGTTATTGTACAGGAATTCCAAATAACCGTGGTCAAGAACCAAGTGAAGATATTGAAATTATTATTGCAGACCGGAAAGAATGTAGACGTATTCTTGCAGAAGAAAATGTTGCAATTAAATGTGCATATCTTCTTATGCAGTTTATTCATAGTACTGGAGATCCATTAGATTTTTTAAAAGATGGAAAATAAATAAAATCTACATCCAATCATGTTCACTTGTAGTGGCGCTTTCTGCTTCTGGCGTACTTGGAGAGTAGGAATCTTCTTCAAAATCTTCTTCACTTTCCTTTTCTATCTCTCCTATAGGACGCCATGCTTTTCCAAACTTTACATCTTTAAAAAGAGCAGTTAAACCTGTAATTTGTTTTAAACGCAGAATTTCATCCCTATCCATTCCAAGATGAATTGAAATCCATTTATCACTTCTTCCGATTTCATGTAGTTCTTTTATAATATTACTCATCAGTTCTACATCATGAGAACCTCTTGCTCGATTATGACGAATTGTACTTGCCATTCGTTCATCTAACGGCTTTTGAATAACGGAAACTGGTAACATCCCTTGTTCTCTTTCATAAATATCTGGATAATCTAACATAATGCGATAACGATGAAATCCATCTACAATAATATATCGATCTTGACTGCTCGAATAATAACAGACAATTGGCATAGTATACCCATCTGATAAAATACTATCATAAAGAAGTTTCATTTCTGGTGGTGCTACTGCATTAGGGTTATATGTATTCGGCTGAATTTTTTCGATTGGTACTGCAATTATATGATAAGCAGGACTTTCAAATTTCATGAGTCGTTTCCTCCCATCTCCTATACTTTCTCTTTAGTATCTCTACATATTTATGTTGCTGACTACTTAACCCAAAACCCATAAATCGACACATATGATCATTTTTTAAGATACAATAACACATCCTCTTCCAACTTGGAAGTTCCTTACTTGCCTTAATATCATCTGTTTCATCCGGAATTTTTCCTAAAAAAATAATTCTTGTCTTTTTGTCTAAAGTATAATTAGAAACTCCATTTCTTTTAATTTGATATCCCTTTTGTTCTAATTCTAAAATAGTCTCTTCTGATAATCCGCCCCCTGTTTCATGCCAGAATTTAATTGATGTATTAAACTTTTTAATATAGTTTGTTCTGACCCGTTCTGGTAGAGTATCTAATAAAAACTTTGTATAAGACTCCCATGTATGTCCCTTTGGCAGAGAAATATTTCGATATCCTATTGCCTTTGTTCGACTATAAATTGCTGCAAAATTTGCTCCATTTACTCTCCCTACCAACTTTGTCCAAGTTTCTGGCTCAATTACACGATATAAATTTAAGCTATCTTTTGCACAATCTCCAAACGGTGATGCAACCCGCATCTGTTCAGGACTTAATCCTGCCTTATAATAAAGATCATAAAGTTTATTATAGGGATATTCAAACTTTGTATTGGCTGCCCAGACATCTCGCACTGTCCAGTCATAAAGAGGCGAAGCACACCATACATCTTTAAACATTTTGGAAATCCAACATTTTCCCTCATAACCATATTTCTTATTCAAAAATCCGCTATATCTCTGTAGAGATTCATCTGCACGAATTCCAAGCAGACAAACTGTTTTACGACTTCCGTGCATCCTTCGATACCAACGCCCAAACTGTTTTGATAATTCTTTTTGAGGCATTTTATACCAATATAGAGTAAAAGGATTGTTCTGCAAATTTATTATATAAGATTTCTTTGGCATTGGTCTTACCCATACTTCCTTTTTCTTATCGTCCCAAGGATACCAATATAATTCATAATTACTTAAAGCCGTTCTAGTTTCCATAGGAAGACAAACCCAGTAAGGCTCAATGTCTTTTAAATTTTTCTCAAATGTTTCCTCTACATATTTTGTTGTATAAGAATATTGAGCTTCAAAATCTTGATGAAATACTCCGATTTTTTTTTGTATTCCATGTTGTTTTCGGTAATCTAGTAATAGATATAGCAGTAATCCACTATCCTTTCCTCCACTAAAAGATACATAAATGTTATCAAACTCCTGAAATATAAAATCTAATCGTTTTTGGAATGCATCATATACATTTAATTCTATATATTCCCGCCTCACTATACTCACCTTCTCTTTTGTAAAAATTGTAATTCTACTTTTAATACAGCCAACATTCTATATTATACCATATATGTAATAATTTATGTATTAAAATATTTCTTGCTCAAAAAAATAACATGAATTATCTTGTTTGAAATAAGATACCGTTAAATCTTTTGATAACTCTGTCTATTTTAATGGAATTAATATATAATTATCAAAATAAAGGGATAAATAGAATATAAAATCTAATTTTATATTTATTTTCCCTTTTTATCTTGTTTTTATAAGATAATAAAAACTTATACCCCTTAAAATAGCCATTTTTATTGTCTTCTTTTTCCTTCCATACTATACTTTAGCTAGGAGGTGAAAAAAGATTGTTAAGGGTGTTTCCAAAGGAATGGATTGTGCTTGACAGAACTTTGGATTTTATATTTCTAAAAAAGCACATAAGGATTGGTAGATTACATGGAGGTAATGTTATGATGAATTTAAGAAAGCTAGCAAAATATGCCCTGACTACAGGGTTTGCCTTCGGGCTCATCGCAGGTGCAGGAACACTGACAGCAAAAGCAGCGGCACCAGTTGTATATTATGATTATGAAACACAGCAACTGACCGTTGCACCGGGAAAAGATGCTTCAACACCAACATTTTCTAATAATAAATTTTCTATTACAGCAGGTCAGGATAAATCTACAAGTTTTTATTTTTATGTAGTAGTAGAATCAAATGGAAAAACAATCAGTACAGAACGAATTGAATATAAATATGATGCTTCTACCAAAAATTCTAAACCTACTACTGTGGATATGTCTGGTATTAACTATAAAAAAGATGTTAAGATTAAAGTATATGCAGATATAGATGCAAAAAACATTACAACAGACTCAAGCTTAGTCACATCTGTAGATGTAAAAGCTCAACCAGCTAAAATAACAGCAAAGTTTAATCCAAAGGGAGAAAGTCTTAAACAAATAGAGGTTACAGCGGGAAGTAAATTAGATAATGGAAAAGCACCTTCTAGTTCTTCTGCAAATGATGGCGTAGATGCTAAATGGGAATATAAAACTTTATATGCTGACAAATGGATAAATGGTGTAAATTTAACAGCAGAAAAGATTGATGAATTTGCAACTTATGGTGCAACTTTATGTATTCGTCAATGCTCTACAGATAATGGAACAAGAACAAGTTCTATTGCCCTTCCAACTTCAGGTACAATCTCAAGTAAAGAAGTAAAACTTAAAATTCCAAAAAAGGCAAATGGTCCAAAAGCAACTGTAGATCCTGTCAAACTTACTGTAAGTATTCCTGCAAAATGTGAATGGAGAATTGTGGGAGATGATAAACTGACTGCAGGTGCTGTTGCTAATGCAAAAGAAACTATGTGGACGGCGACAACTTCTAACGTAGATGGATGGATAAAAAATGAAACTAAAAAGGTATTTACTTTTTCAGATTTAGCTAAAAATATAGGTTCTTCTATGACTATATCACATAAAATTAGTGAAACTGAAACATTAACAGGTAAAAAACCAAGTGTTATCTATGGTGCAACAATCGAGTTAAGAACCAGTGCAACGGACAAGAAACAGGCATCCAAAACATCTTATGTTTATCTTCCAGCTCAAGCAGAAGCACCAGAAGAAGAAACAAACTTTACTTGGGAACCTGTCATTAATGAAAGAACGAATACTGTAACAGGTTTAAAGTTTGTGAATAAGACTCAAAAGTCAATGCAGGTTTTAGTGGCAGAGAGAAGTAATGCAGATGAGGAAACAAATTCAACTAGTGGTAAAAAATATTTAGTTGTTAAAGATAGCTTTGATTTAACTAAAGAGAAATTTACAACTGTTGGTGCAAATCAAACCAAAGTTTTTCCTGTGAGCAAAGCTGCAGAGGGAAAGATTTTAATTGTAAGATATACTGGCAAGAAAGCAAATGCAAAACAAAAAACAGCTATGGAATTATCTAGTAAGACTGTTGTATCTGAAATTATATATCCAAAGGCAGCAACAAAAAGTTTAAGTGTAACATTAGGTGCTGATGCTTCTAACGTTGGTAGTACAAAAATTACTTGTGCTAAAACTGGTACTAACAATGCAGACGAACTTTACTATAAAGTTGAAGATTCTGAGCCAACAAAGGTAAAATTAAAATCTACTGTAGATACATTAGGTATTAAGAATCAAAAACTTACTAGTGGTACTACATCTGTTCCTGTTAGTGAAGGACAATACGTTGTTGTATATCAATGTGATAAAGATGGTCTAGTAATTTATTATGGCTGTGTAAAAGTTGGTGAAAATGATATTGGAAAGGCTAGTAGTAATTAATATTTTCCTACCTTCACCATAAAGAGCATCTAACAACATCTTTGAGAAAGGGGATGCTCTTAAAAAAATTTTTAAACCTTTCTCCATGAATTTGCCTGTAAAATATAAACTTTAATTTAATCAAACCTTCAAAGTGATATTGCAAAAATCTGAAAATCAGTAACCACCTACCTCTACCACTGATCCGTGATTTGCTTTATCGAAAAAAGAGAGTATCTAAATTATTCTTGAGAAAGGGGATGCTCTTAAAAAAATTTTTAAAACCTTTCTCCATGAATTTTGCCTGTAAAATATAAACTTTAATTTAATCAAACCTTCAAAGTGATATTGTTAAAATCAAAGAGTTCCTACCTCTATCATGACTCTGTGATTTGCTTTATCAAAAAAAATCGCTGTATATAATATCAATACAGCGATTTTTTCAACTATTTTTCTACTGTCGTTTCTTTTGAAGATTTTTCTGTTCGAAAATTTTCAAAAATTTTTTGATAGTCTGGAGTATATACCAACAAATACATCATTGCAGCTAAAATAAATGCCCAAAATACATCTATAATAGAATGTTGTTTTACGAATAGTGTAGATAAACAAATGGATGTTGACAGTATAAAAGAACTCCATTGAATTATTTTATGTCTCTTTAATTTTTCACTTTTTATAATAGCAATAAACAAGCCTATAGAATTAAAACAATGAATACTTGGACAGGCATTTGCTCCTGTATCTACATGATAAATAATAGAAGTCAAACGAATGAATATATTGTCTCTATCTAAAGTATCTAAATTTGGTCGAAATAGAATTACATTCATCAGATAGTATAGGTAATCAAGCAAACCGTCATTCCAATAAATAAAAAAGAAGTACATTGATAAAATTCTTTTTTGGAAGTAAAAAAGAAATAGCCAATTGTCAAGGGAACATAGGCAAACCATAGATAATAGGGAATAATAAAATACTCACAGAATGGAATCTTTGCATCTAAAGGAGATTCTACTGGATGCAGATGGATTCCTCTTTGATTAATATAGAAAAACTATATGACATAAATAAAAAAATACAGTAATATCCAAGCATGATTATATTTTTGTAAAAACGATTTTATTTTATCCATAATCTCATCTTTTTCGTTGTTTTTTATCTTATCAAGAATTGGCACGTCTTTAAATTATATTTTAACACACAACAGAAAAGAATTATATTAAATTTTAGAAAAAAAAATGATATAGACAAAAAAGTCTATATCATAAAGTAAATTATTGTTAAAAATAAAGGCGTCTGGCGGATTTGAACCGTCGCTCAGGGAGTTGCAGTCCCATGCCTTACCACTTGGCTAAGACGCCTTATAAGAGATAACTCCCCGAGTTGGGCTCGAACCAACAACCCCACGGTTAACAGCCGTGTGCTCTACCATTGAGCTATCGAGGAATATACCATCCAACAAACACATTAAATTACAAACCATCCAAATAAACCAACCATTGGTTAAGCCCTCGACCGATTAGTATTCGTCAGCTCCATCTGTTACCAGACTTCTACCTCGAACCTATCTACCTAGTCGTCTTCTAGGGGTCTTACTAGCTAGTGCTATGGGATATCTCATCTTGAGGGGGGCTTCACGCTTAGATGCCTTCAGCGTTTCTCCCTTCCAGACTTGGCTACTCGGCGATGCACTTGGCAGTACAACCGATCCACCAGAGGTCTGTCCATCCCGGTCCTCTCGTACTAAGGACAGCTCCTCTTCAAATATCCTACGCCCACGCCGGATAGGGACCGAACTGTCTCACGACGTTCTGA
>CAJUGJ010000011.1 GCA_910586015.1 uncultured Lachnospiraceae bacterium
TTACTGTTCAGTTATCAAAGTACAGCCTGTCTGTTTTTCAGTCAGCCTATATAGTTTAGCATAGTCTTTCTGATTTGTCAAGAACTTTTTTCTAACTTTTTAATTTTTTTAAAAGTCAAAATTATTCTTTTGTTTTCGACAGCTTATATAGTCTAACATAATAAATTCATTATGTCAACTACTTTTTTGTATTTTTTTTAATACAAAACGGAGAAGGAGGGATTTGAACCCTCGCACCGCTATTAACAGCCTACTCCCTTTCCAGGGGAGCCCCTTCAGCCACTTGGGTACTTCTCCATACTTGTTATTGCAGACTGATATTGCACATAACACCCATCGTTATAAAATTTATTAAAGCTTTCGCGGAGAAGGTGGGATTCGAACCCACGGATCCTTTCAGATCACCGGTTTTCAAGACCGGCTCCTTAAGCCTCTCGGACACCTCTCCAAACAAGGCTTGTTCATCTTACCATATTTAAAAATAAATGTCAAGCATTTTTTTATTTATTTATTGAAGAAAAATTCGAGCAACTTCTAAATCCTCTGGAGTTGTTACTTTAATATTTTGATAACTTCCTTCAAATAATATTACTGGCTTTCCCAACATCTTTTCATAAACTTCTGTATCATCAGTTACAGTAATAGTGTTTTGATTTAAAAGTTTCTCATAGGCATCTCGAATTTCAGAATATACAAATGCCTGTGGTGTTTGTATAAGACGTACTTTGTTCCTCTCTAACTGCTGTGTAATAGTTCCATCTTCTTTTACTAATTTAACAGTATCTTTTGATAAAACAGCTGCAGCACAGGCTTTATATCTTTTTACCATTTCGATTGTTTTACAAACCAAACCATTGGTCAGCATTGGTCTAGCTCCATCATGAATTAATACATAATCGGTTTCTTTTAATGCTCTTAATCCATAACAAACAGAAAAATAGCGTTCAGTTCCACCAGCAATTACTTTTTTCACCTTTCTAAAACCAAACCTATCTACAATCTCTTTTTTTCGCTTTTGTTCTTCTCCTGAATTAACTACTAAAATCACATCATCTACTGGACTTTCTTCTAATACTTTTAAAGAATAATATATCATAGGTCTTTCATTGATTTCAAGATACTGCTTTGGACAAGAACTTTTCATTCTACTTCCCTGTCCTGCTGCCAATACCACTGCTGCAATTTTCTCCACGTCTTTTAGCCTTCCTTTTTATCTTTGTCCAAGTCTTAAATTTGGTACTGCATTTAAGTCTAGTTTGCTGTACTTTCCCTTTTGATATTCATAATATGCTGCTGCACCTATCATTGCTGCATTATCTGTACAATAAATTGGAGAAGGATAATATAATTCAAAACCATTCGTTTGACAGGCAGTAAGCATTTGCGAGCGCAAATAGGAATTCGATGCTACTCCTCCTGCGATTGCAACTTGATGCAATCCATAATTCTTTGCCGCTAAAATAGTATGTGCAACTAATACATCGACTACTGCCGCTTGAAAAGATGCAGCGATATCGGCTAGATTCATCTCTTCTTGTTTCATCTGTGTAATATTAAGATAATTTAATACAGCGGACTTTAAACCACTGAAGCTAAAATCATATGGTGCTCCCTCAATATGTGCCCTTGGAAAAGAAATCGCCTGTGGATTTCCCTCTTTTGCCAGACAATCGATCTTTGGACCTCCGGGATAACCCAGTCCAATTGCACGAGCTACTTTATCAAATGCCTCTCCAGCCGCATCATCATGTGTTCTCCCTAAAATTTCATACTCTCCATAATCTTTTACTATTACTAAATGTGTATGTCCTCCTGAAACGATCAGACATAAAAATGGTGGCTTTAATTCTTTATTTTCTATATAATTAGCAGAAATATGACCTTCGATATGATGTACCCCTATCAGAGGCTTTTTTGCCGCATAACTAATAGCCTTTGCCTCTGCTACTCCAACTAAAAGTGCTCCTACAAGTCCCGGTCCATATGTTACAGCGACTGCATTGATATCTTCTAATGATGTCTTTGCTTCTGACAATGCCTCTTCAATCACCTGATTCATTCTTTCAATATGTTTTCTCGATGCGATTTCTGGTACTACTCCTCCATAGAGTGTATGGAGGGCTATCTGAGAAGAAATAATATTGGATAAAACTTCTCTTCCATTTTTTATTACAGCCGCTGCAGTTTCATCACATGACGATTCTATTGCAAGTATTACAACATCCTTTTCCATCTACTTTTTCCTCTTTATTTTTATATTAATAAAAATCCATTTCTGCACCATCGACAGTATTCCATCCAAGTATTTTCCATTTTCCGTCTTCTTTACAGAGTAAAAATTCTTCATAGGTCTGTCCAGTTCTATTATTTTGTAGAAAGGTATATACTGCAATCAGTCTTTGTAACTCTTTCTCTTCTGATTCCCAAGAAATTGCACTATCTGCTTTTTCAATCTGATATCCACGAATTTTTTTAGAAATATCACGATATTCTTGTATCTCATCTTTTAAATTTTGTATCTGTGTTTCTTTCGAGTTTTCCTCTAAAAGTTCGCTGGCATATAATTCTCTAAGTTGATCGACTAATATATCAAAGTCTTCATCTTCTATCTGAGTATCTCCATAAAACTGGCATAAGATACGACTATAAAATTTTAAAACTTCCCTTGCTGTCGGTGGATAATCTTCACTTAAATCTCTTTTTAGTAACTTGTTTAATTCACTTTCCTCGTAAACTGCCTCTGTTTTACCTTCATCTTCTTTCTTAATATTAATATAAATAAAATACGTAATAACCCCCACTGAAATAAGAATCATTAAAACTATAATAGCAATCGTTTTTTTGTTCTGTATACGCTCTCTCTTCATACGCTCTCCTTTTTGGTTAAGAACTCCCCTCTTATTCACTAAATTCTAGCACAATACTCTTTCTGTCTTTTCCGGTTTTTGTATTCTTAAATAATTTACTCGCTTCTCTTAAAAATTCCTCTGGATGAATTAAAGATGGACTATAATGTGTAAGCCACAATTCTTGAACATCTGCCTGCTTTGCTAATTCAGCTGCTTCATAAAAAGTCATATGTTTATATTCGATTGCCTTTTGCTGTTTTTCCTTTTCTCCATACATTCCTTCACAGATAAAAAGATCCGCATTTTTCGCTCCCTCTATAATCGATGCACATGGGCGACTGTCAGTACAATACGTTAATTTAATTCCTTTCCTCTTTTCTCCAAGAATCATATCTTGCGTAAAATGTCTTCCTTCAAAATCTAGTTCTTCCCCTTTTTGCAGTCTGCTCCAAAGTTGTTTTGGTACCTGATTTGCCTCTGCCTTTTCAGGTAAGAATCTTCCTGCTCTGTGAATGAGCTGACTATAACCATAGCAGATAACATTGTGATTGACACGAAATGCTTCTAATATATATCCCTGTATTGAAATTTCCTCTTTTGGCTCTGTTAATTCTCGAAAAATAATTGGAAATGGCAATTCTGGTGCAATCACTCGCAGTGATGTTACAACTCTCTCTAATCCCTTTGGACCAATCATAGTAACTGGTTTTACTCTGGCTGCATTCCCCATTGAAAGCAATAAACCCGGAAGTCCACTGATATGATCTCCATGATAATGGGTAAAGCAGATCACATCAATATCATGAAAACTCCATCCTTTTTCTCTAATTGTAATTTGTGTTCCCTCTCCACAATCAATTAAAAGACTACTTCCATTAAATCGAGTCATTAAAGAGGTCAGCCACCGCCCCGGAAGCGGCATCATACCACTCGTTCCAAGTAAACAAACATCTAGCATATCTGTACTTCCCTTCTTTATTTAATTTAGTTTAGTTTAAGTCTGCCCCTTTTTAACCATTGTATATCAGAAAATAAGTTTATGCAACCGCTTTCCAACCAAAAACCAAAATAAAAAGCACTGTAAATGCAAAGCATTTACAGTGCCTCCCTTGTATTCTTCTTTGTTATTGGGATTTTAAAATTTTCTATTATCTGGTCATAACATGCTTCGCAAAGTGTAAATTGGTGACTTTCTAAATCCTTGTTAGAAAAATATCCCCAATCTTTTCTCGCTTCAAACGCATCCTCTAATAAAAGTCCATTTTTTTTCTTTAGTTTTCTTCCACAGGCATTACAATATACCTCCTGATTGTCTTCCCGCTCCATCTACCGCACCTCCGTTATCCCTCCTAATCAAGATTATAACGGATCTCTTTCAATACTTCCAGTGGGAAGTGTTGTCAGTTTCCTTATCTTTTATCAGCCATAAAATCATAGCATCCTCTTTGGGATGACTATAAAATTGTCTTCTGATTCCTGCATCTTGAAAACCTAATGAGTGATATAGTCTTAGTGCACCTAAATTTCCAACACGTACTTCTAAAGTAAATGCGTTTAGTCCTCGCTCTATTCCCTGTCTTAATAATTCTTCTAACATCTTTCTTGCAATACCATGCCTTCGGTAATCTGGATGAACTGCCACATTGGTGATCTGTCCCTCCCCTGCGATACCCCAAAAACCACAATACGCACAAAGTTTATTATCTATTCTTACTATTAGATAAAGATTTTCTGGACAAGTTGCTGCTTTTTTGAAACTTTCTTCACTCCATGGCTCTGAAAAAATTTCGGATTCTAATTTTGCAACCTCTGCAAAGTCCTCCTGCTGCATAGATCTTAAAATCATACTATATCTTCTTGTTGTGACTGTTCTTTTTCTAATCGTTCCCGCTCTGCCTGAGCCATACGCAGATACACAGGAACAAACTCTTTGGCGGATACAGTCTTTTTATCTGCCAACTGTTTTAATGCAAGTGCTCCTACTGCCCCTGCCCGTTGTCTTGCTACATGGCAGGGAGCATAGTAATGAGGGATAGAAAGTAGTTCTTTTAAAACACTCTGATAGACAGGTACTCCATCTCCCAAAAAGATCACTGGAGTTTTTTCTTGATTTAACTGTTTGGAAAGTTCTTCAATCCCCATAGCAGACTGTTCCATTAAAACCTGAAATTCTCCTTGTTTAAACGAATAAATTCCTGTATAAACCTGTGACCTTCTTGCATCCATAATAGGACAGATCCGATCTGTTACCCCAAATAAATTATAGGCTATGGCATCTACTGTTGGTATAGAAATCAGAGGTTTATCCCAAGCTAATCCCAACCCCTTTGCTGTTGCAGCCCCAATCCGAAGACCTGTAAAAGAACCCGGACCTGCAGATACTGCAATAGCATCTAACATTTTAGAATCAAATTCTAACATAGACATAATGGTATCAATCATAGGAAGTAGCGTCTGAGAATGTGTTTTTTTATAATTTATTGTATATTCTGCTAACATTCCCTCTTCTGACACTACCGCCGCAGAGGCTACTAATCCAGAACTATCAACTGCTAATATTTTCATAATTTACTCCATTCTCTATCTTTTCTTTACGATTAATATCAATGTTTCGATATTCAAACCCTTTAGTTAAATCTTTTTTTATCTGAATTTCTATTCTTTCTTTAGGCAATAACTCTTTTATTTGATCTGCCCATTCAATTAAGCAAACTCCATCTCCATAAAAATAATCCAGATATCCTATTTCCTCCATCTCTTCACTTTCTTCTAATCGATACACATCAAAGTGATAAAAGGGTAGTCTTCCATCTGTATATTCTTGAAGAATTGTAAAAGTGGGACTATTCACCTGTTCAGAAACATTTAATCCTTCTGCAAAACCTTGTGTAAAAACCGTTTTTCCTGTTCCTAAATCTCCATTTAAACAATATACCTCTCCTGATTTTGCAGTCATTCCTATTTGTTTTCCCAGTTCAAATGTATCCTTTGTACAAAAACTCTCTATTACCATCCATTTTATCCTTTCTATCTAGTAAGTGTTTATTTTAGTCTACATTTTTTAGAGTCCACTTCTTTACGAAGAATTTCTCGAAATATCTGTTCTTGATCTCCTAAAGCCTCTTTTGGAAACAAAAAAGAACGGGTTAAAGATAAATAAATATAATATGCCTGTTTCGTTTCTGTCACTTTTATTACTTCTTCCCATTCAGTTAAAAGTTTTTCTGTTTCCTGACTAACTAAAATCCCTTGTTCATTTACTACATAGTTTAATGGTTTTAAAAACATAGGTGTCAGTTTGACCTGTTTTGCTGCCTTATAAAGCAGATAAATCGGATTAATCACTGTAAATAAAAGAGCAATTAAAACTAACATCAGTCTTGCAAAAGAATCTCCCTTTCCAACCCCTGCAATCAATAAACCAATCGCTCCTCCACTGAGAATCAGATTGGCGATTCCTGCAAAACCATGATATCCATGATACATCAAAAAAGAATACATCGTTTTAATTGTCATTTGTACACTAAATTTAACCTCTTTCTCCATATTAATAACCATGCCTTTCTAACCTATGAATTTGGCTGTATAAAAACTTTGCACATAACGACTCTGATTTCTTAAACTATAGCACAAAGCAAGAACTCTGACAATATAAGAAGACTTTTTATGGGTGAAAAAAATGATAAACTGCTTCTGCTGCACTACGATTCATTTCTGATATTTGTACTAATTCTTCTATTGTGGCATTTCTTATTGCTTCTAAAGATAAAAAGTGTTTCATCAAAGCCCTTCGTCTGGTAGGACCAATTCCCTCAATTTCATCTAAAATCGACTTTATCTGTGTTTTATTGTGTAAAGAACGATGATATTCAATTGCAAATCGATGTGTTTCATCCTGAATTCTTGTAATCAGACGAAATCCTTCGCTATGTGTATCGATTGGAATTTCTATATTATTAAAATATAAACCTCTGGTTTTATGGGATTCATCTTTTACCATACCACATACTGGAATAACAAGTTTTAGTTCTGAAAGTACTTGAAGTGCTATATTAACTTGTCCACGACCTCCATCCATCAAAATCAGATCAGGATATCTCGTAAAGCTTCCAAACTTAAAATCCATATTCTTTTTTAAAAGTTCCTCACTTTCCTTTTTAGCATGGACAAATCTTCTGGTCAGTACTTCATACATACTTGCATAATCATTTGGTCCTTTCACAGATTGAATTCGAAACTTTCGATAATCTGCCTTTTTCGCTTTCCCATTTTCATATACTACCATAGAACCCACAGACTCAAATCCGCTGATATTAGAAATATCATATGCTTCAATTCGCTGAAGATTTTCAAGATGAAGCCATCCAGAAATTTCTCTCATTGCTCCAAATGTTCTTGCCTCTTCTCTCTTTATTTTTTCCGAATCTTTTTGTAATACCATAGAAGCATTCTTTTTCGCTAACTCTACTAATTGTTCTTTCTCCCCCTTTTTAGGAACATGCAAATATACTTTCGTTCCTCGTTTCATACTTAACCATTCTTCTAAAAGTGCTAATTCCTCTGGCTCTTCCGATAACAATAATTCTTTTGGAATATATGGAGTTCCAGAATAAAACTGTTTTATAAAGTTTGCCATAATTGCACTGCGTTTTTCTTTTTCTATGCCATTTAGATAAAAATGTTCCCTTCCAAGCATTTTTCCCTCTCGAATAAAAAATACTTGGACAACTGCTTCCTCTTGTGCTGTAACGAATGCAATAATATCTCTATCTATACTATTTGTATCTGAAGCCTTTTGTTTTTGTGATAGTTTTTGTACCGATTCTAACAGATCTCTATATTCTGCTGCCTCTTCAAATGCCAAATCTTCCGATGCTTTTTGCATCTTTTGTCTTAACTGTTCTGCTACAATTTCATAATTTCCATTTAAAAATTCCATTACCTGTTCTATCGACTTTTGATATTCCTCTTTTGTAATATATCCCTGACATGGTGCTTTACACTGTTTGATATGATAATAAAGGCAAGGACGCTCTGAGCCAATTTCTTTAGGAAGGTTTCGATTACAAGTTCGTATATAATATAATTTTCGAAGCAACTCCAGACTATCTTTTACTGCACTGCCATTTGGATAAGGACCAAAATACTTTGCTCCATCTTTTTTCTGTTTCCTTGCAATTAGAACTCTTGGAAATGTTTCATTTATTGTCACCTTGATATAGGGATATTCCTTATCATCCTTTAACATAGTATTATATTTCGGACGATGTTCTTTGATCAGATTACACTCTAATACTAACGCCTCTATTTCAGAATCTACCACAATATATTCAAAATGATCGATATGGGCAACCATCTGAGAAATCTTAGGAGTAAGATTTCTACTATTCTGAAAATATTGGCGAACTCTATTTTTTAGACTAACTGCTTTTCCTACATAGATGATTGCATCACTTTTATCGTGCATAATATAAACCCCGGGTTTTGCTGGAAGTTTTTTAAGTTCTTCTTCTATATCAAACATCTCTTCACACCTTTCCCTAAAAAAAGGGCTGCTGCATGATAAATCTGCAACAACCCTCCTGCCGCCCTATCTTAAACTCTGATTTTTATAATACTTTTAAAAGAAACTCTGATATAACCTCATCAATTTGTTCTAATACAGGCAAAATCTCTTGCTCCATCGCTTTTGCAATCAAAGTATCCTCTTTAGAAAGTAATGCCTGTTCTAATATTTTAATATGACTATTGATACTTTCCTTAGAAATTTTTTCTTCTTCCTCATTAATCAAATCCATTGTTCTGTTTAAAATTTGGATTTCCCAGTTTAAACCCTCTACAATCTTTTGCTGATATTCCTCTGTATCTGGTTTTTTGTCTTCATTTAATTCCTCTGTCAACTGTGGTATAGCATAAATCAGTCGTTTGTTATAATCATAAAGTGTTTTTAATGCTTCAATCTGTTGCTGTCTAAGTTCATTATTTTCCATTATTCTTCTCCTTTATCTTTTTCTAAAGCGGGCGGTTGCTCTATTGACTGTCCTTTTATTTCATGGTATATTTCCATAAATTCTTTTCCTGTAATCGTTTCTTTTTCAATGAGAAATTCCGCAATCCTATCCATAACTTCTCTATTTTCTGAAAGTAATTGATATGCCCGTTCATATCCTTTCTTTAACATCTCCATTACTTCGTGATCGATTTCAGCAGCTGTTGCATCTGCACAATTTAACACAGGGCGCCCGTCCAAGTAACGGTTTTCAATCGATTCCAATGCTATCAGTCCAAATCGGTCTGACATACCACGTTGAGTAATCATCGATCTAGCAAGAGCAGTTGCTTGTTGAATATCATTAGCAGCACCATCTGTAATAGAATGAAATATCAATTCCTCTGCTGCTCTTCCTCCTAGATAAATCACAATCTGAGCGAGCAAGTCTTCTTTTGTACTCATAAACTTCTCTTCTTCTGGTGCCTGTAAAACATGACCTAAAGATCCTTTTGTTCTTGGGATAATGGTAATCTTTTGTACAGGTTCTGCATTCTTTTCTAATGTTGTTAAGAGTGCATGACCTACTTCATGATATGCTACAATCTTCTTTTCTCTTAATTTCAAGATACGATCCTTCTTCTCTTTACCCGCAATTACCATATCAACAGATTCTAACAAATCGTTTTGTGTTACTACAGCTCTTCCCTCTTTTACTGCTAAAATCGCCGCCTCATTAATAATATTGGCTAAATCTGAGCCTACCGCACCACTCGTAGTTAAAGCAATCGCATCTAAATCAACAGAATCGTGCATGAGTACATTTTTTGCATGTACTTTTAAAATCTCAATCCTTCCTTTTAAATCAGGGCGATCTACAACAATCTGACGGTCAAACCTTCCCGGACGCAAAAGTGCTTTATCTAATACTTCTGGTCGATTCGTTGCTGCTAAAATGACAACTCCTTTTGAAGTATCAAATCCATCCATCTCTGATAAAAGTTGATTTAGAGTCTGTTCTCTCTCATCGTTTCCATAATGGGAATCCCTGCTCTTTCCAATCGCATCAATCTCGTCAATAAACACAATACATGGAGCTTGACTTTGTGCCTGTTTAAATAAATCTCTTACCCTAGAAGCACCAACTCCTACAAACATCTCTACAAAATCTGAACCTGCTAAGGAAAAGAAAGGAACTTTTGCTTCTCCTGCAACAGCTTTAGCAAGTAGTGTCTTTCCTGTTCCAGGAGGACCTACTAAAAGAGCGCCTTTTGGTAGTTTTGCTCCAATTTGTGTATACTTCCCAGGATTGTGTAAAAAATCAACTAATTCTTTAATAGACTCTTTCGCTTCCTCTTGTCCTGCAACATCCTTAAAAGTAACTCCTGTTTCCTTTTCTACATAGACTTTAGCATTGCTTTTTCCAACACCACCCATCATACCACCGCCACTTTTTGTAAGCATCCGAAATAAAAAGAACATAATGACATAGATGATAACAAACGGTAAAACATATGCTAGTAAAATATCAATGATAGTTGTACTTTTATCCACATAAGGACTGCCAACCGTAATTCCTGCTTTATTTAATCTCTCAATTAACTCTGAATCATTGACCATACCTGTATAATAAGTGATGCCATAACTTTGTTGATCATTGATCTTAGAAGGGTAAATTGTTATCTTTCCTTTATCATAATCTAACTTTACCTCTTTGATTCGATTATTTTCAATCATTCGCAGAAATTCTGTATACGTAACCTCTTGCGTTGCAGCAGCATCCATCTGCTTTGACATATAGGAGAAAAAAATTACTAAGACCAAGGCTGCGACCAAACAGATGATCCATCCTGATTTTGGTGGTTTTTTATTATTTTTCTTATCTCCACCACTGTTCTGGTTTTTATTATCCATCCGTACCTCCTCCGCTTTTTTATTTTCAATAAGAACCATTATAATGTTAGTCTTACCATAAATCAAGCGGTTACTTTTGAATTTTTTGTGATTCATTTCATTTCTCTATAAAATTACTTGATCTCTTATCAAAAGAGTTGTATAATATACCAAGATTTAGGATATATATATCGTATCGCATTTAAAACCAATGTGTTTTCTATTGTCACCGAAGCAAAGACGTTTCGATGTTTATCGGCGACTAATGAGGACTATTTCGTTTTAAATGCTTTTTTATTTTATCACTTATTTTATAAGGAGGATGTTATGGGAGTAAAGTATGTATTTGTAACTGGAGGAGTTGTATCAGGTCTTGGCAAGGGAATTACTGCCGCTTCGTTAGGAAGGCTATTAAAAGCAAGAGGTTATCGTGTAACGATGCAAAAATTAGATCCCTATATTAATATCGATCCGGGTACTATGAACCCAATACAACATGGAGAAGTATTTGTGACAGAAGATGGGGCAGAAACGGATCTGGATTTGGGACATTATGAACGTTTTATCGACGAAAATTTATCTTTGGAATCTAATGTGACTACAGGAAAAATTTACTGGACTGTACTTTCTAAAGAACGTCGTGGAGATTTTGAAGGAGGGACAGTACAAGTAATTCCTCATATCACAAACGAAATTAAAAGTCGCTTTTGTAAAAATTCAGATGTTGATATTGTAATCATCGAAGTAGGGGGAACCGTTGGCGATATTGAAAGCCAGCCATTTCTTGAAGCAATCCGCCAGTTTCAACATGAAATTGGAAAAGAAAATACTATGCTGATTCATGTGACTTTAATTCCTTATTTAAAAGCTTCTGGCGAAATGAAAACGAAACCAACTCAAGCAAGTGTAAAGGATCTTCAAAGTATGGGACTTCAACCAGATATTATTATGTGTCGCACAGAATTTCCTTTGCAGACAGAAATTCGTGAAAAAATTGCACTCTTTTGTAATGTTTCTTGTAATCATGTCCTTCAAAACTTAGATGCCGAAACTCTTTATGAAGTTCCTCTTATGTTAGAAGAAGAACATCTGGCTGATGTTGTTTGTGCATGTCTTAACCTTCCATGTCCACCTGCTAATTTAAGCGAATGGAAATATATTGTAAACTCACTAAAACATCCCATCCAAGAAACGAACATCGCTATAGTTGGAAAATACACACAGTTACATGATGCCTATATTAGTGTTGTAGAATCTCTAAAGCATGGTGGAGTTGCACATAATGCTACTGTCCATATTAAATGGATTTCCTCTGAAACTGTTACAAGAGAAAATGTAGCTACTCTTTTATGTGATGTTTCAGGTATTTTAGTTCCCGGAGGCTTTGGAGATCGTGGCATTGATGGAAAAATCGAGGCAATTCGTTACGCCAGAGAACAGAATATACCATTTCTCGGACTATGCCTTGGAATGCAGCTTGCAATTGTAGAATTTGCTCGTCATGTTGTTGGCTATACAGATGCTCATAGTACTGAATTAGATCCTGATACCACTCATCCAGTTATTCATCTAATGTCAGAACAAAATGGAGTAAAAGATATTGGTGGAACATTAAGACTTGGTGCATATCCTTGTATTTTGGAAAAGACAAGTAAAGCATTTCAAGTCTATCAAACAGAAACGATTTTAGAACGTCATAGACATCGTTATGAGGTCAATAATGCCTATCGAAACGATCTTATCAAAAATGGCATGATACTTTCTGGATTATCTCCAGATGGAACTATTATTGAAATGATTGAATTGTCACAACACCCTTGGTTTCTTGCAACACAGGCGCATCCTGAATTTAAGTCTAGACCAAATCTTCCACATCCTCTTTTTGAAGGCTTTATAGGAGCAGCACTCAAGTATCCAAAATAGGATTTATTCATTTTTTATTTCAGACCGACGTTTAGTAGTACAATACTGCAAGTCAGAAGTATATTCACACAAAAAATTTGCACAATCACTCAAATAGTTATTTCCATAGCTTCTTTACGTCAGATTAAAAGATCTAGATTTACTACTGTATTCGATTATTGCTGAGATCACAAATATTTTAGGAAAATATTATTACATATATACTAAGGAGCTGCTTTTTAGCAGCTCCATTTTTATCCCTATAATAAAATAGATTAAGACACTTCTTCTGAAAAACCTATATTCCCCAAAAGGACAAGAAAACCACCTAAGAAAACGGCAATATCTGCAAAATTAAATACTAATTTTCTGATTGGTTTTGGCATTTTAGAAAAACGGAAGTAATCTACTACATATCCTAGTGTCAGTCTGTCATAAAGATTACTAAATCCTCCTCCTAAAATTAGACTGTACGCCAATCGAAGATACACTTTTCCCTGTCTTTTTTTAATCATTGCTAATAATACACATACGCCTCCAAGTATTGCACTACTGATTGCAATTAAAAGATCTTTTTTACCTTGAAAACAATTACCAGCAGATCCACTATTATGATGTTTTGTTAATGTCATAAAACCATTACAAACTGGTTTTTCCTCATGAAAGTTTAGCTTCTTTTCCATAAATCTCTTTACAGCCTGATCTCCTCCAAAGACAGCCGCTGCTAAAATCACATCTGTCATTCTTCCTTCCTTTCCCCGATATCTTAACTATCGGGCAGTACTTTGAAATTGTATGAAGTCAATCTATAGTATAGCAATTAGAAGTATTTTTCATTCCCTATTATGGAAAATTTATCTTTTTTCTTTTATTTCTTGTGCCAACTTTCGATAATTTTTTTCTTCTTCCTTATTTCCTAAAGCCGAATAACAGTCAGCCAAACGGTTTAATGCCAATTCAGCCCCATACTTTGCAGCCAGTTCTGGCTGTGTTTCATAGGCAGCATTATAATACCAAATGGTTGCTTCCTCATAATCTAAATTTTCTAAAAAATATTCTCCCAATTCAAAACATACCTCACAAGACGGTGGATTTAAAGCAATATTTTTTAAGCAGTGTTTAAAAAAAGACTCTTTATCTTTCTTCAATCTTGCACATCTTGCAAGTACACATTGACATTGACGAATCTCCTCTTCAGAAATTCCATCCTTAGACAAAAGTTTCTCAAAAAATACCTCTGCTTCTAAAAAATCGGTCTTTGTTCCTGCAATAAAAAGTTCCTTTGCATACATCGTCTGTAATCGTTTCGACAACTTGTTTTCATCTTTTAACATTTGCTGAAAAATATAGAAATCTCTTCCTGAGTGATCTGAAATTGGACAGTGTTGTATTTCAACTTCACTATCATAAATAATAGGAGTCAGTCGTATCATTTCATGAATAGGCTCTTCCCAACAAAAGGTGCGAAGTCGTTTATATAACTTTGGTCTATATTCTCGGTTAAAATTATAGGTTGTATTATACTGTAACTGGTTTACATAATACATTTGAACAATCTCTATCTCTGGCAATAGAGCCTGTTTTAATTGTAAGAAACGTTTTCTATTTTCCTCGTCAATAACTTCGTCTGCATCTGCCACATAGATATATTCCTTTGTCGCCTTAGAAAAAGAAAAATTCCTTGCTTTTGAAAAATCATTTGTCCAAGCAAAATCAAAAATCTGATCAGTAAATTTAGCTGCAATTTCTTTGGTATGGTCTGTAGAACCAGTATCTACAATAATAATCTCATCTGCAATTTCCTGAATGGATCTTAAACACCTAGAAAGAACCGCCTCTTCATTTTTTACGATTAGACATGCACTAATAGATATCATATAATACTCTCCAACTCTGGCTAGAAAAATAGACTTCCTTTCTCTGCCTTTTCTAAAATTTCTTCCATAGCAGCCTTCGAATTTGTTAATTGTTCTACTCTTTCTTTTGCTTTTTTTGACATCTTTATGTAATATTCCTTATCTTCAATATACCTTTTAATCTGCAAAACCATCTCTTTATAATTTTCCACACAGAAATCTGAACCTGCGGCAGCAGCAACATCTCCAAAATTAATCGTAACTCCCGGTAATCCCTTAGAAAAAGACTCTGCCAAAGAAAAACCGCCGCCGATACGATAGGGATTTATATATAGATTACAAAGTTCTGCGATTGCAAGTACATCTTCTTGTATTCCTAACGAAGTAGAATGTTCTTTTAGATTCGGATACATTTCACACCAATCATCATAATTATCCAATTTTCCAACAAAAACTAAATGGGTGCCATACACAAATGTCTGTGTTAAATAATTAAAAAAAGTTTCATTTAATTCTGTACTTAATCTTATTCCTATCACAATTAAAAGAAATTTATCTTCTGGAAGTCCTAGCTGTTTTCTTGTAAACTTTCTTTGTTGTCTTTTTAATTCAAATGTAAATGTTCCTTCTATAATATGTTCTATAGGATATCCTGCTTCTTTTAAATTTGTTCTTTCTTCATCTTCTAAATGTCTACCAACACAGATATATTGATTGTTCTTAAATGGAATAGTAGAAAAAGTAACAGGAATACAAATGGTTGGTACGATATCTCCACATAGAGATCCAACAATACTTGCATTTCCAATTACCATTATCATATAAGGTTTAATCCTTCTAATAAATTTTAGAATTTCTTCTACTCTTCCAAACTCTGGCATTTCGTCAGGAACTTGGTAAAATGGGAACTCGTAATCCTTATAATAGTATTTTTCTTTCGTATCATAGTCTTCTATAATATTTCTACGATACTCGTCGTATAATGGAAAATATCCCAAAATAGTTGTAAGTTCTCTTGTATTTAATAAAAAAACTTTTTTCCCCATCAATTTTCCCAGAGTATAAATTCTTTCCAATACTGTTCTTGTGGGTGCATGACCCTCTGATAAAAATTGTACTGTTATCACTAGAATAAAATCTTTTGAACGTTCTTTGTGTGGAATTGGCATTAAGTAATCTTTTAATTCCTCTCTAAATCGATTCAATATATTTCTATATAAAATTTTTGAATCAATGCTTTTTAACTCTGGATATATCAGCCCAATTCTATTTAACTGCCCCCAAAGATATATTTGATTATAAATTGTAAACTTTTTTGATTGGATCTGTTGAACCATATCCTTTGTATAACATCCCATTTTAAATTTTAACACAAGAAAAGAATAAATCAATAGTTTAAATTCTCCTGCTTCTTCTCGTAAACAGTCACATAGATCTGACAACATTCTAACCAAAAATACTTTATGAAAATATCCTAACTCTATTATTTTGTCCGTTAATTGCTCTAAAAACTGTCTAATCTCATCTGAAATACTCTCATATAAACCAATATAAGCATATTTTTTTATATAGAATAATTGTTTTTGCATCCAAGTTCCTTTAAAAATCCAATAACAATGAACCTCAAATTTTTTTATCTTCTTTTCGTCTGCAAAAAGAATTATCTTCTTTCCTTTTTGTGCTAAAATTGGTTCAAATAAATAAAGCTTCCCTTTTAAAAAATAATATTTTTGTATCTTTTCATGACTGTTTTCATTGTTAGAGATAACATTTTTTTCTTCTAAGATAATATTCTCTTCAAAAATCTCAATCTGCTTTTCTAACCCCTCTTCTGGTATAATATTCTGTTTCATAAGTTCACAATATGGTGACCCAAAGTGGTAAATGCTATTTTCTCTAGTAAATAAAAGAAATCTATCTATGATCTGATTATAAATTCGATATATCAAATTGATTAACTCTTTATTATCTGTCAGAATCCAAAATATTGTATTTTCTTTATAAAGCTCTTCCATATACTTTAATATTTTTAATGGTACATCTTTTATGTATGACATATTTTCATAGATATGAATTTCTCTGTCATCCTCATCTAACCTATTTATAACTTTCAAAAATTTCTCTGATATACTTTTACCTATGATACAGATTATCTTTACCATAAAACCTTCCATTTCTAAACTTTTTTTATATGTGTTCTTTCAAAAATTATTCTATCATAAAATAATGTTCTTTTAAATAATTATATATATCTGGCAAGACTAATCTTTTTATCTTCTCATAATTTTTCTCTTTCATACATTTTCGAACCAAAGAGGCACTAATTACTTCATCTTCTACCCCCCCCCTAATCTTTTTTCTAGGTATTTCATAAAATGATATTCCAAATTTAGGTAAAATTCTTTCCATCTCTCTATTATATTGTTCCGTAAATGGATCTTTTGGTTCTTCTCCAACAAATCGTACTGATATATTAAATTCTTTTGCAATTACTCCTGCAAATAACTCCAAATCATCTGTTGCATCTAAATTTACATTTGGATGCTCTTCTTTTTCAAAATAACCAGGTAATGTTTCTGTAGAAATAATATATCTTCCACTTGGAATTACTATAACATTTTCCAAGTCAGAAACACCGATCTTTACCATTTCAAATCTATCCTTAAATGAAAAAAATGATTTATCTTCCTCTACTACAAATATATATAACACATCTAATCTTTTTTTTGCTTCCTCTATCAGATATCTATGACCTAAAGTAAATGGATTACAATTCATAACAATCGTACCTGCTTTATTTATATTCGATATTTTATATTTTTTAATAGAAGTAATCCATTCTTTAAACTCTTCTGGTATTATAGTATTATTTGTATTATCTCTTCCAAATAATTTTTTTCTTTCTTCTTTTATATTTGGTGTATTTTCTTTTAAAAGTTCTTCTTGTATACAAACTTGGTACATTTCATCTGCTATATACTTTGTTACTACTTTATCACAGTGCAAAAGTGTATCATATATATGATTTTGTAAGTCTGAAACTTTTTGATATGCCTTTATTACACTATGAACTTTAATACCATTTTGTGTAAATATTGTTCTATCATTACAAAATATTAAAATAATATCTCCTGTTTTATATACATTACTTCGTATAGAATAATTCATTCCTAACCAGCTAAAAGCACAATTTTTAATATAGTAATTTATATTTATCTTTTTTCTTAATATACTACCTATTGAATTTTTATCTTCTACATAATTTCCTCTGATAACACAGGGACCAAATAAATATAGCATATGTTTAAAGGTTTTTGGATTACCTACTGTATAACGTTCATTCTGTATAATATTTATGTACTTACCAGAATAATCTTTATTTTGGATAAAACCATTTTTAATAATAGTTTCAGTGCTATTTTTTAATTCAAAAAGCATTTCATCATTAATATATTCTCTATCCCATGTTATCCTTTTAGTTATATTTTCAGAAAAAGTTTGTAAAAGTTGTTCTCGATCACTTTTTGATAAATCAAATACTATACAATATATTCCTTTTTCTTGTAATTTTGGTATAATATTATAGGTAATATCAATCTCAACTGCTCTCTTTTGCACTATATACTCTTTACATTTTATATAATCAAGTGCTAAAATAGGAATTTTTCTATTTTTTACAGTAATATAAGGATTTTCTAAAAAACAGAATCATGAAAAAATACATTCGATTTCTTCTTCCAATTTACCTAAATACTCATAACAGTTGTATTCTTTATTCCAACTGAATTGTTTTAAATCTAATTTATAAATTATTGCACTGCAATGTTTAATATTTTCATATAACAAATTACGATAAGTTGGTACTATGCCAATTTTATCATACATCTTAGTTCTATCTTGAAGAATTTTTTCTGCTTCTTTTAGATTAGTATAGTTCCATGTAATATATTCCAAATTGTACTTTTTATAAAAAATCTCTCTTACTTTCATACCTTCAAAAGAAAAATCACAAAAATAGCTATCTTTTTGTTTACTAAACATTTCTATTGTAAATGTACTTACAGAAAAAATTTGGCTTTTAGGATATTCTAAAAGAATATCCCTAAAACCCTCTTCTACAATAAAAATAACTTTTTTATAATGACTATTCCAAAAAATACTTTCTTCTATAATTTCTCTGATTATATTAAGAGAAACTAAATATTCTGTTTTATTATCGTTATATGTAATATATTCTTTTATCAAGCTACTGTTATGATCGACAATGGGAATAGATAAAATATCTGGTCTTTCTTTTAATACTTTAATGGCTTCCTCTTCACATCCTACCTCTACTCTAGTAAATTTTTTATTTATTAATTCTGCTCCTTTTAGTTGATTTCGTCTAAAATCACCTAAAGTAATGACACCAAGAAGTTTATCTGTACTTCCATTATATACTACATAAATAGTTGTATATGGGTTTTTATAAAATATATTATAGAGGATAGAAGTATTAACTTCTTTTTCTTCCAATAATATCATATCTTCTTTTTCATGAATTCTATACATTTGGCTTCTCCTATTACTTCATCTGTAAATTTGTCATATTTTTATTATTATTTTATAATATTTATAATATCAGAATATAACTTCTTAGAAGCTAACTCGTTTGTTGATCCAAAAATCTTTTCCTTTAAATAAAGTCTTTGTTCTTCCCATTCTTGTTTGTATTCGAAGCCTTGGTTAATAGCAGCAAAAAGTTCTTCCATTGTTTCTGCCTTTTTTCCCGGTGTGATCTTATTATAATCAAAGTAAAACTTTCTAGAATGTGTAAGATATTCCTCTTTATCATAATCAAAAAATACAAGTGGTCGATTAAGATATAAATAATCAAAAAAAATGGAAGAATAATCTGTTATGAGCATATCAGCCTTTTTTAAAAAAATGTAAGGATCATCTTCGGAATGTAAAACAATTATAGGACTTTTTTCCTTCTCTAATTCATGAAATTTTTTTTCTAACTTTGACTTTGGATGTAATTTAACACACAGTAAATACTTATTTTCCAATAAATATCTATTTAATCTTTCAAAAGATATGATATGGAAAAATTTTTCTTCACTATCGCGAAAAGTAGGCATATAAAAAATAATCTTTTCAAATTTTTCCTGTTGATAAATTTTGAAAAGCCTCTTTTCATCTTGTATTTCTTGTTTTGTTTTAAGATTAGAAATCTTTTCTGACAATAAACTATCATTTCTTGGATAACCAGAAGTTAAAACTCTTTTTGTACCAAATGCTGAAGAAAAAATAGAAATTAATTTTTTAGAAGTAGTCAATATATAATGAGAGGGTTTTTCATCTGTCATACGGCGAAGAGCATATCTCCAGCGATCACTCCACTTTTTTGAATTTCTCACCTGATCAAAACAGTTATCTTTTTGTATTTTTTTCAATGGAATTCCATGCCATAAATTGATTTTAACTGCTCCTCCAGAAAGCCAAAAACTAATGTCTTTAGAATAGTTATCAAATATATAAACTTTTCCTCTTAAACAGCACCAAATCCCTTTTAAACTATACCTATAATATACTTCATATCCATTTTTTCTAAGCAGTTTTACAATCTCTTTTTGTTTTGTAATCCAAACGGCACGAATCCCACCATTTTTTCTGTCTTTATGAAATTGGTTGCAATATAAATAAAAATATTTTGGATTGTCAGCGAATCGATTTCCAAAAGTACTTCCAAATAACCAAAGTTTTGGATTTCTAGGAATTAGGAAGGATAGAAAATAAATTGGTATCAAAAATAACTGCATCCAATAACTTAAACCAAGCTTTACTGAACTCATATCCTTCCTCCACTCTTATAGTTCATTTTCTTTTGTATTACCATTTTCTTAAATATGTTTTTCTCTCTATTGGATCTAGCTTGCTAATCTTTGGATCTTCATAGTAAGAATCATTTTTTACATGAGTAGTTGAAACTTCTTCAAAAATGGCTCCATTTAAGGACGAAAAAGCATGTTTTTCTCCTCTTAAAACGGTTTGGATATCTCCTGCCTTCATTGGATGAACTCCATCACTCATTTCTACCTGTAAATCCCCATATAAAAGCTGAAAGGTTTCTTCTTTTACTTTATGAATATGTAAAGGATGTTTTTGTCCTGGTAGAACAATAATTAATTTTTTACAGTATTCTCGATTGATCACATTGATAATGATTGCTCCAAACTGTCTAAAATGCTGCATTCCATAGTGATGAGAAAGTTCTACTTCAAAACTTTCTCCTAGTGCTATTCCTGCTTCATATAGCATACCTTTTGCATCATGAATTACACTTCTAGCTAAATTGATATCACTAATTTTTCTTTTTTCATGGAGTTCTTCATTTTTGTTGTAATCTTTACTTGCAACTGTCCCTTCCTGAAATTCACCACTACTCATTTGTCTTTCATGACATGGCATTGCAAAAAATACATCTTCTGCGGTTAATTGTGTTCCCGCTTTTACATCGTGTTTTAAATAGACTCCCCTCATCAAAGAATTTAAAGAATCTATTTCTTCTTGGCTTACATATTTTGTATTTTCTTTTTTCATCTGACACATATTTTTTGCATTTAATACTGCTTCCACCCATCGTTCTGCCTGTTCTGGATTCATAGAGTACGCATTTAAACGAATCGTCTCTGTTGGAAGTCCTACATGTCGCTCTAAAATTCTTGCACCCTTTGCAATAGCAAGCATCGGAATTGTATTATCATTTGGATCTTCATGTCCAGAATACCCAATTGTAACTTCTGGATATCTTCGATTCATTCGATCAATAAAATCTAGTTGTAAATGTTCCATTGGAGCTGGATATTCTGCTATACAATGCAAAAATGCAAATTGAATTTTTCGGTGAGTAAAAAAGTTATAAATTTTATCAATATCAGAAAGTGTTTTTCCTCCTGTAGAAATGATAAGTGGTTTGTATGTTGCTGATACAGCATTTAAAAGTGGCCAGTCTAAGGAACTACAGCTTGCTATTTTTAAAATATCAATACCCTGATCCATACACCATTCCACACTACTTTCGTCAAATGGTGTAACAATTGTTATCATTCCTTCTTCTCTAATCGCCTCTACAATTTGAGAAAATTGATCATAATTCAGACGGGTACTTAAAAACCGTTCTACGTGTTTGACATCTTTGCGTCCTATATAATCTGGATGAATAAATGTATCCAAGTTGCGGTATTGCAGTTTAACTGCTGCTTTGATATTATATTTTCTAGCGATTCTTCCCATTGCGTGTACTATGTCAATGCCATGTTCTACGCTTCCCTGATGACTATTTGCCATCTCGAAAATAAATAAATCATCAAACAGATTCCCTTCTGACATTCTATTTTCCTCCTCAAATTTTCTTTGGCATTTTTTTATACTTCCAATAATAACTGCTGCATCGTTGTCAATTTCATTCCTTTTATTTTTACTCCTCCCTCTGTAGCATCTAAAATTGGAATTTTATTTTCTAAACAAATTCGTTGTTCTATCCATTCTCGATACATATCCATACTTCTATTGGTTAGAACTAAATTTCCATAGATATCTTTTACTTTTCGTAAATCTTTGGTATCTATAATCGTTCTTCCGGAAGTACCTTCTGCATGAGCAAATCCTTCTGGATAAGATAGATCTAATCCTAAAAAAATAATTCTTTTACATTGTAATGTGAGTCCTAAATCTAATGCGGTAGTGCTTACTGAACCTCCTGTCTGTACCAGTGGAAATCCACATTCCTTTGCATATTCTTCTGCTTGAGAAAATCCTTTTTGACAGACAATATATTTTTCTCCTTGATACTTTTCTGCAAAACCATAATATGCTGTTGAAAGGTAAAGGATTGGGACAGTTTCATTTTCTACTCCAGCAATTTGAAATAATACTCTCCGGTTTGCATCTGTTACCAAAACATAATCTGGACGGATTCCTGCTGTGATTAGCTTTTTAAATACGGTTCCTGTAGCTAATATAAGGCTTTTTTCTCTTTTATCCTTTTCCCGAAGTTTTTTTAAAGCCATATAATTTTTATCCAGAGAAGGTCCTGCTGCTATAATATACAGATCTTTTCCTGCAAATTCAATAGCCAATGAATCAATTGACGCATCTTTTCTAGCAGAGTTTTTTGCAAAGTTACCATCTAAAAGCAGCTTTTGATTTTGAATAGAACTTATTTGAATAAAACAATTTTCTAGCCATTTTTTTGTTATCTCAGCAGTTATATTTCTTACAGAAGGCTCAAAAATAATCAATTTTTTTTCTGTACTCAAAAAAGGAGATAGTTGTTTTGGTAGTTCCTCTTCTAGTGGTTGATAATAAAGTCTAACTCGTTTACTTTTTAGCATATCAGAAAAATCAGTAACAGACATTGCCATACGAAGAATAGAGGCATTCGTTTCATATACTGATATTTGGATATATTCACTCTTTTCATAAAAAGCTCGAATGGCATATCCTAATCCTATTCCAAAAATCCCATATTCTGATATGGTTTCTTCCAACCATTCCTCCGCTAATAAAAAACCTTCCATAAGTGGAGAAGCATTACTATGTAAATACCATCGTCTATTTTCTTTTTCTACTGCACAAGTCCAGGCTCCTGAAGAAGTATATTCTAATTGATATTCCCTCTCCTTTTGCTTTGACATTTCAGACTCTAAGATCTTTAAAAGTAAAGAAAGTTCCTGATATTGTACCTCTGTTACTTCTGTTTCATCTCTAAGTTCATGAATTGCTTTCAGATTCTTATTAAAACATTCTTTTCGCAATTCTTCCAATCCCTCTATAATCCCTGAATTTCCTGCCTGTTCTTGTAAAAATAAAAGCCAAGGTTTTATTTGTTGTTCTAATAAGTCTGCCAATAAAATATAGTCTTTTTGTGTTTGTATTTGCAAAAGTGTTTCTAACATACCTGTCACTTCTGTTATATTGAGCTCTATACCATATTTCTTCCAGTCTTTTATAGAAATAAAAAGTAATTCTAAAATTTCTTCTAATTTTCGGTTACATTGAAAAAACAATCTTAATGCTCTGTCGTAATTTAATTTTCTAAAAAAATAAATACATCGCTCTATCAGAAACAAAAGTTCTTTAATTTTTTCTGTTGTTTTAGAAATTTCTGCATTCTCTTTCATCATTTCCTCTATTTATGTTCTTCCATTAGTCTGGTTAAATAATTCATATCCAACATCCGATCATCAATATAATAAGAAGCATTTGGTTTTCCAAAATGAAGCTCATGATAATTTAATCCCCATCGACTTAACTGTTGTCTTGTCACTTTGCTCCAATCAATTCCTGTTGTATAGCCTCTTGCTGTATACAAAATAATTTCATTTCCATATTCATATAAACGATTAATTAAATCAATCATTTCCTGATTTGGTTCTGATTGATCATATTGATTTTTTGGATGTATTTTTGCAATTACGCCATCAATATCGAATACAAACCTTAAACCACCCGAAGCAATTTTTTTAAAAACTTCTTCTCGTCTTAATTTTTCCTCTGCCTGTTTCCATTCCTCTTCTGTATCAATATCATAAATATCTTCCATTTCATATCCATAAATAACCTTTCCTGTCATTGATCTTTCTTCTAATATAACACGTGGTCGGATTATATCAATAGAAGCATTCTGGTAATAAGCTTTTGGAAGTTTCTGTCTTGGCATATTATAACATTCAGGGATATCTGATACTAATGGTGTAATTTGCTTTTCCCCACTTTTTAACCACATTTTATAAGGAATCTCTTTTGCAACCGTAATACTACGTATACAATCACAATAATTATCTGAAAGCATCCATTCAATCATATTATCGAGATCTTGTATTCTACGAAACGGACAGGTCGGTCTTAAATGTACTATAATATCTGCTTCATATCCTTCTGTCTTTTTTAACTCGGTTAAAACATGATAAAAAACATCAATATCTGGTGAATTATCTTGTGCATATTTTAAAGGTCTTAAAAAAGGAACTTCTGCTCCATACGTTTTTGCAATTTCTGCATACTGTTCACTATCTGTACTGACAATCACACGATTAATCCACTTCGATTGTTTTGCATGATCAATCGAATAGGCAAGCATTGGCTTACCATTCATTGAACGTATATTTTTATCTGGAACACTTTTAGAACCACTTCTTGCAGGTATAATTGCCAAAATATTCATAGAGAGCCAATTCCTTTCTTATGTTAATGTTCATTAATTCTAATCTACCTGTAATTCCTCTTTTGCCAATTTTAACTTCTCTTTTAAAATTTCAGATGCTTTCACTACTGATTCAAAAATCTTTCTACTATTTGTATAAGTAGTAAGAATCTCGTTATCTTCTATTTTTGTATCATCTTCTGTATAATAAAAATCGTTCAATTCTTGAACGGTTTCTACACACTCCTCACAAAATAGCCATTGTAACAGTTCATATAAACTGGACTTCATAATTTTTTCATTTTGTTCCATGATTTTTTGATTGATCCTAACAGCATTATTCGTAACATAATGCTTTATTTTATAGTCCAAAATACATTCATTACAATATTTTATTGTCTGTTTTGCATTTTTTCTTACTTCTTCTACCTCTTCAACCATATCATCGATACTATTAGTCATTTTTTGGAATAATTCGTCTGTTATACTAGAAGGAACTTCATCAAAAAATTTAGCGGCATCAAATTCCACTTTGCAATATCGATCAATCGCTTCTTGAAGAGAAATATATTCTGCTCCTTCTATCTTTGCTCCTCCTTCTGTAGCATTTACTACAGAAATCAGCTCTTTATTTCTTCTAATCATTCTCTCAAACCAATCAAGATATGCAATCCAGTCATATCTACTTACTACTTTATTGCCATCATTTCCCGGAACATGTCTTACAGATGAATCTTTAAAAGGAGAAATACTTCCTCCTGCATGAGAAACTTTTCCGTCGTAAGCTAGATCCTGACCGACTAAAATAATCCTTTTACATCCCATACAAACCGCCAAATAAAATGCAGTTGTCGCTACACAACCACCTGTATCACCTACTAATGGAACATTTAACCCACTCCGTCTGAAAAGTTCCAATTCTAATCTACTATCACAATACCAAATCTTTTTTGCTTCATTTAATTTTAATACATTATGATTTGCTGTTAAATTGGTCAAAACAGGAAGTTTTTCAAAACCACATTCTTTAAAATGTCCCGGCCATTTTCTCGCATCAATTGTTATTACTGTATCAGGTACAATTCCATGTTTTGCCAACATTCTTTGTGCTGAATCACATGCAATAATCAACGCATGTCCTTTTGCCTGCTTTAATAGATCAACATTCTTATCCAAAGAAGGTCCTGATGCTACAATAATAACTGGAACTTCTTTTGGTAATGTTGCTACATAATCATTGATTAAAGCAGAACCTTTCATATATTTTAAATTACTAAACGTATTATCTACGGATTTTTTTCCTAATCTAACTTCTGTATTACGATTTAAAAGTGCTGAAAGATCGGCTGTTCTCTGAACTTTCAAATATTCTGAAAAATCTTCTTCAAATAATTGGTCATATTGTGGATGTTCACAATATACACGTCGTTTCAGCATCATCCAATTTATATATTGATACAAAGCCCCCTGAAAGTCTTCATACATCTCATTCCATAAATAAATTTCAATATGTGTATCTTGTATAATTGATATCAAATCAAAATTTTCAAATGCATAATCTAATACTTCAATGCTTGGTTCTACAACAAGTAGATGATCTTTTTCCTTTAATTTAGGCAGTAACGCTTTTAAAAAATAGCCATTTCCAAAACCAAACATTCGAATTAAACTTCCGTTTTCCCATGTAAACTGTTCTGCCCAGCGTTTTGCCTCTTCCTCTGGTCGATAAGAACTATTCAAACGATACTCTTTTTGTTCTTTTTTTATAATAGTATATAATTTTGCATCTCTACTGTTTTCTGTAATAAAAGATAAACTACTATCTTTTTGTTGTTTTGTATGAAATTCCGTTAAATATTTATATATTCTTTTATTATTTTCCTTTAAAGCTTCTATATTACTTTCCCAGTAACTCATACAGAATTCCTTCCTAATTCAAAATCTTTTTCCATTTCAGTAAGCAGTTCCAATAAGTCATACTGTAAAATATCTGCCAATAATGTTTCATCTTTTTGTTCTAATGCCTTTGCCATCTCTGTCAAAACAGAAAGAAGTCTTCCCTCTTCTAAATAATGTTGTCCTAGTTCACCTTCTAAAGAAAGATGATTCGCTAACTCTAATAATTGTTTTAATATATCATCAAAATAGATAAATCTTTTTCGAGTTGAATGTTGATAAAACTTATCAATTACATCCTTTACTTGCTCTATTAATGAGGATAAAATATTTTTTGTTTCATTCATGTAGTAATCCTCCCTAAACATTTTTTAAATAACAATAGGGGAACAGTTATACAACCGTTCCCCTGATTTGCAGTTAAACTGAATAAAATTACTGGAGAATTGACAATACACCCTGGCTTGATTGATTTGCCTGTGCTAACATAGACTGGGAAGCCTGCAGCAAGATATTATCCTTGCTGTAAGATACCATCTGGTTAGCCATATCAACGTCACGGATACGGGATTCTGCAGCCTGCAGATTCTCTGCTGTATTATCTGCATTCGCAATAGTATGCTCCAATCTGTTCTGGATAGCACCAAGATAAGATCTCTGCTGTGAAACTTTACTAAGAGCTGCATTCACAGTACTGATAAATGCTGTAGCTGTTTCGAAGTCTTTAACAGTAGAATATCCTGCTCTTCCAATACCAATAGCATCTGCACGCATATCGGAAATATGGAACTTAATTCTCTGACTTCTGTTTGCACCTACCTGTAAGTTCTTTGTTCCAAAACCACCACTTAAGAGCTTCATAGTATTGAATTCTGTTTCTGAAGCAATACGTGTAATTTCAGATCTTAACTCTTCTAACTCAGAACCGATTGCTCTACGGTCTGCAGAAACGTTAGTATCAGTTGCAGCCTGAACAGAAAGTTCTCTCATTCTCTGGATAATGCTATGGATTTCATTTAACGCACCTTCAGCAGTCTGAATTAAGGAAATACCATCCTGTGCATTTGTAGATGCTCTGTCAAGACCTCTAATCTGACCTCTCATCTTCTCTGAAATAGAAAGACCTGCTGCATCATCAGCAGCACGGTTAATCCGATAACCAGAAGAAAGTTTTTCAGCGGATTTAGCAAGATTTCCAGTTGTAACACCTAACTGTCTGTTAGTGTTCATTGCTGTCATATTGTGTTGTATTATCATATTGATTCCTCCTTGAATATTCAACAGCATCCATGCTGTTGGAACTGATTTACTACTCTAAGTAAATATCTTTACTTGTTTTATATATCGATCAAACCTTAAAAAAACTTTATAGCCATCTTAAACTTTTCTTCTATTTTCTTTTATCCAAATGATAGGAATTTGACTCTATATTACCAATATTTTTGTAATAATTGGTTACTGTTTTATTACTCATCTTAAAATTTTTAATCTGATTTTTTTTCTGAGAAATAAAAAGTTCAAACTCTTTTTGATTCATTTTTTCCATTGTTTCAATTTTAACACTTTTTTCTGAAATTTGTCTAATTAATTCCTGCATAGATGTAATTTGTATCTTATATGTTTCCTTGTTTTCCAAAATAATACTTTTAACTTTTTGAAATAACTGATCAAATCCCTGATCCAATTCACTGAGAAATTTTAATTGCTCTTCTTTTTTTTCAATTAATAAATTGAATTCATCTATATCAACTGGCTCTAACGTTAATACTGCATTTTGCTGTCTTGTCAATTCAAATAATTCATTTAATATAGATAATTTTCTTCTTAAACTATCTGTCATGACAGCTAATAATGTAGTATAGTTGTTTTTATCCATAGTATCCTCCTTTCTTCTTTTATACCAAAAATACCAGATAGAAAACAAATATTCTATCTGGTATTTTTTTCTTACCAAATCCATTCTTAAATATAAACTTATTTTAAAATTTATAAAATATTAGCGTACATAAATATTATTTCTGCGCATTACTTCTTTCCAAGTATCTCTCATTTCACGAATATAACCTAATGCTTTTTCTAAAGTTTCAGGATCTTTTTTTATATTTGCCTGAAAAAGTAGCTTATGGATTAAGGTATAAACATTTTCAAAATCTTTTGCCACAGGGTATTTCATATCCAATGTAGCATTTAATTCTGTTATAATTCTCTCTGCCTTTTTAATATTTTCATTTGTTTTTAAAATATCCCTATTTTCCATTGCCAAAAGAGCCTTATTACAAAATTTTATTGCTCCTTCATAAAGCATCAGAGTCAGTTCCGCTGGTGAAGCTGTATTAATTTTATTTCCCTGATAGAGTAATGCTACATTTGAAGCCATTCATATACCTCCGCTTTCTGTGATTTACCTTTTAGTTAAAACCTGCAATTGAACTAAAAGAGTTACTCTGAGAATTCAATTTGGATAAGGCAACTTCCATTGCAGTAAACTGTTTATAATATTTATCTTCTATCTCCTGTAGCCTATCTTCCATTTTCTCAAGTTCCTTCTTATAGTTTTTCAGTTCCTTGTCCATCTGCTTATCATTATATGCTGTCATCGTACTACTCATAGTGGACGACTTCATCTTTTCTCTTAAACTATCATAAAGATTGGAAGTCAAAGTAGTAATTACCTTAGCAACTGCGTCTGGATCTTCACTAAGTGCTTTCTTCAATTTATCTTTATTGCCAGCGGTTAACGCATCATCTGCATTTCCGTCAATGTGTAACAATCCTTTTTCTGTATAGTCAGGAGAACCAATACCCAAACTTGCTAAGGAATATCTTTTTCCATTTACTGTAACACTTCCCTGCATTGCACTTCTCATTACTGAAATAACACCTGCAAGTTTATCATCCCGACGTAATAGGGAATCCTTAATCTTTGTTTCCCACTTCTCTACTTCTTCCTCTGTCATTGCCTCTTTTTGTTCAGAAGTAAGAGGATCATATCCACGGGCACTTTTAGCATTATAGGCTTCATTCATTGACTTTAACAGATCGTTATATCCCTTTACAAACTCTTTTACCATGTCATAAATGCCATCGGTATTATTAGAAACATTGACATTTATCTTTTCACCTGCAGTTACATCTTTCAAAGTAAAGGTAAGATTATTTACTGTAATGTCATTTGTAGAGCCTGTAATAGTAGCTCCATTATATTTGATTTGACTGTTTTCTGCTTTTACAAATCCCATATCTGTTGGAGCCGAAGTACTGACAATACCATCTTTCACTGTCGCAAATCCCAAAGAAGCTAATTTTTGATTACTTATTGCTTCTCCATCATCAGTCGAAATACTGCCACCCATATTTTTGACATCCATTTTATATTGAAGTAACATTTCTTGAACTCTTTGCGTTTTATCAAAATAAGGGTTTCCAGTTACCTTTCCACTTCCCGAATCAAATTCGCTTTTCTTTTGCTTTGCATACTCAGTTGCAGCCTTTGCAGCCGCTTCTTTTCTTAACTTTTCTAGCTTTTCTTCATCGATATCTTTATTATTATCTAAACATTCTTGCCTATATTTAGTTTCTGCAATAGAGGCCTCATTATCCATCATAGTTCTGGCATCGCCATCTAAACTGGAAGGATCATTTTCCCACTTATCTTTTAACTCATTTATATATTCTGTTGTCGTTGTCTGAATTAATAGATTCTCTAATTTATTAAGAGCAGTATCCTCTGCGTCGCTTGCCCACTCTTCTGAAACATACGTATTAATTAAAGAGTCAATTTCCACTCTTGTAGTACTTGAAGCAGACTCATATCCAAACTCTTCTCTTAAATCCTTTTTCTTATTTAAAATGTCTGTATTATTAATAGAAGAAGTAGTAATTGAAAACTTCGAATCCTCTCCACTCTCTGAAGAACTGAGGAAAATACGCTTTTGATCTGCATCAAAACTTGCAGTTAAACCAGCACTTTTACAAGTATTGATAAAATCACTGATCGTTGTATTTTCTGTCACTTCAAATTCGACTGTTTTATCTCCGTTTTGAATATTGATAACACTGTTATTTCCCCAATCACTACTCAACTCTGACAACTTTGTTGAAGTGGTCACAGGCTTTTCAACTTCTGTTGTAGTAGTACTTCCATCTGGATTTGTAACAGTTTCTTGTACTTTTCTATCTGGGATCTTCGCACTAGTCATACTTTGAGAAGTTGCTAAACGCTCTATCTCAATAGTATAAGAACCATTTGTTGCACCTATTGCAGCACTTACTGTCAGTTTTGCTTCATTGGAAGAAGTAGCCTTTTTAGTTTGATACTCTCCCTGCATCTTAACTTTTGATAAAATACCTGTATAAAAAGATTTAATTTTATCGTTTAAAGCACTCCATTTTTCTGTTGTCCACTCATTTAAGGTAATTTTATTCTCTATTTTTACCTTTTTTTGGCTTTGCGCCTTCATCAGTTCTTTTACAATCGAATCAGTATCGAGATTCGAAATCATACCTGTCATACGAATCGGCATATTGATACTCCTTTCTATGATAGATCAAAAAAACATCTATTTCAATACCTATCTTTTAAAAATCAAAATTAATCTTATTAACGTCTTTCATCTATCATAATTCCTGCTACTTCCCACATTTTTTCTACCATCTCTAAAGTTTCTTCTGGTGGAATCTCACGAACAATTTCTTCTGTATCCTTATCTATCACTTTAATAGAAATCCTTTTTGTTTCCTCATGATAAGAAAATTCACAGCGGGTTTTTGCATGTTTCATGCGAGTATTTGCATTATTTACTGCATTTTGAATTCTTTTAGAATCCGTTGTCTGTTGTTCCTGTTGTTCTTCGCTTCCTGCTTTTATACCAGAATTTACTGTTGTGGAACGAACTTCGATGGAAGATACAGGTACTTCTGCCACAGATTGTGAAAAAGTTTCTGTCTTCACTGGTTGCGGCTGTTGTACTGATGTTCCACGATATGCCATTCCCTTATTTAATATTTCAACTGCCATAATATACACCTCCATGTGGTTCGCTGATGGACAAATAGCATCCTCCTTGTTTTGTCCAAACTTCGGTCTTTCTTACTTATATCTCTAAAAAGTTTATCGGATTTTATGTTCACAATCTTTATATCTGAATATTTGTTTTTTTACTTTAGTATAAGAAATAACTGTAAAAGAGCTGTTGCATAAAAGAAATCAAATACAAGATATTGAGAAATTTAATTCTATGTCAATATCATATCTTGTATATTCAATTCTTAGTGCAACAGCTCTTTGATTTTTAAAATCTATCTATATGCTCTAAACGGTGAAACAGTTAAAATGCTGCTTACAGGGAGCATTGTCTGGGATATTTTTATGTGTTCTTTTTTTAACGTTTCACCGCCTGCAAGTAGCCCTAAACTTGCCTCTCCTTTTTTGATGTGATCCTCCAGTATTTTTAATCAAAATACTGGAAGACCATTCTCATTTAACACGCCAATGTATACCTTCGTTAAAACCTCACAGGAAAGTGTCGTTTTAACATTATAAAACATCTGGAATTTAACAGGAGAAATTAAACTCCAGCCTATGAGCAAAAATTAAATAAAATGTAAATCTATTTTGATTTTCCATCTTCTATTATATACATTGCATGAAACGGCATTTTTGTAACAACTTTTTTTAAAAAAATCAATTTTTGTTGAAATGTTATAAAAAAAGCTGTAACACTATTATAATTTAGTGCAACAACTTCCTTATCACATAACCCATTATAGATCCCCTTCTTTACTATTATTCCTTATCAAACCCTTTTCTTTTTAAACTTTTTTCCATTTTTCTTTTCATTCTCGAAAACTGCATCTTATACTGACCTATATTTTGGTTTTTAATTTCTGCAATTTCTTCTGGACTATAACCACTCAAATAATGAAAAGCTATATCATTATAATTTTCCTCTCCCATTACTTGACGTAATGCCTCTCTGTCCGTCACCTCTTTAGCAAAATCTTTGCCATCTGTTTCTATATCAGCTAGATCATTTTCATATGAAATACAATTTTGATATTTCCATTCCTTACGAATCATTTCATTCAAATTATTTTTAAGACAAGTATAAATCCATGCACGAGGATTTTCTATATTTATTACTAAATCTAGGGCTAGATACACATCTTGAAATGTTTCTTGTAAAACATCTTCCAACCAAGACTTATTTCTTAAATGATGCCACGCATACCAAAGTAATTCGTTATACATAGAATCATAAATTTTCTTAAATATTTCTTCTTTTGTTCCCATCCCTATTTCCTCTCACCTTCAAAATTAAAAATCTTTTTGGTTTTGTAACTTTATTTATTCTACCATAAGTATCCAATCTCATCAATTGTTTTTTAAGATTTTATTTTAAATTAGGTGAAAATAGATGAAATTATTTATCTTTTTCATACCATAGGTTCCCAAATACTTTTTTAAATAGTCTATTTCTTTTTGTTAGTGGTACTAATATCCAGTTCATCCATGAAATCAACCATGTGTTTTTTCCAAATTCTTCTCTTATCTGTTTGACCATCTGTGCTGTATTTATATAAGTTTCATCTTGTACATGAAAGATTCCTGACAAGTTTTTTTCTACTATATTACATAATTCTTTACATAATTGTCCTATCTCTATCATACTACGACGATTTTTTGTATTGGGAAATATAAAAGTCCATTGTGCTAATTTTTTAAGCCTTCCATAATTTCCCGGACAGTCTTTTCCATATACCATAGGAGGACGGACAATTGCAAGATAAAAACAATTATCCGTTAATTTTTCTAACTCTTGTTCTGCTTCATATTTAGAACGGCTATAAAAACTATCTGGATTAGGAGGTGTCTTATGTGTAATTTTTTCTACTTTGCTTCCAAAAACAGCCATACTACTTAGAAAAATAAATTGTTCTACCCCTGCTTCTTTTGCCTTTTTTGCTACTTCAACTGGAAAATCGCAATTTACTCTACGATAAATATCATAATTTATTCCTTTTTCTTTTTTATGCACAATTGCAGCAAGAAATAAAATGCAGTTATACTCTGAAAAAGAAATGGTTTCCCATTCTCCATCAGAAGCTCCACAGAGATCTACATTCCAATCAGGATGAACATCTGCAAGATAAGATTTAAAATTAGATGCAATATAACTATGCTTTCCTATTATTAATATCTTTTTTTTCATCTACTTGTGTTTTCTCCTGTCTTTCCTATAAAACTTTTCATTTCTTGTGATTTTCGTTCCATTTTTAAATCCCATAGAGCATTTTGTTTTTTCTCTAAATCCTCTTCTATCTTTGTTTCTTCTTGTCGAATATAAGTCGGAACGATTTCATGAATCATCTCTCTAATATCTCCTGTTTCATTGTAAGAAACTTCCTTTAATCTTGCCAATCTAATATAAAATTCTTCTTCGTCAAATTCAATTGGTTTACCAATTCGAATCATTTTGTTTGGTGTTTCTTGTAATCCTTCCTCATCCATTAAAACTTCTTCATAAAGTTTTTCTCCGGGTCGAATTCCTGTAAATATAATCGGAATATCTTCTTCTGGAACAAATCCCGAAAGCCGAATCATATTTTTGGCAAGATCTAAAATTCGAACCGGCTCTCCCATATTTAAAATAAAGATCTCTCCGCCTTTTGCATATGCCCCTGCTTGTAATACTAAAGATACCGCTTCTGGAATGGTCATAAAATATCTTACAATATCTGGATGAGTTACTGTTACAGGACCACCTTCTTCAATCTGTTTTCGGAACAATGGTATAACACTTCCATTACTACCTAAAACATTTCCAAATCGCACAGCTACAAATTCTGTTGCACATTTTCTATTATAACTTTGAATAATCATTTCACAGATTCGTTTGGAAGCTCCCATAATATTTGTAGGATTCACTGCCTTATCTGTGGAAATTAAAACAAACTTTTTTACACCGTTATCTGCCGCTGCTCTTACCGTTTTTAATGTCCCAAACACATTATTTTTTACTGCTTCATTTGGACTGACTTCCATTAATGGTACATGTTTATGAGCTGCTGCATGATATACAATATCTGGATGATATTGTTCCATAATCTGGTTCATACGGTTTGTATTACGAACAGAAGCTATCAATACAACTAGATCTAATTGTTTATATTTTCGTATCAATTCTTGTTGGATCTCATAGGCATTATTTTCATAAAAATCTACAATAATAAGTTGTTTTGGATGATGTCCTGCAATCTGTCTACAAATTTCACTTCCGATTGAACCACCACCACCTGTGACTAAAATTACTTTTCCAGTAACATATCCAATAATAGATTCTAAATCGACTTCTACTGGTTCTCTTCCTAAAAGATCTTCTACATCTATATCCCGAACTTGATTAATCGTTACGTCACCATTGACCATCTGGTAAATGCCCGGTAGTGTTTTTATTGTACAATTTGTCTCCTTACAAATTAAAATAATCTCTTTGATAGTCTTTCTTGAAACACTTGGAAGGGCAAGAATAATTTGATCAATATTGTAAATATTAGCGGCTTCTGTAATAAAATTTCGGTTGCCAACTACTTTAATTCCATGAATAAAACTTCCAATTTTATCTTGATCATCATCAATCACACATTTTACTGTAGTAGTAAGAAAACGACTATTAGTAATTTCTTTAATCAGAGTACTTCCTGCTTCTCCTGCTCCAATAATCATAACATTTTTTATGTTGCCGTCTCGTTTAGCTATCCACTGATTTCGCTTCATTCTTAAAACTCTATATAGAAAACGACTAGATAAAATTAATAGAAGCAAATACACTCCATAAAGTGGATAGTAAGTTCTTGGCATATGACCATCTAAAACCAAAATTTCTAACATGTGGACTAGAGCTGACATGACACAGGCAGACAAAATATTTTGAACCTCAGTTATTCCAGCATATGCCCAAAGGCTTTGATACATCCGAAATAGATAGAAAATAAACAATGTCAATAAAATATTAAGAGGCATAAATTTCCACATACTATCCAAATATTTTATTTCAATAGAATAAAAGCGAAACTCAAATCTGGTTAAAAGCGCTAAAAGACCTGCAAGTGCCATAGCTGCAATATCATATAAAATCAAAAATGTGCGTCGAAACCAAAGTTTTTTATCTATAATTAATTTTTTCATGGTAACTTCCATACCTTTCTTGTTTGAACAAGACCTACTTCGAGTATCTGATATTTGTCCTCTATTCTATCATACATTTCAGCATTTGACAATTTTATTTTTAATATAAAACATTAAATGTATTAAAATGTAGAAACCACTATCTGATAAGGAAAATTTTTACTATTCCCCTTTCAAATAGTGGTCTTTTTTCTACTCGTCTTCGTCTTGTAGAGCTAATTCCTCATCTATAAAAAGATCTTCTTCCGATAAATCTTCTTCTGGAATATCAAATAATTCATCTTTGTAATCAATTTCTATTTCTTCAGTTTCTACATTTTCTTCTATGTCTTCTGATACCATCAATTCTTCGTTCATATCACTATCTAATCTTACATTGCGATATCTCTTCATTCCAGTTCCAGCAGGAATTAATTTACCAATAATTACATTCTCTTTCAGACCAATCAAAGGATCTATTTTCCCTTTGATGGCAGCTTCTGTTAAAACTTTGGTAGTTTCTTGGAAAGAAGCCGCTGACAGGAAAGAATTTGTTGCGAGGGAAGCCTTTGTAATACCAAGCATAACTTGTTTTCCCTCCGCAGATTCTAAGCCCTGTTCTTTTAGTTTAACATTTCCATCCTCATATTCTAAAACATCAACCATTGTTCCAGGTAGGAATTCCGAATCTCCATTATTTTCAATTCGAACCTTCTTTAACATCTGACGAACAATCACTTCAATATGCTTGTCATTAATTTCCACACCCTGTAAGCGATAAACTCTTTGTACTTCTTGAATCATGTAGTCTTGTACTGCACGAACTCCTTTGATCTTTAAAATATCATGCGGATTAACACTACCTTCTGTGAGTTCATCTCCAGCTTCAATAATCTGATTTTCTGTTACTTTAATTCTAGAACCATAAGGAATCAAATACGCTTTTGATTCTGATGTTTCCATATTGGTAACAACAACTTCTCGCTTCTTTTTTGTATCCCGAATATTAATAATGCCACCAAATTCTGCAATAATTGCAAGACCCTTTGGCTTTCTGGCCTCAAATAATTCCTCAACACGTGGAAGACCTTGTGTAATATCATCTCCTGCTACACCACCCGTGTGGAAAGTTCTCATTGTAAGCTGAGTACCCGGTTCACCGATTGACTGTGCAGCAATAATACCAACTGCTTCTCCAACTTGAACAGCATCTCCCGTTGCCATATTTGCTCCATAGCACTTTGCACAAACTCCAATATGAGATTTACAGGTGAGTACAGTACGAATTTTGATCTTTGCATCCGATCCTGCCTCTTTGACTACACTGGTTGCAACAATCTTTGCAGCACGTTTTGGCGTAATCATATGATTTTTCTTTACAATTACTTCCCCATTATCATCATAGATAGTTTCACAAGAATATCTTCCTGTAATACGTTCTTCTAAACTTTCAATAACTTCTTTTCCATCGGTAAATGCTTTAATCCACATTCCCGGAATTTCTTCACTTTCTTTACAACAATCTGTTTCTCGAACGATCAAATCTTGAGAAACATCTACTAATCGTCTAGTTAAATAACCTGAGTCAGCAGTACGTAAAGCAGTATCCGAAAGTCCCTTTCTTGCACCATGAGCAGAGATAAAGTATTCCAAAACATCTAAACCTTCACGGAAATTTGCCTTAATTGGAAGTTCAATCGTCTTTCCAGAAGTATCTGCCATTAAACCTCTCATTCCTGCTAACTGTTTAATCTGCTTTTCAGAACCACGAGCACCAGAATCTGCCATCATATAAATATTATTATATTTATCTAATCCACTCAATAGTTGTTTTGTAATTTCATCATCTGCTTCTTTCCAAGTTTCGATAACAGCTTTATAACGTTCTTCCTCTGTCATCAAACCACGGCGATAATTCTTGGAAATCGTTTCTATTGTTGCTTCTGCCTGTGCAATTAATTCTTTCTTCTTTGGTGGTACAGTCATATCTGAAATAGAAACAGTCATTGCTGCCTTAGTAGAATATTTATATCCCAATGACTTAATGGCATCTAACGTTTCTGCTGTTTTTGTTGAACCATGAATATTAATGCACTTTTCCAAAATCTTTTTCAACTGTTTTTTGCCTACATGAAAATCAATTTCTGGAAGCAACAAATTTTCTGGATTACTACGATCTACAAATCCTAAATCCTGTGGAATAATTTCATTAAAGATAAGTCTTCCAAGTGTAGTTTCTATAATTTTAAATATCTCATTTCCATCTACATCTCTTCCACTGCGTTTTACATGGATTTTTTGATGTAGAGTGATAACTTTATTTTCATATGCCAGTAATGCCATATTGGTATCTTCAAAGTAATGTCCTAGAAGATCAAATGGAGTACAAATAACAATACGTTCCTTCTGCTCATTAGCTACAAAACGAATCAGAGTATCGCCTGAAATTGTTCCAGCATCTAATGCACGTCTTAATTCATCATAAGTTTCATAAGTTTCTAATGCCTGTGATGCTTTTTCTGGATCATTGGAATAGTCTATCATCTTTCCCATAGTAAGATAATAAATTCCTAGTACCATATCCTGTGATGGTACAGCAACTGGACCACCATCAGATGGTTTTAACAAGTTATTTGGGGAAAGAAGTAAAAAGCGACACTCCGCCTGTGCTTCTACAGACAGTGGCAAATGGACTGCCATCTGATCTCCATCAAAATCGGCATTAAATGCAGTACAAACAAGAGGGTGCAATTTGATTGCTTTTCCCTCTACTAATACCGGCTCAAATGCCTGAATTCCCAAACGGTGTAGAGTAGGTGCACGATTTAACATAACAGGATGTTCTCTAATAACCTCTTCTAATACATCCCAAACTTCAGGTTGTAATCGCTCTACCATCTTTTTGGCAGATTTAATATTGTGTGCAGTACCTTTTGACACTAATTCCTTCATAACAAAAGGCTTAAATAATTCAATCGCCATTTCCTTTGGTAGACCACACTGATAAATTTTAAGTTCTGGTCCTACAACAATAACCGAACGACCAGAATAGTCAACACGTTTTCCTAATAAGTTCTGACGAAAACGTCCCTGTTTTCCTTTTAACATATCTGATAAAGATTTTAGAGCCCGATTTCCTGGTCCTGTAACTGGACGTCCTCTTCTGCCGTTATCGATCAGAGCATCTACAGCTTCCTGAAGCATTCTCTTTTCGTTTCGTACAATAATGTCTGGTGCTCCTAACTCCAATAATCTTTTCAAACGATTGTTACGGTTAATAATTCTTCTATATAAATCATTCATATCCGAAGTAGCAAATCTTCCACCGTCGAGTTGAACCATTGGACGAAGATCTGGTGGGATAACTGGAATAACTGTTAAAATCATCCACTCAGGTCGATTTCTAGACTCACGAAAAGCTTCAACTACCTCTAATCTTTTAATAATTCTGGCACGTTTCTGACCACTGGACTCTCTAAGTCCTCTCTTTAACTCCACTGCTTCCTTTTCTAAATCAATTGCTTGTAATAACTCCATAATTGCTTCCGCTCCCATACCAACGCGGAAAGTATTACCATATTTATCGTACGCCTCACGATATTCTTTTTCGTTTAAAACCTGTTTTATTTGCAATTCTGTATCGCCATTATCTAAAACAATATAAGAAGCAAAATAGAGCACCTTTTCGAGAGTTCTTGGTGACAAATCTAAGATCAATCCCATTCGGCTAGGAATTCCTTTAAAATACCAGATATGAGATACTGGTGCAGCTAGTTCAATATGTCCCATTCTTTCACGACGTACACTTGCTTTTGTTACCTCAACACCACATCGATCACAAACTACACCTTTATAGCGGATTTTTTTATATTTGCCGCAGTGACATTCCCAGTCCTTGCTTGGTCCGAAAATTCTTTCACAAAACAATCCATCTTTTTCTGGTTTTAATGTTCTGTAATTGATCGTTTCCGGTTTTTTTACTTCGCCTCTTGACCATTCTCTGATCTTTTCAGGCGATGCAAGACCTATCTTTATTGCATCATACGTTATTTCTTTAACGCTTTCATTTATCATCTCTGCTGACATTTAGGGTTCTCCCTTCCGAATTATTCTTCGTAATCGTCATTTTCTGGCAAATCCATTTCGCTGTTATCTTCCTCGTCTTCACTGTCTTCAAATACATCAAAAAGTTCGCCATCTTCTTCCGGGCTTACCGTACTATAACCGGCATCCTCATATCCCTCGTCATAGCGGAAGTTATCTTCTCCCTCAATTAATGGAGTTAGATCTCCTTCCCCATAGTCAATATTTTCTGTCATCTTAACTTCATCACCGTTTTCATCTAAAACAGTAACATCTAAGGCAAGAGATTGTAATTCTTTAAGTAGCACTTTAAAGGACTCCGGAATTCCCGGTTCAGAAATATTATCCCCTTTGATAATTGCCTCATAGGTCTTAACACGCCCTGTTACATCATCTGATTTTACAGTCAAGATTTCTTGTAGAATATGGGCAGCTCCATACGCCTCTAATGCCCAAACTTCCATTTCTCCAAATCTCTGTCCACCAAACTGAGCTTTTCCACCAAGTGGCTGTTGAGTAACTAAAGAATATGGACCTGTGGAACGTGCATGAATCTTATCATCTACCAAATGGTGAAGTTTTAAATAGTGCATGAATCCAACTGTTACCGCACCATCAAAATATTCTCCTGTACGCCCATCTCTAAGTCTTACTTTTCCATCTCTATCAATCGGAACTCCTTTCCACTCATTTCGGTAGTCCTGATTTTTTATTAAATATTCCATTACATCTGGATCTAAAATATCCTCATATTTTTTCTTAAAATCTTCTAATGGAGTATTGACATAGTCATTTGCCAACTCCAATGTATCCATAATATCAAATTCATTTGCACCGTCAAAAACAGGAGTAGATACTTTAAATCCAAGTACTTGTGCAGCTAAACTTAAATGGATTTCAAGTACCTGACCAATATTCATACGAGAAGGCACACCTAATGGATTTAAGACAATATCAAGTGGTCTACCATTTGGCAAAAATGGCATATCTTCTGCCGGAAGGACACGAGAAACAACACCCTTATTTCCATGACGACCTGCCATTTTATCACCGACTTGAATTTTTCTCTTTTGAGCAATATAGACTCTTACAGATTGATTTACTCCCGGAGATAATTCATCGCCGTTTTCTCTAGTAAATACTTTTGCATCTACAATAATTCCATATTCTCCATGCGGTACACGAAGGGAAGTATCTCTAACTTCTCTTGCCTTTTCTCCAAAAATAGCCCGCAATAATCTTTCTTCTGCGGTCAGTTCTGTTTCTCCTTTTGGTGTTACCTTACCAACTAGAATATCACCTGCTCTGACTTCTGCTCCAATTCGTATAATTCCTCTTTCATCTAAATCTTTTAGGGCATCATCACCAACCCCCGGAACATCTCTTGTGATCTCTTCTGGTCCTAATTTTGTATCACGAGCTTCTGCTTCGTATTCTTCAATATGCACAGAAGTATAAACATCTTCTTGTACTAAACGTTCACTGAGCAAAACAGCATCTTCATAATTATATCCTTCCCATGTCATAAATCCAATCAATGGATTTTTTCCAAGTGCTAATTCGCCGCCTGCTGTTGATGCTCCATCTGCAATAACCTGTCCCGCCTGTATTTTTTCTCCTCGTGTAACAATCGGTCTTTGGTTCATACAAGTGCCTTGATTGCTTCGTGCAAATTTTACCAACTTATACTCTGACTTTGTTCCATCGTCATTTTTAATTAGAATATTTTTTGAAGTAGCACGTTCTACTGTTCCTGACTTTTTCGATACAATACATACACCTGAGTCTACGGCTGCTTTCATTTCCATTCCAGTACCTACTACTGGAGATTCTGTAAACAAAAGTGGTACTGCCTGACGCTGCATATTCGAACCCATAAGGGCACGATTAGCATCATCATTTTGCAAAAATGGGATCATTGCTGTAGCAACAGAAAATACCATCTTTGGCGAAACGTCCATATAATCGATCTTAGACTTTTGATATTGAGAAGTTTCTTCTTTATATCGACCAGATACATTATTATTTACAAAGTGTCCTTGGGCATCAATTGGCTCATTTGCCTGAGCTACAATATATTTATCCTCTTCATCGGCAGTCATATAGACAACAAAATCTGTAACTCTTGGGTTTTTTGGATCAGATTTATCTACCTTTCGATAAGGAGCTTCAATAAATCCATACTGATTAATTCTTGCATAGGAAGCCAATGAATTAATCAGACCAATGTTTGGACCTTCTGGAGTTTCAATCGGGCACATTCTTCCATAGTGAGAATAGTGAACATCTCGTACTTCAAATCCAGCACGATCTCTAGAAAGACCACCCGGTCCTAATGCAGATAAACGTCTTTTATGTGTCAATTCACTAAGAGGATTATTCTGATCCATAAACTGTGACAACTGAGAACTTCCAAAAAATTCTTTTACTGCCGCAGTCACTGGCTTAATATTAATTAAAGATTGTGGACTGATTCCCTCTAAATCCTGTGTTGTCATTCGCTCTCTTACAACACGTTCCATTCTGGAAAGACCAATCCGATATTGATTTTGTAATAATTCACCGACAGCACGAATACGACGATTTCCCAGATGATCGATATCATCTGCATTTCCAATTCCATATTCTAAGTGCATATTATAATTAATCGACGCAATGATATCTTCTTTCGTAATATGTTTTGGAATTAAATCTGCTACATCTCGTTTAATTGCCGCTTTAATATCCTCTGGATTATCGTATTCCTCTAAAATTCCCTTTAATACAGGATAGTATACTTCTTCTGTAATTCCAAGGGACTCTTTGTCGCAATCTATATAATAATTCAAATCTACCATCATATTAGAAAGTATCTTTACATTCTTTTCTTCTGTTTGTACCATAATAGATGGTATAGCAGAATTCTGAATTTGTACTGCTAATTCTTCAGAAATTGTAGTTCCTGCTGTTGCGAGAATCTCTCCTGTATTGAGATCCACTGCATCCTCTGCTAAAACTAGACCACTGACACGATTCTTTAATGCCAGCTTTTTGTTAAATTTATAGCGTCCTACCTTCGCAAGATCATATCTTCTAGGATCAAAAAACATACCATTGATCAAAGACTCTGCACTTTCTACAGAAAGTGGCTCTCCGGGACGAAGCTTTTTATATAACTCTAATAAACCATCCTGATAACTGTCAGAAGGGTCTTTTGAAAAACTAGCTAATATTTTTGGTTCTTCACCAAACAATTCCAAAATCTCTGCATTTGTACCAATTCCTAATGCACGAATTAATACAGTGATCGGAACTTTACGGTTACGATCTACACGAACATAAAAAACATCATTGGAATCTGTTTCATATTCCAGCCAAGCACCACGATTTGGAATTACTGTACAGGAATATAACTTTTTACCAATCTTATCATGTCCAATTGCATAATAGATTCCGGGGGAACGTACAAGTTGGCTTACAATAACACGTTCAGCACCATTAATAACAAAAGTGCCTGTTTCCGTCATCAACGGCAAATCACCCATGAATATATCATGTTCGTTGATTTCGTCTGTTTCTTTGTTGTGAAGCCGCACTTTCACCTTGAGCGGAGCTGCATATGTTGCATCACGTTCCTTACACTCTTCGATGGAATACTTCACATCATCTTCACAAAGCTGGAAGTCAACAAACTCTAGGCTCAAATGGCCACTATAGTCAGCAATCGGAGAAATATCATTGAAAACCTCTTTCAGTCCTTCTTTTAAAAACCAATTATAGGAATCCTTCTGGACTTCAATGAGATTTGGCATTTCAAGCACTTCTTTCTGCCTTGAGTAGCTCATTCTTACGCCTTTACCAACTTTAATTGGACGTATTCTGTTTTTATCCATTGACGTTTTCACCCCTTGAAATTTTTTAGGTAATTTATAGCATCACTACCAAATAATCGTTCTTTTTGTAGAAAAAACATTTGCATTTTTCTAATTCTGTGTTATAATAGAATTAATATAGGTATACGTTATCATAATAGTGCACCTTATATGATATCATAATAAATTTAACCTGTCAATCGTCTTTTTGTAAAATATACTAGGAGAAGTATAGTATTTTTCCGAAAATTTCAATAAATAGGGCTGTTACTCAACCTAAACATTTTAGTTTGAGTAACAGCCCTTTTACTTGTTTCAATTCATTACTTTAATGTAACCTTTGCATTAACTTCTTCAAGTTTTTTCTTGAGTTCTTCTGCCTCTTCTTTAGAAACAGCTTCTTTTAATACCTTTGGAGCACTCTCTACAGCTTCTTTTGCTTCCTTTAAGCCTAATCCAGTAATTTCACGAACTACTTTGATTACTTTAATCTTATCAGGACCTGCTTCTGTAAGTTCAACATCAAATTCTGTCTTTTCTTCCTCTTGAGGAGCAGAAGTTGCTGCCTGTAAAACAACACCAGCACTTGCACTTACACCAAATTCTTCTTCACAAGCTTTTACTAAATCGTTTAACTCTAATACAGTCATACCCTTAATGGCATCAATAAATTCTTGAGTAGTCATAATCTTTTACCTCCATCTAAATCATTGTAATCTTTAACAGCAATTATGCTGCTTCGCCATTTTTTTCTGAAATCTGTTTAATAATACGAGCAATATTTGCAATAGGAGATTGCAGACTTCCAAGTAATTTGGAAATAAGAGTTTCTCTTGAAGGAATTGTAGCAATAACTTGAATTCCTTTTTGATCGTAGTAAGTTCCTTCTACTACTCCTGCCTTTAACTCTAACTTATCTGCAGTTTTTGCAAACTCTGCTAACACTCTAGCAGGTGCTGTAGCATCTTCCATACCAAATGCAACTGCTGTCGGTCCTTCTAAGTGTTTGTCTAATTCAGCATATGCTGTGCCTTCAAAAGCTCTTTTTAGATACGTATTTTTAAATACTTTATAAACGACACCGGCTTCTCTTAACTTTTTACGAAGCTGAGTATCCTGCTCTACAGTAAGACCACGGTAATCTACTAATACGGCTGCTTTTGCGTCCGTAACATATCCCTTGATCTCATCGACAATTGGCTTTTTTAACTCAACCTTTGCCATGATCACACCTCCTTATAGATTTGTAATAAGAATTATAAGGAATAAAAAACTGCCTCCCGCAAAGAGGGGAGACAGTATATTAGTCAATCATTCTACTAATTTTTCTATTCCCTCGGTAGGCGGTTTTACCTTACACCTTACGGTGCCTACTGTCTTCGGCATTTTTGGATTATAACATAAATCTATTTTCGTGTCAACAACAATTTTTATAAAACCATTACGCAAATCTTGTCGTATTTAATTTTACTCCTGGTCCCATTGTAGAAGTAAGAGTAATGCTCTTTAAATACTGACCCTTTGCCGAAGCTGGCTTTGCTTTGATGATGGCACTCATAAGCGCTTGGAAGTTGTCTGCAAGTTGTTCTTCCGTAAAGGAAGCTTTACCTACTGGCACATGGATAATATTAGTCTTATCCAATCTGTACTCGATTTTACCAGCTTTAATATCATTCACAGCTTTTGTTACATCCATTGTTACAGTTCCTGCCTTTGGATTTGGCATTAAGCCCTTTGGTCCAAGGACACGACCTAAGCGACCAACAATACCCATCATATCCGGAGTAGCTACAACAACATCAAAATCTAACCATCCATCATTTTGAATCTTAGGAATTAATTCATCTCCGCCAACATAATCAGCACCTGCAGCCTCTGCCTCTGCTACCTTGTCCCCTTTTGCAAATACAAGAACACGAACCGTTTTTCCAGTACCATGAGGAAGTACAACTGCACCACGCACCTGCTGATCTGCATGACGGCCATCTACTCCGAGTCTGATATGAACCTCAACAGTTTCATCAAATTTTGCTGTTGCAGATTTCTTTACCAGACTGATTGCTTCATTGGTATCATATTGAACACTTCTGTCAATCAGTTTTGCTGCTTCCTGATATTTTTTTCCTCTTTTCATAAATTTACCTCCTAGTGGTAGTATCGGGATTTGTGTTCCTATCTGTAGATAGGATACCCTCCCACATCTATTTCATCTGCTAAACAAACTTAATCATCCACAACTGTAATGCCCATACTTCTTGCTGTACCAGCAATCATACTTGTTGCAGCTTCTACGTTTGCAGCATTTAAGTCAGGCATCTTTAATTCAGCAATCTTTTGAACTTCGCTTCTCTTAATTGTAGCAACCTTTGTCTTATTTGGAGCTGCAGAAGCAGATTTAAGATTGCAAGCTTTCTTTAATAAAACAGCCGCAGGTGGTGTCTTAGTAATAAAACTAAAACTTCTGTCCTGATATACAGTGATTACAACAGGAATAATCATTCCTTCTTGATTTGCTGTTCTAGCATTAAATTCCTTTGTAAACTGTACAATATTAACACCATGCTGACCAAGTGCTGGTCCTACTGGTGGTGCAGGAGTTGCCTTTCCTGCTGGGATCTGTAATTTGATATAACCTGTAACCTTTTTTGCCATGATAAATACCTCCTAAATTTGTGGTTTTACCGGGAGTAAGATATTGACTACTAACCCTCCCACGGTCTGCTTATTGCAGACTTTATTTCCTACTGCGAAAAGAACTAATTTTCAGCTTTCACATCTGTAAAGCTGATTTCAACAGGTGTTTCACGACCAAACATATCAACGTTAATGGTGACGATCTGCTTATGGGGATTGATCGCTTTAATCACTCCCTGTGTGTTCTCCCATGCTCCGGAAATTATAGTAACCGTATCGCCAACCTCAAAGTCAACTGCCACTTCTTCGTCTTTCTGGATTCCCATGTTTCTCATTTCCGTTTCACTCAACGGAACCGGTTTTGAGCCGGGTCCTACAAATCCGGTAACACCTCTTGTATTACGTACTACATACCATGTATCATCATTCATGATCATGTTTAACAGTACATAACCCGGAAACATTTTTTTCTGTACCTTCTTCTTTACACCGTTTTTTAATTCGATTGCTTCCTGAAGCGGTACAGATACTTCCAATATTTGATCCTGAAGCTTTCTATTTTCAATTGTTTTTTCAATATTGGCTTTTACCTTGTTCTCATAACCCGAATAGGTATGAACTACATACCACTTTGCATCTGCCATACAATCACCATCCGTTAGATAATAAAATGCAGCCACACCGCCAGTTTGTGGAAAGTTTCTTTAAATCACAAGATCAATTAGAAACTTTATTCCAGTATCAAGCAGCGAGATAATCACGCCTAAGACTAAGGTTGCAACCACAACTGCCAAAGACTGCTTTGTTAAAGCTTCTCTATCTGGCCAAATAATCTTTTTAAATTCTGCCTTTAATCCTTTAAACCAGCTTTTCTTCGGAGTTTTTTCTATAGTCTTTGGAGTCTTTTCTGGAGTAGTATTTACATTTTCTTCCATACTTCACTTTCCTTCCTTGAGTAAGAAAACGGTCTTATTTCTAAAAATCGTTTCTGCCTCATGAAATGCAAGCCTAATCTCAATGATTACTTCGTTTCTTTGTGTAACGTATGTGCCTTGCAGAACTTGCAGTATTTCTTAGTTTCCATACGATCCGGATGATTCTTCTTTTCCTTGGTCGTGTTGTAATTACGCTGTTTACATTCGGTACATGCCAAAGTAATTTTTACTCGCACAACTTCCACCTCCGTTTATATTACCCTTGATGGGCAGTTCCACAGGTCTTGCCTGCTTTTAGGCATAAAAAAAAGACCTCTTCCATAGCCAATTTACTATATCACAAAACTATACAATTCGTCAATAGTTTTTTATAGACATTTAAAAAAAACCGCTGTATAATAAATTTATCTAAATATACCTAATCATTATCGGCAAAAAGATCGAAAAGTATACTAGACACCGATAGAAAGGAGGATTCCTATGCTTGAAGTTTATAATCATCTGGCCGCTGCATATCACCCAAAACAATCCCGGGTTCGAGCATCAGCTTCTAAGGAGCTTGTCAACGTTTATAATCATATCCGTAATTTAAGTTCTCAATCTCCTTTATTCAAATTAAATCTGACTGGTTCAGGACAGATCTATGCTTTAAATATAAAAGATACTGCTCTTTCCCTAAAATATCACTTAGAAGATTATGATGACGAAGACCGATCAGCATTTTTAAGACAAGAGGCTTATTCTGAAGAGCCTGAAATTGTAGAAGTTCATCTGACTTCGGACTCTACTAAAAATATTCCAAATGAGTTTTATTTACGAGTGCTTGAACTTGCAGCTACTCAGTTAAACCAAAGTAAGTCTGTTTCTTCTTCTGAAAAATCAGGATTAAACGGTTTATATCAATTTACTGTAACAATGGACGATACTCCATATCAATTTAATCTGAAATTAAAGCAAGATAATACTAACCAACAGGTAATAGAAAACCTCAACGATTTTATTGGACGTTCTTCTATTGGTTTATCTCCATCGATTTCTCAAAAAGAAAATGGTGAAATTCAATTATCACTTGAATCTGAGTCGACTGGAAGTATGGAAGAGGAACGTTCCTTTACCTTAGAAGATACTCAAATAGGTAATACAGAAAATGGTTTAGTTTCCTTTTATCAGCTTAACCACATGATTCGCTCTCCTAAAAATGCCAAATTTACACTGAATGGTTCTCCTAAAGAGGCTCTTAGTAATACTTTTCGTCTCTACCGCAACCTGTCTGTTACATTAAAATCTGTTTCTGACAGTACAGTACGAATTTATCTTCGACCAGAAGCCAAAAGTATTTATGAAGATGTTCATGAAACAATTGATACCTATAACCGACTGGTTGATATTGCTTCTGCAAACAAAGGCAATCGTCGTTCTCAAAAACTTTTACGTGAGTTAGGTACAGTTGTAAAAGATTTTCAGGAAGAACTTGCTGAATGTGGAATTCAGTTAATGGAAGGATTTCACCTTCAAATTGAAGAAGAAAAAGCAAAAGAAAAGATTCAAGATGGTTCTATGAAAAATTTATTGACTGAACCGGGTGGTTTTGGAAAAGAATTAGCGATAAGGGCCTCTCTAATCAGCCTAAATCCAATGGATTACCTAGATAAAGTAATTATTACCTATCCAAATCTACTAGCACCTATGTCTTCAAATCCGTATTTAACTTCTATTTACAGTGGAATGTTATTTAATTCCTATTGTTAAATCAAATTAAATTGAAAAAGAAACGTTACAAAATTGCCATACAACTGCCATGAAATTTTTTATCAAACATGGTATGATAATTTTATTAATATAAATAATGCAGCTTTGTGCAATAGTTTTTATAATAAACTATTAGTTTTTATAGCAAACTATTGCACAATAGAAACGAGGGAAAAATTATGAAATGTAATAGACGCTTTTTCTTTTTCTGTTGTATTTTTCTCTTTTTGGGTGGATTGTTTGGCAGTTTTGTTTCTCTACATAAAAAAGAACTTTCTACTAAAACACTCCCCGAATCTACACTTCTTTCCGATGAACTTTTTTTATTATTGGAAGATACTTTAACTACCTCTCAAATAGAACAGCTTCTTTTACAAGCTCCTTATCCAGTTGAGATCTTAGATTCTTTTGATTCATGTCTGTTACTTCATGCAGCACCTGAATTTTGTGACAAATTGCTTTCCTATTTTCAGGAAAATGCTTGGGTTCGTACAGCAGAATATAATCAAGAATTAAATTTAAGCGGAATCACAGTAGATGAATATTCCGATACTCAATGGGCACTCTCTAATTCAGGTACATATTTGCAAGTTCTTTCAAATTTTCAAAAGAAAGGAACTTATATTCCTTCTACATGTGGAATTGATTTAAATATTGAACAGGCATGGGAATATTATAATACAACTCTAACTCCAAAACGGGAGCCTATTGTCGCAATTATTGATACTGGAATCGATATTAACCATCCTGAGTTATACAATCATATTTGGATCAATGAAGGAGAAATTCCCGGAGATGGTATTGATAATGATGGCAATGGTTATATTGACGATGTCAATGGTTGGGATTTTTATAACAATGATTCTAGTGTTTGCCATTATGGGGCAGATCAGATAACAACCTCTTTTATTGATAATGACAATCATGGAACCCACTTAGCAGGAATTATTGCTGCTCAAGCCAATAATGAGATTGGTATTGCAGGTATAGCCTCTAATGTAAATGTCAAAATTATGCCATTAAAGATTCATGGTGGTTCAAATGGAAAAGGAACAATTGCTAATGCAATAAAAGCAATCAAATATGCTACTATTATGGGGGCTGATATTTGTAATATGAGTTGGGGTACTACAATTTACAGTGCCTCTTTAGAAGAAGTTATGAAAGAATCAACTATGTTATTTATCACTGCTGCTGGAAACGAAGGAAACTTAAATGATACGATCCCTATTTACCCTGCTAGCTTTGATTTAAAAAATATGATCTCTGTCACTTTTATAGATGCGGATGGTCAATTACCACCAGATGCAAATCGTGGAGCAGAAAGTATTGACATTGCCGCCCCAGGAAAAGATATTTTCAGTACAACTGTAGGATCTTATCAAACAATGAGTGGCTCTTCTATGGCAGCTCCTCATATCAGTGCAGTTGCTGCAATGGTCTATTCTCTTGGAAAATGGTATGCTCCTGAGGTAAAGGAACTTCTTCTTTCAAATTTATTGTTGCTTACTAGTCTGGAAAATAATGTACGATATCCCGGAATCCCAAATACTTTAAGCCTTTTAGACCAGACCAAAAACTTAACTATAGATACCATTGCGCCTACCCTTTCTATTCATGATTCCTTTGATCAAAATCTACTGAGTCTTTCTTTCATTGCTTCTGATAAAGGAGGTTCAGGAGTACGAGTGATACGATATGCTGCAGGTACAAAAAATGTTTCCGATTTCCGAAAAGGTATGGCAGGAACTCCAATCCGTTCTGATATATTAAAACTAAGTAAAGCTGGATATTATACATTTTACATCAGTGACTATGCTGGCAATGAATCAACTATTTTATATTATATAGAAGATGATACTACTCCTCCATCTTTAAGTGCAAACTATTCTAAAACAAAACAGGAGTATACAATTTCTGTAGAAGCTTCCGATAGTCAAAGTGGTGTGAAAACATTAAAATATGCACAGGGCATTTTTGATGTAAGTGACTTTAAGTCTGGCAAACTTGGAACAGATTTGAACTTAATTCATAATAAAGCTTCTTTTTCTGTAAGTGCTACTGGTAGTTATACCATTTATGCTACTGATTTTCGAGGAAATAAAACTGTCACCTATATTAATATTCCTGAGGAAATCCAAGTTAAAAATATCTCCTTAAATTATAGTACCCGAATTCTTCTTTCTGGTAAAAAGATACAGTTAAATACCAAATTTTATCCAAAAGAAAGTATTGATACTATAACCTATCGTAGTTCTCAAGTCGCAGTTGCTACAGTCAATTCCTATGGTGTTGTTACGGCTGTTTCTCCCGGGATTACAATTATCACCGCAACGACTTCTCACGGTTTAAGTGCCAAATGTATCGTACTTGTCGTATAATTATGTTATCATAAAGATTTTTTTCACAATATTAAAATGAGCGAGGAAACCCTTTCTTGGATTTTCCCGCTCATTTTAATTTATTCTTCTAATAATTTTTCAAGTTCATCTAATAAACTTCCAAATACTTCTAATGCTTCCTTAATTGGTTGTGCTGTACTCATATCTACTCCTGCCTTTTTTAACAGACTGACTGGATCGTCTGAACAACCACTGGATAAGAAATTAAGATAATCTTTTACTGCTGATTCGCCCTCTTTTAAGATTTTGTTGGAAAGTGCAATTGCAGCTGAATATCCTGTTGCATATTGATATACATAAAAGTTCATATAAAAATGAGGAATTCGTGCCCATTCTACATCAATATAATCATCCACAACAATATCTTTTCCATAATATTCCACATTCAAATCATGATAGATAGCATTTAATCGTTCAGCTGTAAGTTTCTCTCCACCTGCTACCATCTGATTGATCTTTTGTTCAAACTCTGCAAACATTGTTTGACGATATAAAGTTCCCTTAAAGCCATCCAGAAAATGATTGATTAAATATGCCTTTTCCTTTTTATCCTCTGTCTTTGCAAGCAGATATCTCATCAAAAGTGCTTCATTACATGTAGAAGCAACCTCTGCCACAAAAATCTTATAATCTGCATAGATTACAGGCTGATTCTTATTTGACAGATAAGAATGTAGTGCATGACCCATTTCATGTGCAAGTGTAAATTCACTGTCCAAATTTTCTGTATAATTTAATAAAACATATGGATGTACTCTTGTACCTGCAGAATATGCTCCGCTTCGTTTTCCCTCGTTTTCATAGACATCAATCCAGCGGTTCTCAAATCCCTGTTTTAAAATAGCACGATATTCTTCTCCAAGCACTTCTAACGCATCATATACCTCTTGTTTTGCTTTTTCAAATGGAATCTTTACATCTGCTTTCTCTACAATTGGAGTATAGAGATCATACATATGAAGTTCTTCATATCCTAACACTTTCTTACGCAAGCGTACATAGCGGTGCATATATTCCATATTTTCATGCACTGTCTGAATTAAATTACTGTACACTTCTACTGGTACTTCTGTTCTTGCCAGAGCAGCATGAAGAGTAGTTTCATAATTTCTTGCTTTTGTCCGGAATAAAAGCTGTCGAATCTGTGAATCTAAAATAGCCGCCGAAGTATTGCGGAATTGATAATATACAGAATAGAGCGAATCAAACGCATCCTTTCTTACCCTTCGATCCTTACTTTCTACATGGGAAATATAGGTTCCATGGGTTACTGCAACTTCTTCTCCCTCAGAATTTTTAATAGATGGAAATGTAAGATCGGCATTATTGAATATTTCACAGATATCATTCGGCGCCTGTGTTATTTCTCCTGCCATTGCCAGAAGTTTTTCTTCTTTTTCAGAAAGGATATGCTCTTTCTTTCTTCGAATTCGTGTAATATCTAATTCATATAAGCGCAATTCTTCTGACTCATTATAAAATTGTTGTAATTTCTCTTCTGGAATTGCAATTAATTCTGGATCTTGAAAAGAGCTGGCACTATTTAGAGAAACAAAAAGATTCATAACACGTCCTGCCATGATCTGATAAGAAGATACCTTCATATCTTCATCACTTTTTCGGAAAGCGTAAGAAGCAAGACGTTCTATTACCTTTGAACTTTCTTCTAAAAAATGATAATAACTCAATAGTGTCTGTGCAGATTCTCCTAACTTTCCTCTGTATGCCTCATATTGTTTTGGCAACTTTTCCGCATCCTTAATTGCCTCTTCCCAAGCTGCATCATCTGCATAGAGATCTTCGGTTGCCCAAGTATACTGCTTTTCTTGTTCACTTCTCTTTTTAATCATCGTTCTTTCTCCTACTTTTGAAATTTTAAAATATGATTCATTTTCTTTACTACCATTGCCCCTAAAAGACCTATAATAAGTCCTGAAACAATTCCTCCAATTAATAAAATAGGAAGATAGTATAATACATTTCCAAGTACCAAAGTGGCAATAAGAATCTGACCAATATTATGTCCTACTCCCCCTGCAACACTGACACCTACTATTCCAAATTGCTTTGTATGTTTTAAAAACAGCATTAGAAGAAAACTGATCAATACTCCGCCAAAGCTATAGATCATCATAGAAATACTGTTAAATGTAAATCCCGCCAATACTACTCGTATCACTGCAATTACTGCTGCCTGCTTTGCACCAAAAAGATAAAGAGCTGCTAAAATAACAATATTAGCAAGTCCTAGTTTCATTCCCACAGTTTGAGCAGGTAATACAAAAATACTCTCTATATAACTTAATATAAAAGCAAGAGCAGTCAACATTCCAAATAGTGCTACTTTTTTTGCCTTACCCTCTGGCACTTAACAATTCCCCTCTTTCACTTATTGTACTACTGTATCTAAATCAGATACTTCTCCACCGGAAATTTCTACTATAACCTTATGAGGCAGACAAATAATTTTTTCTCCATGATAATGAATAGACTTTTGATGAACACAGAGCTTATCTGGGCAGTCTGCTTGTATGATACTTGCAGTTCCATCCAAGATTTCTAATTTGTTTCCTCCATCTATCCCTTCAATATCAAATATTGTATTTTTAGAAAGTGAAAGTTTTGCATACTCTTTTCCATCCACTGTCACAATTACCATACTTCCCGATTTTTGGTGATAAAGTCGATAGCCTATAAAAATTCCTACTGCTAACAGCAGTAAGACAACAACCAGAATAATATCATTCTTTTTCATAACAGGCGGACTCCTTTCCAGTCCTCATTCCTTGATTATATACCATTTGGGATATACTATGCAAGAAGAAAAACAAAAAATCTTTTATTCGTATAGTTTTTTCAAAAAGGTATTGACTCTGACGTTACGTTATACTCTATAATATCATTACACGGGAGGAATGAGAATATGAGAACAGTAAATGAAGTAAGTAAAATTACAGGTGTAAGTATACGTACTCTACATCACTATGATGCAATTGGTCTTTTGAAACCAACAAAGGTAACAAACGCTGGCTATCGATTGTATGACGATACCGCACTTTGTCGTTTGCAGAGTATTTTGCTTTTTCGTGAATTACAGTTTCCTTTGAAAGGAATCAAAACAATTCTGGATAATCCAAATTTTGAACCATCTAATGCACTTGAGCAACAAATTAAGCTGTTGGAATTACAGTATAAACATATAGAGAAACTTATTTCTTTTGCCCGTGAAATTCAAAAAAAAGGAGCAATAAAAATGGATTTTAATGTTTTTGACAAAAGTATTATTGAACAGTATAAGCAAGAAGTAAAAGCTAAGTGGGGTAAAAGTGAAGCATATCAAGAATTTATACAAAGAGAAAAAAATGGTCAAGATTTTGAAAAAACTGAAAAAAAGTTTATGTCCTTATTCTCTGAAATCGGTATGTTACGTGAATTACCACCATCCGATAAAAAAGTGCAAGAAAAAATTTGTACCCTACAACGTTTCATTACAGATAACTATTATAATTGTACCAATAAAATTTTATCAAATTTAGGCCAGATGTATGTAAACGACGAGCGTTTTAAAAAAAATATTGATAGCGCTGGCGGCGAGGGAACTGCAGAATTTACAATGCAGGCAATACAGATCTATTGTTCTGCTATATAGATATAAAAATAGAGCTGTCGTACTAAAAATGGTGATATGTTCCTTTCCAAGTGACAAGTTTTAATTAATTTTCTTGTCTACCTAGAAGGGAACATATTCTATCTTAATATGACAGCTCTATAATATGTTCTTTTTAACCCTCTGATTTCATCGCTTCAATAGCACTGATCTTTGTTGCTCTTCTTGCAGGAATATATCCCGAAATTACTCCTACACCAATTGTTCCAAATGCGGCTGCCAAAGGAAGCCACCAAGGAATCATAGATACTTTTCCTCCACTGGAATATCCAATACTCATTAAAGAGCTAAGTAGTGTCGAACCATATTTATTGATAAAATACGAGGCGAGATAGCTAAGGGCAATTCCAATCACTCCCCCGATTAAACCAATCATTCCGGCTTCAAATAAGAACAACTTTTTAATATCCTTAATCAAACATCCAAGTACTTTCATAATACCGATTTCTTTTGTTCTTTCATAAATTGACATAATCATAGTATTAGCAATATTAATTGCAGATACTAACATGGCAACTGCTCCAATTGCTCCAAGTACCATTTGAAGCATATTTGCAGTTTCAATACTCGTTTCAATATACTGCATCTCACTGTTTGAACGATACCCTAAAGCTTCAATCTCTTCCTGAACTGCTGTAACGTTTTTCATATTATCTACATTGATCTGAATCTCTTCGTAGTTTTCTAAAGACTTCATCGCTTTCTTCCGATCCTCAGCTTTGAGCGTCTTTGCATATTGTGTATAGAGTTCTTTAAAATAGTTCAGATCTATATAAATATAATAATTATATCTCCAATCGTTGGATTGAGGCATAATAACATACTCTTTTAGTCTTATATTCAATGGTTTCTTCTTTTCTGCAACCTGATAATCATTAAAAGTAAAAGTAACTTTATCTTTGGTCAGATCAATCGTTTTAGTCTTTTGATTTCTTCCAGACCAGTAATAAAAATCCCGTAACGCGTCAGAGCCAATCGCAATGATCTGTGGTCTTTCTGGCGTTGGATAGCTTCCAGATTCTAATTTCGGAAATCCAAAAGAATCAAAAGTGGTACAGTCCATTGCATAAATTTGTGTCCATGAAGAATATTTTCCACTCTGCATTTGAACTGATTTCGAATACTTTGGAGAAACAGACTTCACATGATCAATCTCTTTCAATACACTTACTAAAGAATCATCCATTTTTTGTGTAGTAGACTGATAATTTCCATTTCCATCATCATACCAAGCATCTTTTTGAATTGTAATGATTGTCATAGAGCCATTTTCCATTACTTGTTGACGGAAGCTTTCATTCATACCAAAACCGATGGAGAACATAACTACAATGGAAATTGTTCCTATGATCATACCTATAATTGTAAGTGCAGTTCTTGCTTTTCTTCGAGTTAAGTTTCTTAATCCCATCCTTAACAAATCACTAATTTTCATATGGATCAATTCCTTTTTTAATTCTCTTCTTTGCCAACAGAATACCAATTAAGATACTAAGTGCTAAAACTCCTCCTGTCACACCTCCAACAAATCCCCAGCTTGCTAAAAGATTATCCATTCCTCCAGAGGAATTAGAATTGGGATCCTCCATTCCTCCTAAATTCCCCATATCCATCATACTATTGCTGATCAACTCATGATTTGTTGTTAGATCATCCATCAATACATTAACTTGAAACGCATCACTGATACTAATTTTCATTTTACACCTCATTTCTGCACTTTAATTAGACTTGATCTTGCTTTAATAATTTCTTTTTATGAAGTTTAATTCCAATCATCCTTACTACTGGAATTACAACCACTAAAATTCCTGCTTGAATTACAAGAAATAGCCAAAGTGGAAGAATTGGTTTTACAGTTTCTGTTGGAGACACATCAACAGGTATGTTCCAGTCACCCATATTATCATCCATCCCGGGATCATAGGCAGCATTTACATAGACATCATTAAATTCCTGTTCCTGTGTTACTTCATCGCCATTACTATCTTCATAGTGAATAATAATCTTTCCAGAACAAGTTCCTTCTTTATTTGGAAGAACCGTTAATTCCGGTTGTTCATAAGATCCAGCAGAGATTGTTCCTAAATAAAACATTGTTCCAGTACTTAAAGTAAAATCACCTTCTAGTGTAAAATAAACATTATTTAGTGGAGATTTTCCCATATTATAAAAGTCAAATACCATTGCTGTTTCAACATTTACAGTTGGTGTATCCCAATTACCGACAGAAACATTCTGAACTACAGGTCTTGCATTTTCTACTGCCTGTAATTTGATTGTTGCTGTTTCTATTGTTCCCTCTTCTTTTCCCTCTATCACTGGCATATCGTCATATTCATATGCCAATGTTATTTCAATTTCATAGGAATTTGTTGCAGTATCATTTTTAACCTTCATTGGCAATGTATTTGTTCGTGTTTCCCCCGGAGCAATTTTATCAATATAAAAACTATTGCTTCCCTCTGATACAGAAAATACATCATCTTTTTGTTTCACAGTAACTGTTATATTTCTAGCTGACTTTGAAGCATGTGTATTTTTTAAGTCAAAATGAAGCTCAAATGTTGAACCTGCTTTTAATTCCTCTTTATCTGTCCCGAAATCTGTAACAATTAATTTTGGTTTACTCTTACTACTATCATCATCTTTTTCTTTATCATTTTTAACATTTAAAATATAAAATGTAGCTGTTTCCTGTAAAGCTTCATTATTCTCGCTCTTATATTCACAAGATATTTTTAATGGATTTGTTCCCTCTGAAATTCCTTTTCCCACTTTAAACTTCATACTAACCTGTACTTTTGCACCAGGTTCTAAATTTCCTAAACTCTTATATGGATCAGAAGTCAATGGTTCGAATCCATTGGAAGATAGTTCATCTCCTCTAACTCTAACTTCTTTTGCAGTATTATTTCCTTTATTCGTAATAGAAAATGTAAGTGTAACGGTTTCTCCTGCCGATGGACTGGAAGGACTTTGAACAGCATTATCCATTATCAATTCATTGATAAGTTTATCTTCTTCTTCCTGCTTATCCTTTTTTATCATTAAATATATAATAGCTTGTGCAGTATGAGGTTCATCTTCTTCTTTTTGATTACTATCTTTATAAGAAACTTGTACTGTAAATTCTTTTAGTCCCTCTGACACTGCATCTGTAATTCGTAGAGGCAATTCTAATTCGGTCTTATCATTTGGTTCTAAATCTTGTACAGATAAAGTTTGGGTTTCATAATCTTCAATAATACCTTCATCTTTACCCGTTCCTTTAATAATACTGACCTGAACATTTGTAGCTTTTAAAACACCTATATTTTCAAGATTTACTTTTAAAGAATGAGAAGTTCCTGGCTTAATATCCTCTTCATACTTTTCACCCTTAATTTCAATTTTTGCATCTTCTTTTGATGATGCTTCTTCCTTCTTTTTAATTGTAACATATAAGTTTTCAGTAGATGTTTTTTCCTCGCCATCTTCATCTTTATAACTAAAATTAACAGTTAACGTTTTAAGACCTTCTGTAGCAGTAGATAAAACGGTAGCCGGAAGTGTCACTTTACTATTTCCACCACTTTTTAAATCACCGAGTTTTTGACTTTTTACAGAATATGCAGGCACAATTCCCGATTCCCCAAATTCTAAACTAAAATATGTATTTAAGGCTGTAATTTCACCCTCGTTTTTTACATTAAAATTAATATTAAAAGTTTCTCCAATAAAAATATCTTCTGTATCATAAGTAATATCACTAATCGTAATCTGTGCTGGTGCTTTTTCTTTTGTCACACGTACTACCATAGGAATATTACATGATTTTATATTATAAGATCCTGTAGATTCATTATAATCACCATACTCATAACTGGTATAGGACGCCTTGATGGACATATTATAAGTTCCAATTTTTGCTGTTTCTTTCATAACAATATCAAACTCAAGATAGGCTTTTTCTCCTACTGCCAATCCCATAATCTCACCAACTGTATTATCTTTTTTCAAAGTTACATTGGTGATTTTAAATGGTGCACCATCTGGTACTTCTCCTGAAAAGGTAGGTGCTGAAATATATACACTTAGAGCACGTACTGGAACTTTTACATGTGTTGTCGTTCCCGGAATAGCTTCTACCTCTCTTGACACACCACTTTCCAAATCCATAAACAGATCGTCTGCCTTTACTGTCTGAAAACCGCCGAGCAGTCCAATACACATGACAAACACTAAGATTGCTGCGACAAATCTCTGCTTTTTCATTCCTCATTCCTCTGCTTTCTTTTTCATTCTATAATATTATACTACCCTCATTTATTAACTCCCGTTTTTATATTTTAGTCGCTTTTTCTTTTGTGTTGCCGTTTGTGTTCGACTTTTTGTGCGGGATCTTTTTTCGTTTCTTTTTTATCGTCTTTCTCTGTAGATGTTTGTTTCTGTTCAGCAATTACTTCTTTTTCTGTAGATGTTTGTTGTTGTTCAACAACTATGTCTTGGGTGATTGTTGGCTTTTCTGTAATTGTCTCCTGCTTTTGCTCAACTAGTTCTTTATTCTCCTTTTCTTCCACTTTTTGTTCTTCCGACGCAGTTTCTTTATTTTCGGCTGCCGACGCAGTCTCTGCGACAGTCTCTGCGGCAGAAACTGCTTCTACCTGTGCTACTTCTTTAGGATGTTCTACAATCTCAACATTTTGAATCTTTCCATCTAGAATATGTATAATTTTATCTGCAAATGCTGCCAAACGAGGATCATGTGTTACCATAACAATCGTCTGTTGATTTTCTCTTGCAATGGATTTAATCAGATCCATAACTTCCATTGTAGTTTTAGTATCCAAATTTCCTGTTGGTTCATCGGCAAAAACAATTTCTGGTTTTGCTACAAATGCCCTTGCAATACCAACTCTTTGCTGTTGACCACCACTCATTTCTTTTGGTCGATGTTTTAATCTTGCTTTTAGCCCAACCTTAATAAGCATATCCCTTGACATTTTTCTTCTTTTTCGGCGTGGTACTTTTTTAAATACTAATGGAAATTCTACATTCTCTAATGCTGTCATCGAACCAATCAAATTATAAGATTGAAATACAAATCCAAGGTATCTCTGTCTAAATCTAGCGAGATTATTCTCACTCATTTTATGAATCTTTCTACCCTTTATAATAATTTCTCCGCTAGTTACCTTCTCAATTCCTGCCATTAGGTTCAAAAGCGTCGACTTACCAGAACCGGAAGTACCTAACAGACAACAGAATTCTCCCTTCATAATGTCGAAGCTGACTCCATCTACCGCACAAATCCGTTCAGAGCCCATTCGATAGATCTTTTTAACATTTTTCACCTCGACGGCCTTTTCCGTATTCTGCTTCACCTCAACCCCCTCTTTCTTTTCTTCAAATTTCTGCCCTACTAATGGTATCTTATTTTTCTTAAAATAAGAATAGGTTAAATCTTAATTTTTTATTACTTTTCCTTCCTAATATTATATACTACTAAACCACTCTTCTAACACTTTTTCAAAGCTAAAATACACCGGAAATCGTTTGCTTAAACATCTTCCGGCGTATCTATCTTCTTGTACTATTTTCTTTTTTTCTTATTTTTTATAGGAGGTTCTTCTTCCTCTGAAACTACAGGAACAATCCCTTTTTGAAGTTCTTTATAAGTTAGCCATTTTGTAAACATTAGTTTAGCAAATCCTCCAACAGGAACTGCTAAAAGCATCCCGGCTAAACCTCCAACAGCACTTCCAAAAATCAAAAAAATAATGACTAAAAGAGGATGAATTTCAATACTTCGGCTTAGAAGTTTCGGTCCAATAAAATTTCCGTCAATACCCTGTATAATAATTAAAGCAATAATCGATACCATAAGTGTTTGGTATTGTCCATTTACTAAACACACTAAACCAGTCAGTGCGTAAGCAATGAATGGTCCACAATAGGGAATTAAATTTCCAAGTCCTGCCAGTATTCCAATAAGTACACTAAATTTTACACCAATAATCGATAAAGTAAGACTAATCGCCACCATCATAAATAAAACATCACTCATCTGCCCCTGTAAATACCCTGAAAAACAGGAATGAAGATCCTGCAAAAATTCGTGAAGTTTGAGATCAAATTTCTCACTACATACTGCACGTACAATCCGGTTTAAATAATTTGTAATCATTTTTCCATCTAGCATAAAATAGATACCGATAATAATACTAAATGCTATTGTAGTAAAATAGCCAGAAACATTTTTTAAAGATAAAAACATTGTTCCTAAACCATTCTTTAACATTTCAAACAGATAAGTAAGTACTTCTGACAGATATCCTGTAATTTGCTCCGATTGAATATCGATTGACTTGAGTTTTTCCATCAAACTTAAATAAAAATCATTTAAACTATTTATAACTTGATTTAAAGCAGAAATCATGTCATTTAGATTTGCAAGTCTTAACTGATCTGTAACACTAAATACTAATACAGAAAGAATACTTGCAACTGCTGCTACTATAAGTAAAAGTGTAATAAATACGCTGATTCCCCTTGCCTGTTTTTTTAATACACTTACTTTCTGAATTTTTTTTTCAAAAAATTTAATTACCGGATTTGCTAGATAGGCGAAAACAAAACCAATTGCCACTGGATTTAATACCTGTAAAACCCAATGAATTTTTGTAATAAGCCATCCAAAGATAGATGTGGCATCATCTGCCACTTGACTTAAGCATTTGATAATGACTGCGGTAATGATGACATAAAAGGATACCTTAACATAGCGCTTGTCAAATATTTCTTTTAGCCACTTCATGTGTCCTTCCAATCCGCCCTTCTACTAATTCTTACTTAACTCCACATATCTCTTAATCAATTCTACACATCCATCAATACCAATTAAACTGCTTTTTAATGACAGATGATAGTTTTCTGCTCTTCCCCATTTTTCACTTGCATGATAATTATAATAATTTGCACGTCGTTTATCAATTTTTAAAATATTGTCTTCAATCTTGTTTTGATCCATATGATCGATATGAATAGCCCGATCTACACGAAAATCTAAATCTGCCCAGATAAAAACATTAATTACGTTTCCAATCTCTTTTAAAATATAATCTGCACATCTTCCAACAATTACACAAGGACCTTCTGCTGCTACTTTTCGAATTACATCCGATTGTGCCAAATAAATTCGGTCATCTAGTGATAAATGAGAAAATCCCAACTCCTGATTTCCATAGGAATTCATTCCCATTGCAATAGAATATAATAGACTATTCGAAGCCTTACTCTCTGCATTATGAAATGCTGCTTCTGCAAATCCGCTTTCCTTTGCCGCTCTTGTAATTAATTCATTATCATAAAACGGGATATTTAATTCTTTGGCAAGCTTTGAACCAATCTCTCTTCCTCCACTGCCATACTGTCTGCTAATTGTTATCACTTTCTTCATAATGCTTCACTCCATTCTATGTTTTCACTATCATATCATAAATATTTGAAAGTTGCAATTCTTCATGAAAGAAATCCTTTTTTATAATACTAAAATATAGTCTAAATACCAGATTTTTGGAAGTGTTGTCCCTTTTTGTCGATATATATTTTTTCGTAAATTTTCATAGTAGATAACTAATGAATGTAACTGCTCTGATGTGACTTCCTCTTTTGAAAATCTTGCAGATAATATCGTTTCAAATTGCTCTGTAAAGTCATTTGGATTCCATTCATAGCTTAACATCCTGTCTGCAAATTCAGTATATCCTTCTTTTCCTTTCTGTTGTACAGACATAAAGCCAAACAGTCGATCCATTTCTTCATAAATAGCAAGTACCGCTTTTCTTGTATCTTTTTGATGTATCTTCTCTCTTCTGCGATTTTTTAAAAATCTACTTCTTGCCAATATACCAAAAACTATAATACCTATCAGGAAGAGAAAAATAAAAATATTTTTAAGAATTATAATTATATTTGTTCCTTTCGATTTTTCCAAAGAAGGATTGGAAGAATCATCTATATCTTTTGATGTCGTATTTGATTCAGGAGCAGAACTAGGAGTTGGTTCTAATGTTGGAGTTGGACTTGGTGTTGGAGTATTGGTAGGTAATTTTGTAGGATTTACATTCTCCTTTATAGCCTCGTTTATCTCTGGAAGCAATGCGTCAATATTCGAGGAATAACCTGCTGTAACTTCAAAAGGTATCCATCCAAAACCATTAAAATAAACCTCTATCCAAGCATGAGCATTCAAATCTTTAACCTCTACTGTAGTCATCTGTTCGGATTCTTCAAAATTTATAATATTATCTTTTTTTATGATTATATTATGTTCTACAATTCCCTCTCCTCCTGAAATTCCATTTTCAATATCCTGTTTTGTTACTATATATCCCTCTACATATCTAGCTGGAATATTCATACATCGAAGAAGTAGAACTGCTGAAGTTGCATAGTGTGCACAATATCCCTTTTGATTATCAAACAAAAAATATTCAGCAAAATCTTTTTCTTTCGGCTTTACTCCTGGAGTTAAGGAATAGATTGTGTTCCATTCTAAATAATTTTGTATCTGTCTGATCTGTTTTAAAATATACTCCTGTTTCAGTTCAAGTTTTTGGTAGTGTCCTCCCCCCAATTTTTCCATACTTTTTGCTAATTCTTTTAATCGCTCTAAACCTTCTGGTACTTTGGCATATACTTCATATACATAATTTCTATATGCCCATTCAAATTCTGAGTAGTCTGCCAACTGTTGAAACTCTTCTAATACAAATGTTTTGTCTTGCCAAAGTTCCAATAAATTTCTTAATTTTATATCATAATAATTAATATGATACGACGAATTTCTTTTGAGAGGAGTGTAGTAGGAATCCTCTATAAAATCTATCATCTCTAAAGTATCTGTTTTAGTAAGATAGGGAAGATAAAGAAAATCTTTATTTGCAGTTATATAGTCAATTATTATCTCTCTTTGCTTTATATCTATATGAAATGAACTGTCTATCATACCATTAAGAAAAAAAGATAGTATTTTTTGATTCTGTTCTTGAGCTGGAATTTGATTTTCCCCTAATCCTTCTAATATTCTATCATATAAATTTCGTTCTGTAGTAGTCAGCCCTTCCCAACGTTCTCCAGTATAATGTGTTCCAACATAGCCTTTTAAATAAATAGTAGAAGAATCTTTAGGAAGAGTCAATTTTAGTGTAGTTTCATTTGTAAAATGAACATCTCCCGATCCTAATTTCCCACCACTTAACCCACCACTATTATCATCTTTATTAATATTAAATAACAATTTTTTATCTGAGAAAAAAACATCTTGTACCCCTGTTTTTAATCCGTCCCAAAATTCTTGTAATGAAAACTCTCTAATTGCCTTTTCTATTTTTATTGCTTGCTTTTTTTGCTTTTGATATAACCCCTTGTAATGTTGATCGGAACCAATCCACCAAACAAAGATACTGAGAATCAAAAAAATCCCAATTATATAAAATCCTGATTTCATAGAAACTTTCTGCCAATAGAGATTTCCTGCTTCGTCTTGATCTTCTGGGTTAAATTGTTCTGATATCTGATCAGAACGAAAAAGTAAAAGGAGAATACTTAATACGCACAGAAAAAAGCCTGAAAATGATGGAACTTTTCCAACAAACAATGGACCTCCTAATGCTGCTCCTAGTATAAGAAAACTAAACATTTTTAAAGTTCCAAGTTGTATTGTAATAGTAAATAAAAAAGAAATTATTTGAATTATAACAATAAATAACACAGTAAGACAAACAATTTTTTCTCCCTGTGCAACAAAATATCCTAAACTTATTTTAAGATAATTATAAACTGCTTCGATAATCGTATTTTCTAAATAATAAAATCCATTCGTCAAAAGTTCCCATTGTTTATTTATTGTAAAAATGAAAAAAAATAATGTAAGTGGAATAGTATACATGCCATACTTTCGATATCGAAAGATTAAAAAGTAATATAAAACGGATATTAATATCGTAATTCCTAATACCCCTTTTTGTACTGGCAAATTTAATCCACCTATAAATGCTATCATACTTCCATAGACTGCAAAAAGTACCAATATTATTTGATAGCAACTAAATATCCAGCTTCTTTTTTGATCTTGGACAGAGGTAATATTAATACTATCTTCAAAATTAAGATCGGATTCTTTTTTCTCTCTTCTCAAATCTTTTACCGCCTTTATCTTTCAAACTAAAATTCTTTCTCGTCAAATATCTGTCCTATCTCTTCTAAATTCTCTGTATGAATAGCAATATACTCAATTCCCTGTTCCAGATAATCTCTTTGTTCTTCTTCTGTTAATTCTTCGTCTGATATAATCTGTAAAATCCACGTTTTTGCCCGCTTTGCAAAGTCTTGTACTTGTCCCACCTGTGGTAAAGTCTTTCGTCCAGTAATATAAAACAGATTAGAATACTGTTCTATACGATACTCCGCTTCATAGGCAGTAAGTAAATCTTCTTCTGAAAAAGAGTTTTCAAACATCTGTGCTAAAGCATCATAAAGGCTTTCTTCTGAATCTATTTTATAGCGGTTTAATTGTCCTGTTCTATCATGCCATACCAAAAAATGAAATCTGTGTATTTGAATCATTTTCATAGAAATCGATCCCATTGTTTCAATTACTGCATCAACAGTTTGTTCTGTATTTACTTTCCAACTTCCGGGCTCTAATAATAAAACAACAGAATAATCTAAGGGACGTCCAAATTCTTTTATCATGAGATTTCCTTCTTTTGCTGTCAGTTTCCAATGAATCCGATTTATCCGATCTCCTTGCTGATATTCACGAATTTTAAATAATTCAGATGGATCATCCCCTGCTTTTATCTTTGAATACTCTTCCTCTTCCAGATAAATATTATTGCTTTGACTTAAACATATTTGTGGTATTTCATAAAATTTGGGTAAAACAGAAACTTTCATACTTTGTTTTGTACGATAACAAAGTCTAAATATGCCTAATGGATCAGATAAAAAAACCCTTTTTAATTCGAATTCCATTCTTCCACAATACTGAGAGGTTACTCCACAAGAAACTTGTTGAGTAGAACGTTCATTTAAAGAAATATAATAAAACTCTTTTTTCCATTTAACACAACTTCCACTGCGATATTTTAATTCTACACATAATTTTAAAATTGGAAAGATTGAATGGTTTTCCAAAAGGAGCATAATATGAAAAGGTTGTTGTTTCTCTGCTACAAGACAATCAGTAGATAGCTGTATATGGAAACCTCGTTTCATTACTAAAATACAAAAAAATAAAAGAACAGGATATAAAATTAGAATGATAGCAAAGGAAGTCGTAATAAATTCATGATACATAATAGATAAATAAATTGCGAGTCCTAAAAGCATACCATAACTTACTTGATTTTTTATCATAATTCCCCCAACATTTTTTAACTTTCTGTTCGTTTCTTAATTAATTTAGGGGCTGGAATTTCCTGTAATATTCCATCTATAATCTCAGAAACTGTAACATGATTTACTCGTGCTTTTGGTTTTAATAAAATTCTATGTGTTGCTGTAAAAGGAAAAACTGTTTTGACATCATCAGGAATTAAATAACTTCTTCCTTTTAGAAAAGCAAATGCTTTTGCCATATTTGTAACAGCAAGTGTCCCTCTTGGGCTCATTCCCAGTTCTATCAGTTCCTGTGTTCGGGTTCTTTGAGCAAGTCTTGCAATATATTCATAAACTGCATCATGAACAAAAATCTCAGAAACTTCCTGCTGCATCTGTAATAATTCTTGTTGATTCAAAATTTGTGTTACAAAATCCAAAGGATTTTGTACACTTCTTCCCTTTAAAATTTCCACTTCGCTGCTTGGATCAGGATATCCCATAGAAATTCTAATCATAAATCGATCTAATTGGGATTCCGGTAAAAGCTGGGTTCCTGCCGATCCGATTGGATTTTGTGTTGCTATTACTGTAAATGGTTTTGGAACTTCCCTTGTTACTCCATCAACAGTTACTCTGCTCTCTTCCATTACTTCTAATAAAGCTGACTGTGTTTTTGACGAAGTACGATTAATTTCATCAGCAAGAAACAAATTACATATAACAGCTCCCTGTTGATACTTCATTTTACCACTTACTGGATCTAATATCTGAAAACCAATAACATCTGTGGGCATAACATCTGGTGTAAACTGGATTCGATTACAGTTCATATCCAAAACTTTAGAAAATGCCATCGCTAAAGTTGTTTTTCCAACTCCGGGGATATCCTCTAATAGAATATGTCCCTTTGCTAAAATAGCAGTAAAAATCTGACGAATTATTTCATCTTTGCCAATGATTACTTTTTTTATTTCATCTATTACAGCATAAATTGTTTCCTGATAGGTTGTTGTACTCACACTAATTTTCTCCTCTCATTCATTGTGAATTCAGACTTTTATTATATAATGAATCCACAGATTTCGCAACTAGGAAGAAAACTGTTTCATATAGTATAAATACAAAAAAGTAACCGATTCAGTCTATCTGACGACGATTACTTTTTGTTAGAGCTGTTTGTAACAACTTTTTATTCCTTTTGTTTTTTTAATACTGTATTGAGTGCTTTTGCCTCTTCAGAAGAAAGAATTCCTTCATGATTGATTAAAATAATCATGCGCCCTTTTTTATTTACAACACATTTTGCATAATTTGTTGCTTCTGTACAGACAATGACTGGCATTTTATGAAGTTCTTCCTCATCTACCTCTTCAATCTCACTGACTGAATCGACCTTAAATCCGATTTTCATATTTTGATATTTTGTAATCAAAAGCAGAGTTTTGTCATCAACTTCACTCTCTGGAAGACCAAACTTTTTCCGCAGACTAAATACAGGTATTACTTCACCTCTTAAATTTAAAATTCCGAGGATATAACTAGGTGCATTTGGAACTGGCACAACTCCGCCATAGGACTCAATTGCACTGACAAGTTGGATATCTGAACCATACTCTTCTGTACCTACTTTAAAAATAACTTGCTTCGAAGTTGCCATGTTTACTCCTCCGTTTCTTTTGATAAAATTTATTCTTGCTTTACTGGCTGATTAATCCATTTTAGATAGGCATTAATGAACAGATCAATATTTCCGTCTAGTATACTTTGTGCATTTGCAGATTCTGCTCCAGTACGATGATCTTTTACCATAGTATATGGCTGAAGAACATAGGAACGAATTTGATTTCCGAAATTAATATCTCTTACTTCTCCACGAATTCCAGATTCCTTTTCCTGATTCTCCTGTTGTTTTAACACATAGAGTTTTGACTTTAACATCTGCATTGCCTTATCTTTATTTTGAAACTGAGAACGCTCATTTTGACATTGTACTACAATTCCAGTTGGCAAATGTGTAATTCGGATTGCAGAGGATGTTTTATTGATATGCTGTCCACCTGCACCGCTTGACCGATACGTATCAATTCGAAGATCCTCATCCTTAATCTCTATATCTATATCTTCTTCAATCTCTGGCATAACATCGCAGGAAACAAACGAAGTCTGTCGCTTTCCAGCAGCATTAAAAGGTGACATTCGTACTAAACGGTGTACTCCATGTTCGGATTTAAGATGACCATAGGCATTTGTTCCACTGATTTGGAGTGTTACTGATTTATATCCTGCTTCTTCACCATCTAAAAAGTCTAACATTTCTACAGAATACCCTTTTTTATCTGCAAATCGTTCATACATCCGGCAGAGAATACTCGCCCAGTCACAACTTTCTGTTCCTCCTGCACCTGCATGTAATGTTAAAATTGCATTATCCTTATCATATGGGCCAGAAAGTAGCGTATCAAGTCTTAACTCTTCTAAGGCTTCTACAAACTTATTTAGTTCTCTTCCAATTTCTTCGACAAAAGAAGGATCATTCTCCTCATAGCCCATTTCAATTAAAGTTGCAATATCCTCATATTGCTGTTTTAACTCATGATATCCTTCAATCGTATCCTTTAACTGTTTTAATTCTTTGACATATTGTTGTGATTTCTCAGCAGAATCCCAAAAGTTAGGTTCCTGCATAATGGCTTCAATTTCTTCTGCCTTTAATTTTTTATTAACCAAGTCAAAGTGAATCCCCCACTTCAATTAAAGGTTTTTCATAAGTGCTAAGCGTATACTTATACTGATCTAATTCGATCACCTTAAATCACCTCTTTCCTAAAATCTAAATAGTTTTTCCACAACAGAATTTATACTTTTTTCCACTACCACATGGACAAGGATCATTTGGCTGAACTTTTTTTGTCGTTCTACGTACTGGTCCTTTTGGTTGGGAATCATCTCTATTTGTTCCTGTTACCTTTGCCACTTCTTCTCGTTCTACTTTCTGTTCAATCCGAACGTGCATTAGAGCTCTGACAGTATCTTCTGAAATCGCGTTGATCATTGCCTCAAACATATCAAATGCCATAAATTTATATTCTGTACGAGGATCCTTTTGTCCATATGCCTGTAATCCAATTCCCTGTCGAAGCTGATCCATATCATCAATATGATCCATCCACTTATGATCAATCACACGAAGTAAAACAACACGTTCTACTTCACGAAGCTGTTCTTTTTCTGGAAACTCTGCCTCTTTTGCCTCATAAAGTTTGACCGCTTCTTCTTTTAAGTTTTGAATTAGCTCTGCTTTCTTCATATGTTTTATCTGTTCTTCCGAAAGAGTAACTGGCTCTAATGGAATAATAGGAAGTAAAAGCTGATTTAATTCATTCAAATCCCAGTCTTCTGGAACTTGCTCTTCATTAATACAGTGATTTACTGAACTTTCTACTGTATCCGTAATCATCTTTAAAACGGTATCTCGCATATTGTCGCCATTTAAAACTCTTCGACGTTCTTCATAAATAATTTCCCTTTGTTCATTATTTACCTGATCATACTCTAATAAATTCTTTCGGATTCCAAAGTTATTATTTTCAATCTTCTTTTGTGCCTTTTCAATTGCATTACTGAGCATCTTATGTTCAATTTGTTCTCCCTCTGGAATTCCTAGAGATTTAAACATAGCTATCAGTTTTTCAGAACCAAACAGACGCATTAAATCGTCCTCAAGAGAAATATAAAATCTCGATTCTCCAGTATCTCCCTGTCTTCCTGCACGACCTCTAAGCTGATTGTCAATTCGTCTGGACTCATGACGTTCTGTACCAATGATCTTTAAACCTCCTAATTCTGTAACGCCCTCTCCAAGTTTAATATCTGTACCACGACCTGCCATATTCGTAGCAATAGTAACAGCTCCCTTTACTCCGGCATCAGCAATAATTTCGGCTTCTTGTTCGTGAAACTTAGCATTTAATACCTTGTGAACAATGCCTCGTTTTTTTAATAAAGCACTTATCTCTTCCGACGCTTCAATCGTAATAGTTCCAACTAATACTGGCTGTCCTTTTTGATGTGCTTCTTCAATCGAATTGATAACGGCATTGAGTTTTTCTTTTTTTGTCTGATATACTGCATCATCTAAATCTTTTCGTGCAACTGGTCTATTCGTTGGAATTTCTACAACATCCATTCCATAAATTTCACGAAACTCTTTTTCCTCTGTTAGAGCAGTACCTGTCATACCGCACTTTTTCTTATATTTATTGAAAAAGTTCTGAAATGTAATCGTTGCTAATGTCTTACTTTCCCGTTTTACTTTTACATGTTCTTTTGCTTCAATCGCCTGATGAAGTCCATCGGAATATCTTCTTCCCGGCATAATACGACCAGTAAAATCATCGACAATTAATACCTCATCATCTTTTACCACATAATCTTTATCTCTTGCCATCAAATAGTGGGCACGAAGTGCCAATATAACATTGTGCTGAATCTCTAAATTTTCAGGGTCTGCAAGATTACTAATCTGAAAGAACTTTTCTACTTTATGAACACCCTCTTCTGTCAAATTGATATTTTTATCTTTCTCATTGACAACAAAATCTCCCGTTTCCTCTATCTCTTCCTTCATGAGTGCCGCCATTTTTGTCAGCTCCGTAGACTCACCTCGTTCTAACTGTCTGGCAAGAATATCACAGGCTTCATAAAGTCTTGTCGATTTTCCGCTCTGTCCAGAAATAATTAAAGGGGTTCTAGCCTCATCAATCAGAACGGAATCCACTTCATCGATAATAGCAAACGGAAGTCCTCTCATAACAAGTTGCTCTTTATAAATAACCATGTTATCTCTTAAATAGTCAAATCCTAATTCATTATTCGTTCCATACGTAATATCACAACTATATGCTTTTCTTCTTTCATCACTTTCCATACTGTTTAAAATTACGCCAACACTTAGTCCAAGAAACTCATGAATCCGTCCCATCCATTCTGAATCTCGTTTTGCTAGGTAGTCATTTACAGTAACGACATGAACTCCATTTCCCTCTAGGGCATTTAGATACGCTGGAAACGTTGAAACGAGGGTTTTACCTTCTCCTGTTTTCATCTCCGAAATTCTTCCCTGATGTAAAACTACACCTCCAATTAACTGAACACGATAAGCTCTTTGTCCAAGTGTTCTTTTTCCAGCTTCCCGTACTGCTGCATAAGCTTCAACAAGCAGATCATCTAATGTTTCCCCTTTGGCAAGTCGCTCTTTAAATTCTACTGTTTTCGCTTTTAAGTCCTCATCCGAAAGTTTCTCATATTCCGGTTCTAGTGCCTCAATCTTATCTACAATCGGTAATACAAGTTTCACTTCCCTCTCACTGTGTGTACCAAATAACTTTGTAAATAATCCCATTTTCTTTCTTTCACTCCTTATATTTTTCACTCCACGGTAATCTATCCAAATGTTCTTTTTTACTTTTCCGTTTATTCTGCTCTATTTTATCATTTCATTGAAAGTTAATCAACCTAAAATTGTGATGAGGAACATTTTTCATAAGGATTTCCTGAAATTTTAATGAATCAGAAACATGAAAAAAGAATAGCTGCCCTCTCTTGTCCACAGCTACTCTTTTTGTCAACCTGATTTTGGCTTCTAACTTATTGCTATATCATTTTAAAATTCTGGTTCAATCAAACCATACGTATTTCCTTTGCGTTTATAAACAACATTGACTTCATCTGTCTGTGCATTACGAAATACATAAAAATTATGTCCTAATAATTCCATCTGTACACATGCTTCTTCTGCGTCCATTGGCTTCATAGCAAATTTTTTTACTCTTGTGATTGTAATTACATCTTCTTCTTCTAAATCCTCTTCTTCTATATAAGATGAATTGAAGCTGCCACCAGACTGTTTTTTATCAATCAGCTTATTTTTATATTTTCTAATCTGACGTTCAATAATTTCTTCTACTAAATCAATAGAAGCATACATATCACTGCTGACTTGTTCTGCCCGAATGATATTTCCCTTTACTGGAATTGTAACCTCAATTTTTTGTCTTTCCTTTTCTACACTTAAAGTTATATGAACTTCTGTTTCAGGAGTAAAATATCGTTCCAGTTTTCCTATCTTGTCATAAATTGCACTCTTTAGCCCCTCTGTTACATCAATATTTTTGCCGCTTATAATATAACGCATACTGTGAACCTCCTTATTTATAAAATAACATCTTTCATTCTATTTAAGATTGTACCACATTTTTACCAAATGGACAAGTACCATTCTATCTTCCGTTTAAATAGTGCTCTACTCCCGTAATTGCAGTTGCCCCGTCAGCGGCGGCGGTAACTACTTGTCGCAATATTTTTGTTCTGACATCCCCTGCTGCAAATACCCCTGCAACATTTGTTTTACAATCTTCTTCCGCCTCTAAATATCCATTGTCATCCATAGAAAGAACTCCTTGAAATGCTTTTGTATCTGGAAGACTTCCAACTGCGATAAAAATACCATCTACTGCTAGTTCTTCTGTTTTATCTTCCAGAAGATTTTTTAATTTTACTTGTGTCACTATTTCTTCTCCTATAATTTCTTCTACTGTCTTATGAAAAAGTAATTCTACATTTGGAAATGTTTTTAAAGCCTCCACTAAGACCTTTGCAGCACGTAACTCTCCTCTGCGGTGAATTAGATATACCTTTTTACAAAGACGTGCTAAAAAGATGGCATCTTCTGCCGCCACATCTCCACCACCTACAACAGCAACGGTCTTGTTTTTAAAAAATGCCCCGTCACAAGTAGCACAATAGGAAATTCCCTTTCCTGCAAAAGTATCTTCTCCCGGTACACCAAGTTTTCTCCAAATTGTACCCATTGCTAAAATAATTGTTTTTGTCTGAAACTGCCTATTATCATCTAATATAACTTTTTTAATCTCTCCTTCTAATTCAAAAGAAACTGCTTCTCCCTCTAAAAACTCTGCCCCTAATTTTTCGCAGTGCTCTCTAAATTTTACTGCTAAATCAAACCCGTTTATCTGTGGTATTCCCGGATAATTATCTACTTCATAAGTATTAATAATCTGTCCACCACTCATTGGTGCTTTTTCTAATACAAGCATTTTTAATTTAGCACGAGCGGCATAAATAGCTGCTGCTAATCCCGCAGGACCTGAACCAACAATAATTACATCATACATTGTCTCCATATCTCTTCTCCTTTTTTTATTATTTTAAACAAGTTCTGATAGAATCATCAGTACAATACAAATAAGTATTGCAATGGCAAGAGGAAGTGTGATTAAATGTTGCTCTTTTTTCTCTGCATGTATCATTTCCTTAATATACTGCCATCTATCTGCATTTACTGCTATTGTTCGATACACTAAAAGGGCAAGTCCTGTACTTATGAGTGCCATCGGTCCATAGCTTCTTAATACATCCCCTATACTCATAGAAGTGAGAGCCTGTTGGCTGTTTTTCATTAACGCATCCATTGTAAAATCTGTCCCACCCATAAATTCTGTCACCATATTGATAACATTTGTATTGTTGCTCTCAACTGCTCTGTTATAGACAGATTCTAAAAAAGAAAGCAGTTTCGGATAAAATGCTAAAGTCAAAACAGAACTTCCATTAATCAAAAAATGTATAATCATAGTAGAGAGAATAGAATCTGTAGCCTCAATTACAAGTGCAAATACAATTCCCATTACAAAGGCATAAGAAAACTGATTTAGATTTCCATGTAAAATACCAAATAAAAATGCACTTAAAAAAATTGCAGAAACGGGTTTCATTTTTCGATATTCATTATATAAAACTCCACGATATACACTTTCTTCAAAAATACAAGGAATCAAGGCAGTTATCATCAAGGCAATGACAAACGAATTCTGTTCTGTAATATTGGTCATAGTATTTGTAATTTTATTTTCTACAAATAACATAGAAATAGCATTCACAAGTGACATTAGTGGCATAATTAGGATGGTGAATAAAATTAATAAAAAAATATTAGCAGGACGAATTCTTCGAAATCTTACTGCTTCTTGATAAGGAACTTTTTCTGTCACTATATAAATAATTGCTGGAAATACAAGAATTAGTTGCGAAATCAATAATAATACAGCACTATTGTGTACAAATGTACTAATAGGTATAAAGCTTGTTATAATAGAAATTCCTACTGTAGCCGCAAATACCCAATTTACTCGTTTTATCCGTTGTGAAGTATTCATTTTTCTCTTACCTCCATAGAAGAGCTTTTCTTTCATATATTTTTAGTTTATCACAAATGAACGAGTTTTACTATCACTCTAATGGATTCTTTAAAATCTTTTCATAATCTTTTGCTGTTCTATTTTGATTTCCTGTGTTATAGTAATTCATAGTATAAAAAAATGTGCAGTTAAATTATGCAAGAAATGAGGTTTTTATGATTTATTTAGGAGAAATACAAAAATTACAGGTGGGAAAACTTACAGATAATGGAGCATATCTTTTCGATTCTAATATACAGACTTCTAATCGAGTTCTTCTACCTAAAAATCAGCTTCCAGAAGGATTAAAACTTCATGATATGATAGAAGTTTTTATTTATCGTGATTCTGAAGATCGTCTGATTGCTACAACAACACATCCACTCTTAACTCTTGGAAAAGTAGCTAGATTAAAAGTAAAAGAACTTTCTAATATTGGAGCTTTTTTAGATTGGGGGTTATCAAAAGATCTACTTCTTCCTTTTAAAGAACAGACCTTTCGTCCAAAAGTAAATGATTCTGTGTTAGTAGCACTCTATATTGATAAAAGTAATAGATTATGTGCCACTATGAAAGTTTACAATTATTTAAAAACAGACAGTCCCTATCACAAAGAAGAACGAGTTCATGGAATGGTTTATGATGTACTTGCAACCTTTGGTGCATTTGTAGCAGTCGATGATCAATATTCTGCTCTCATTCCAAACAGTGAACTTTTTCGTCCTATTCATGCAGGAGAATATGTTGACGCACGTATCACTAAAGTACAAGAAGATGGAAAACTCAATTTAAGTATCCGTGAAAAAGCCTATGCCCAAATGGATCAGGATGCAGAACTTATTTTAGATGCCTTAAAGAAAAGTCCAAACGGCTATCTTCCATATCATGATAAATCAGACCCAGATGAAATTCGAAAGGTATTTCAATTAAGTAAAAATTCCTTTAAGCGTGCTATTGGAAGACTTTTAAAAGAGGAAAAAATTTCTTTAAATGACACAGGTATTACAATCAGAAACTTCAAATAATCAAAAAAAAGAATCTGTCTATTGACTTAGACAGATTCTCTTTTTCTACATTCCTTTATTCTAAATGTGAGATAGCATATAGGAAAACATCTTTTTCAATCGGTTTTGGTATTAAATGTCTCATTCCAAGTGCATGAACTTCATTTAAAGTATCCATATCGCAGAGGGAACTTAACATAATAATTTTGTGGGTTGCTGTAGGATCTTTTTGAATAATTTCCTTTGCAGCCTCCATTCCATCAATTCCTGGCATAATAATATCCATTGTCACAATATCAGGTTTTAATTCTTCATATAGACGAATTCCTTCTTCACCATCTTTGGCATGAGCAATTACTTCATATTCATCTGAAGGTACGAGATCTGCAATCTCGTTATATGCAAAACTGGAATCATCCACAACTAATATCCTTTTCATTCTAACCTCTTTTCTGGTATATTGTATTTCCCAAACATGATATCTTTTTTAATTCATGCACCATCCAGTACCACTTTGTTATATCTAAAAACAAAATGGACAATACCCAATTCATTCGAAAAATCATGTTTTGAGCAAAACTGGAATTCATTTTTTGTAATTTCTTTACAAACTCCTTTTTTAACCATTGGAAGAGAAAAACGCACCCTTTTTCCAAAAAAATTTCCAATCTGTGAAATCATACATCCAGCTACAATATTTAAGTATTCTTTGAAATAGCCATCCCATTCTGCTTCTGACATAGGTCTTCCATGACTCATCTGAAAGACGATCTGCTCTGCCATTTCCTCAGGAATTAAAAATAGCATTTCACCATCTAAAAAACCATGAAGTCTAATCGTTCCTGAATAAACAGGTTCCTGTGTTAAAATGATGCCTTCTTCTGGTTCTAACTGAATGCTTGATAGTCGCTGTGTCACATTACAAAATCCATGTATTACAATGTTTTCCATCGACTCTATCAACTTATGTGATGCTTCTTCTCTCTTCTCTTCTAAATCTTGTATTTCAATCCCCTCCTTTCATGGAAGTAGATTAATTATCTAAAAATCGCATTTTAGATTTTGAATCTGTAGGTGCCTTATTTAATTTCTGTGGTTTTTCTTTATACATTTCACCTAATCTATTTGTCATAAGTTCTCTACAGCGTGGACAGAAACGTCCTGTTCGAATCATAGCACCACACTTTTCACATGCTAACCCTACCGCGGATGACTCAGAAAATTCCAAACGTTCCTCCCGAATCCACTGTTTAATCTGTGGAACGGAAACATCATTATCGTCTGCTACTTTTTGTATATTAGCATTGGGATTATCATAGACATATTCCTTTACCTGTTCAAATTTTTCCTCTAATGCCTGTTGACATGATGGACAAATTGGTGTTCCGCCAAGGTAATTAAATAATTTTCCACAGTTTCTGCAATTTCTGACATCCATGTTCCAACCTCCTTAATAGCCTTTCCCAATACATAGACTGACAAATGATACTTTCGTCATTTGACTTGCCTGTAAAACTTTGCTGCAAGCCTCTATTGTACTTCCTGTTGTATAAATATCATCTACCAGCATAATATGTCGATAGATTTTTTTCTCTTTCCATCCTTGGACAGAGATTGTAAATGCACGTTCCAGATTTTTTAATCTTTCCTTATTATTTAACTGCTTTTGAGGAATCGTATTTTTGGTTCGCAATAACAATTTACAATTTATTGGAATCTCTAATTTCTTTGAGAGTCCAGACGCTAAAAGCTCTGCCTGATTAAATCCTCGTACCTGTTTCTTTTTTGGATGAATTGGAACAGGTATTAAAACATCCGGCTGTTTTTCTAAAATCTTTTTGCCTAATCGTTCTACCATTTCTTCTACATAAAAATCAGCATACTCTTTCTTGCCATGAAATTTAAATGCAGTGATAGAATCTTTCATTGTCTGATCATATACAAACAGAGCCATTCCAAAGTCATAATGAAACTGTTTTTTGTAGCAGTCAAAACAATATTCCTGTTCTTTTTGTGCAACTGGTTTTCCACATTTTTTACAGCAGGGTTCTTCTACATAGATCAGTTTTTTTTTGCAGACTGAACAGATTTTTTTCCCTTTTGGAAGAACAATCTTTTCACAGATCGGACATCGTCTTGGATAAATTAACTCTCTAATATATTCCAATTCCACTTTCAATCTTCTCTTTGTTTCCCTCCTTATAATCTTTTTAGATTTTAAGTTTTTTCATTCTAACAGAGCAATTAGAGAATAGAAGTTGGATAACTTCCCTCTTTTACAAGACGGCAAATAGAATCTACTACTGCTTGTTTATCTTCCTGATACGTAACTCCAAACCATTTATCTGTAGTATGCAAAACCTTAACAACTGCTTTTTTTTGTGTCACTAAATGCCCTACCACATTTGGTAAAAGAAACTCTGCTGTAAGGGGAGCTTGATCCATTGTTTTTAAAAAATTCACAAAATCATCTTCTAAAACTTCCATAAAATTTGGAGTAAAGCCCCACATATTCATAGACACTAATGTGTTAAGGTCTAATAAAATTTCTTCTCCCATACTATCTTTTCCCACTGCCATCATTCCCTGCTTTTTAAGTGCAAAGGTTTCTTCTACCTTTGAAAGCAAGTTTTGTTCTGTTACTTTGCAGATTCCTCTTGTCACTGTTCCATGTTCACTTAACGTATTACCAAGAATAAATCCAGCCATACAAAAATGATAATCTGGTGAGTTAAGATCTGTTTTTGCTAAAAACTGATGTACCTTTTCAAAAGCCTGTCTACCATAAAAATCATCTGCATTAATCACAGCAAATGGTTCTTTTACTACATTCCGACAACATAGAACTGCCTGCCCAGTTCCCCATGGCTTTTTTCTTTCTTCAGGCTTTTTAATTCCTTTTGGCAGGGCGTCTACTTCCTGAAATACATATTCTACTTCTATCTTTTTAGCGATACGATCTCCAATAATTTCTTTAAATTCCTGCTCCAGATCGTGACGAATGATAAAAACAATTTTATCAAAACCTGCATGAATGGCATCATAGATTGAATAATCCATAATAATTTCGCCAGACGGTCCAACTTGCTCTAGTTGTTTTATCCCACTTCCATAGCGACTTCCAAGTCCTGCCGCCATAATTACTAAAGTTGTTTTATTCATCTCTACCTCTCTTGATTTTGCCACCTGTTAGTCTATGGTAGCTTTGATACATAAATATAGATGCCTTTCCTATACAGTATAACATAAATTTAATTCCTTTGCACGTATTTTTTACAGCTTACTTAATTCCTGAATTCTTTGGCAAAGACCTGAATATCGCATTTGTTCTCTTTCATTTGCAATCATTGCCTGTACAGTTTCCTCTGAACCAACAATAGTGACACAGCTTTTTGCTCTTGTCACTGCAGTATATAAAATATTTCGGTTAAATAACATTCTTGGTCCATTCAAAAGTGGAAGTACTATTGCAGGATATTCACTTCCCTGTGCCTTATGAATAGTAACTGCATAAGCTAATTCCAATTCATCTAATTGAACAAATGGATACTCCACCATTCTTCCTTCGTCAAATTCAATTTTCATTGACTCTGAGTATGAATTAATTTCTCGAATTATCCCAGTATCTCCGTTAAATACTCCTGTTCCCTGTTCTGCCAAAGTGCCAAAAGAAGTCTTAATCTCCCAAGGAAGTTGATAGTCATTCTTTGTCTGCATTACCTTATCGCCTTCTCGAAAGATATACTGTTTATGCTCTTTTTCTTTCTTATCTTTTGAAGGTGGATTAAGGTACTGCTGTAATATTTGATTGAGTCGATCTACTCCTAACTCTCCCTTTCTCATTGGAGTTAATACTTGAATATCCAAAGGATTTGCATTTACATATCTTGGCATCTTATCTCGTACTAAAGCGATCATAACTCCTGTAATAGAATTAATATCGCTGCGTTTTAATAAAAAGAAATCTTTACTATGATTATTAAAATTAATTGCTGTTCCAGCATTAATTTTATGAGCATTTACAATAATATCACTTTCTGAAGCCTGTCGAAATATTTTTTTAAGACGTACTACTTGAAATAGCTTAGACGCTAATATATCATGAAGTACATTTCCGGGTCCTACACTTGGCAGTTGGTTTTCATCTCCTACTAAAATCAGTCTTGTTCCAACTGTTACTGCACGGAGTAATGCGTGTACCAAATTAATATCAACCATAGACATCTCGTCAATAATAATTACATCTGTTTCTAATGGATTTGTTTCATTTCGTTCAAATTGATAGTGTTTTTCTCCACTATCTAATCCTTGTGTCAGTTCCAACAATCTATGAATTGTTTTCGCTTCATATCCTGTTGTTTCTGTCATTCGCTTTGCAGCCCGTCCTGTGGGAGCTGCCAGTAAAATATCCATTCCTTCTGATTCAAAAAATTGGATCATCGCATTAATTGTCGTTGTCTTGCCAGTTCCCGGTCCTCCAGTCAATATAAACAAACCATTTCTTACAGCTTCTATGACTGCTTGACGCTGCATTTCATCTAAGGCTAAAGAAAGTTTTTTTTCAATCTGAGTTAATCTTGCTAAAATAGCTTCTCCTGAAATTGGATAGACAACACTTAAATCAAGTAGCATTTTTGCAGTATTAAGTTCTAAATAATAATAGATTGCTAAATAAATACAACATTCTTCCTGTTCTTTTTTTAACACTACCTTTTTTTCCACTGATAGTACTGTTATATGTCGTTTGATATCCTCTAGGGGCATACCAAGAATTTGCGTTGTCTGATATAAAAGTTCTGATTCTGGAAGATAAATATGACCATTCCCCGCTGCCTGTGTCAGAGCATACAAAATAGCAGCATGAATTCGATAATCTGATTCTGCACCAATTCCAGTCTTCATTGCAATTTCGTCTGCAATTTTAAATCCAACTCCTGAAATATCTTCTGCCAAACGATAGGGATTTTCTTTCATTACCTGATACATCTGTTCCCCATACTTTTGATAAATCTTTACTGCAAGATTATTTGTAATTCCATATTGCTGTAAAAACAACATTGCATTGCGTAATTCTTGTTTTTGTGTAAACTGCTGGTAAATTTCTCTTGCTAACTTTTCACTAATACCCTTGACCTCTGACAGACGTTCTGGTTCTTCTTCAATGATATGAAAGGTTTCCTTTTGGAATTTTTTTATAATTCTTCCAGCTAAAGTAACTCCAATTCCCTTAATTGCTCCAGAAGCCAAGTATCGTTCCATAGCAATCACATCTTCTGGCTCTTTTACTTGAAATTGTTTTACCTGAAACTGCTCTCCATAAACTGGATGTGCAGAATATCCCCCTGTCACTTCAATAAATTCCCCTTCGCTGATAAACGGAAAATTCCCAACACAAGTAGTTTCCATCTCTTCGTTTACCAGACTGATTACTGTATATCCATTGTCCGTATTTCGAAATACGATCTTTTCCACATACCCTGTCAGTACTTCAGCCATCCATTCTCCTTGCTGCCGTTCAAAAGGCAAATAAATTGAGCAGCTTCTCCTTTCTTTTGATTACGCATTTGTTTGTTTCTTTCAATCCACTCGCGGCAGTTAAGAGCAAGACAATGATGTGGATTGCTTCATGGTAGTAGGTGATACTCGCCCGCTACTGTCGTTATAATTGTTCCTAGCAATTTTTTCCCTACCTAAGAGGAAGGAAGAATCCTTACTGTTAATTGTTAAAAATAACCGACGGGTTTGGGAAAACCCATACCCGTCGGTATTTAACATAAAAACGGCAGGTCTTAAAGCGATTATTTTTACAATGAATTATACTTCATCGCCTCATAGAGCTGTTGTGCAATCCCAAGCTGACCACTTTCAGTAATTGATTCTGCATATTGTTGATATAACATATCTCCAAAATATTCCATATAATCATTTTCTTCTTCTTCATCCTTTGGAATTGTTTTTTTCATTTCCTGTAAGATCTGTTCTACTAGATATTTTTCAAAGCTTTTACAGGCTTCCATCATTTCATCTTCAGAACTATTACCTGAATTTAATTTCTTTTTTAATTCTTCTGCCTGTGCTGCCTGTTTTGCTGTATCAACAGATACGGTTCCCATCATATAACTATTCCCCAAAGAAAAATCCATTATGATTCCCCCTTTTTAATTCTACCATTATTGTCTAAGAGCATTTGCTTCCTGTAACATCTCATCTGCTGCTGTAATTACTTTTGAATTCATTTGATATGCTCTTTGTGTTACAATTAAATCAACCAATTCATTCGCTACTTGTACATTGGAACCTTCCAAATAATTTGTTAGAAGTCTACTTCTTTTAAGAGATGGATTTTTTGCTTCTACTCGTGCTGTTCCAGAATTTTCAGTTTCTTTTAATAAACTTCCAGATATTTTTTCTAATCCTGCTGGATTATTAAATTGTGCTAAACCAATGACTGCAACTCTTTTTGTTTCAAGTATATATTTTTTATCTTCTTCTGTTTCCTCATTTTCTGTATCCTGAGTATTATTTGGAGGATTATTATTTGTATTATTATTGTTATTATCTGTATTGTCTGGATCTTTTACTTCAACTTTTTCTTTATATGTAATAATTCCGAATTCATCAATTTCAAGTGTTGATGTATCAATTTCACGGTTAAAAACGATCTCTTTTCCAGTGGAATCTAACACAGGATATCCAGACGCTGTACAAAGTACAAATCCTTGTGAAGTTGCTCCTAATTCAAAAGCTCCATTTCTTGTATAGGAAACAGAACCATCAGGCATACGAATCATAAAAAATCCTTCTCCATCAACTGCTAAGTCCAATGGATTTCCTGTTTCTAAAAGATTCCCCTGTGTATACTGAGAAACAATATTAGAAACTCTTGTTCCAAGTCCTACCTGCCCAATAACAGGCAGTGGATTTCCCTCATTATCTGTTACTCTTGTCTGTATCTTTTGATAGAGTAATGACTGGAAGTGTGTTGTTTCTTTTTTATATCCATTTGTATTGATATTTGCTAAATTATTTGAGATAGTATCCAAACTTGTCTGCTGGGCTGTCATACCTGATGCTCCAGTCCAAAGTGCACGCATCATATTTTTATCCTCCTAATTGATCACTTATCCTACTCTACCTATTGTATTCGCTGCCAGATCTAATGTAGAATCAATCGATTTTATTAATCTTTGATTTGTTTCATATGCTCTTGTAATTTCTATCATATTGACCATTTCACGAACAATATTTACATTTGATTGTTCTGTATATCCTTGAAGAATTTCTGCTGTAGTATCCTTTTGCTGTGCACCATTTACTGGTTCATACATAGTATAGCCAACTTTCTTTAAGAAATCATAGTCCTCAAAATCTTTCAGTACGATTTTATCTATGAGTTCTCCATCGGCATATACCTGTCCATTTTCTGTAATCGTTACATTTTTCGCATCTACTGGAACTTGAAGTTCTCCACTTTCTGATCTCAAATTATTTCCATCTGTATCAACAATATGACCATCTTGTGTAATTTTAAACTGTCCTGCTCTTGTATAACGAATGTGTTCCTCTCCATTTCTGTCTTTCACAGAAACTTCAAAAAATCCTTCTCCTGCAATGGCAAGATCATAAGTATTATCCGTTTGACGGACAGAGCCCTGTGTATAATCTGTATAGATCTCTCCTAGTTTTACACCCGGACTCATTACTCCTATTTCTTCTTTGCGCCAACCTGCTGCCTCATCTCGAATCTTAATTGCCATTACATCTTTAAAAGACTCGCTTGTCACCCCTTCTTTCTTAAACCCAACGGTTGTTGCATTTGCCATATTATTTGAAATAATATCCAAACGTTTTTGTTCATTTACCATTCCTGTCCAGCCAGTATACAATGCCCTAACCATTTTTTTACCTCCATACAAATATATATCTATTCGGGATCCATCCCAAATCTGTCCTGAAACAAATGTTTCATCAGACAGCTTCCTTTACTACTCTTTTCCCTTATGACCACTTAAAAATTCAACATACTTACCTGTCCCAATCGCAACTGCGGTCATAGGATCTTCTGCAGTCATAGTTGTAATTCCGGTTTTTTCTTCAATTAATTCCTCTAAACCATATAAAAGACATCCTCCTCCGGTCAATACAATTCCACGATCTGCAATATCTGCGGCAAGTTCTGGTGGTGTCTTTTCTAAAACACTGTGTACCGCTTCTACAATCTGTGAAGTTGTTTCTTTTAAAGCTTCTTCTGTTTCCTCAGAGGTCACAGAAATCGTCTTTGGAAGTCCAGTTACTAAATTTCTTCCTCTCACATCCATTGCCACAACTTCTGGTCTGCGGTATGCGGAACCGATTTTAATTTTAATATCCTCTGCGGTTCTTTCTCCAATTAATAAATTATGCTTCTTTCTCATATATCGAACAATTGCTTCGTCAAAATCATCCCCCGCGATCTTAATTGAGGTACTGACAACAGTTCCGCCCAATGAAATCACGGCAATGTCTGAAGTACCTCCCCCAATATCTACAATCATATTCCCACATGGTCTTGCAATATCAATCCCTGCACCAATCGCTGCAGCAATCGGTTCTTCAATAATAGCAACCTCTCTTGCACCTGCTTCATACGTAGCATCTTCTACTGCCTTTTTTTCAACTTCTGTTACTCCACTTGGCACACAGACACTGATTACTGGCTTGCGAAATCTCTGTTTTCCAACTGCCTTTTGAATAAAATATTTCAGCATCTTTTGTGTCACTGTATAGTCCGAAATAACTCCCTGTCTAAGAGGGCGGACTGCAACAATATTGCCCGGAGTTCTTCCAAGCATAAGACGTGCTTCTTCTCCTATTGCCTTAATCTTACTTGTATCCCGATCAAATGCTACTACAGAAGGCTCTTTTAATACAACACCTTTTCCTTTTATATAAACGAGTACACTCGCTGTACCCAAATCAATTCCAATATCGCTTCCTAACATTTTTGTTCTCCTTTCCAATCTATCCCATATCAGTCTTTCCTTTAATTTATATTTTATTTTCTGTTGTATCTATCATCATTATGCCCATTTACCAACTTCATATTTCCTAAAAAAACTGATACTCCTTCCAGTATCCATTGTATCATATTCTTTCTTATTATAAACGCTATTCTATAAATTTTCAAAGGAAATTTTCACTTTTTTTCATTATTAATGATTTCTTCATTTTTTAGAGAGAAGCGCCTCAAATTTTAGACAATTCGCTGTATTTTTCTGTCCTTTTACTCTTTAAAAAACTTAATATTACTCAAAAATCTGCCGATAAATGAAACAAACAATGAGGTGATGCTGATGAAAAAAAATATTCAGATTATGGATAGAGAACTTTTAAACCTATGTGCCTATCGTGCTCTTATTGTTGAAAGACGTATCTTTTTAATAATTATGGCAGTATTTTTTACATATGGTATCTATCACCATGTCTACTCCAGACCAATTATTTATTTAAGCTTAACTTATTTTTTATTACCTGCGGCAGTTTCTGCACTGTATTCAGGATATAAAAATGAAAAAAAGAAACCTACTAAAAGTTCTCCTCAATTTCCAACTCTTTGGAAACGCTATCTTTATACTCCATCTAAACTAAGAGATCTAAGTATTGGCAGTCTAATCGAAGTAGGACTTCTTATACTTTGGCAATTTACCTCTGCTGTTTCGTTTCCCTCAAAATTCTTTACTTTTTTGCCTTGTATTATGTCTATTTTTCTTCTTGTATTCTTTTTTTTAGGAACATTATTTTTATTTGTATGGCAGAAAAAAAATCTGATGAATGGAAAATTATAACGAAATCGATCTATATCATATTATACCTCAAAACTTATACTTTCTTTCACTTATCTATTTTGATAAAAAATCTTAGGACTGAATCGATTATAATAAATTCAGTCCTAAAAATATTGATATCATCTATTACTTTTTATCTTTTCCCACTCATTTTGCAAGATGCCATAATCACATATATCAAGAAATTCTCCAGTTGGAGTTTTATGACATTCCCGTTTTGTACCTTCCAAGGTAAGACCACATTTTTGAGCAACTTTGCCAGAAGCGGGATTTTTGACTGCATGACAAATACCAATACGATGTACCCCAACTTCTCCAAAAAGATAGTCAATTACTGCTTTTACAGCTTCTGTCATAAGACCTTTATTCCAATAGTCATAACCCATACAATATCCAAGATCCGCACACTCCGATTTTTCGTCGATTTTAACTACACTAATATTACCAATCACTTTCCCATCAAACTCCATAACCCAGTTGTAAGTACTCAAACTTTCATAAGCAGCACACCACATCTCTAATAGTTGTTTTGTAACTTCTAATGATCCATGTGGACACCAAGTCAAAAAACGAGTAACTCTTTCATCATTTGTCCAAGTATCAAATATCTCTGGAGCATCTTCTAGGGTAAACTTACGTAAAATAAGTCTTTTTGTATGTAATGTCTGTGTTCCTTTTTGTGTAATCATTGTCAGTCAATCCTTTCATCTAAAAAATACTTTTTCATTCCAGAATTAGTTCCATCTCAATACATTCCCATTCACCAATAGGCATTTTATAAATTTCAGTCTTTCCAACAGGCTGAAATCCAACTGATTCATAACAGTATCTTGCACTATCATTATTTTCAAAGACTCCCAATGTAATTTTAGAAGCACACAAAATATTTTTTGTATAATCTATTGCCAACTGTAACATTTTCTTACCATTTTTGTGTCCTCTTAAAACAGGATCAACAATAACAAATCCGAAACGTACAATACTATCATCATTCTCATCTGGATATCTAATATACAAATGCCCTACAAGATTGTTATTATCAAATGCACTAAGCGGAATAAATCGGTTATTCTTAATCATAACTGCATAATCTTTATCCAAATCATTACCTGAAAGTGGAAACTTTCCTATTCTATTAGCAGACCATTGATATAAACTTTTTTCATCTTTAATCCAGCTGCATATAATTGCTGAATCTTCTTTTTGATATTTTTTTAATTCCATATTTCTTTCATCCCCTACTAATTCATTTCTATTAATTTTTCATAGTTAATATTTTCTTTTTTCACTAAATACCTTTCTAAATTCCATGTGTCAATCAAACAATTTCATATCAAACTGATATACTTCATCAATATAAATATATTCCACTCCATGCCTGATACACTTTTCTAACATCTCGGCATTATCTCTATAAACCATATCTAATGTACAATATTCATCATCCATTCGGTTTTCAATAACACTTGCAAATTTTTTGATATCATCGAAATGATTTGCAATATATTTTTTACTCATAACCAAACAGTAAAATCTGATTTTATCCAAATATTCTTTTTCAAAATCCTTTTCCCATTCAAAAGGAATATAACATCCTTCTACAACAAGATTTTGTTCATTTTCGATAGCGGTCTTAATCATCTCACATACAATTGGCCATAAATAATCGGTCAATTCCTTATCATCACTCAAAGGTGTAAGTGTCGTATTGTGACTGCGAATTAGTCCCATTTTCAAATGATCTATAGAAAGATAAGGATATTTATATTTTTCAAGAAGTTTTTGAGCAAGTGCCGTTTTGCCTGTATGAGATGCTCCTGTTATTAAAATAATCATTTTTTCTCCTATCACTATTCCTACTTTTTTTTAATTATATCACTTTCATTTCTTATTTACTACCATAAAATATAGGGCATAGCAACTGCTACACCCTTTTTGATTTCACTCGCTTTCTTATTAAGTTATTAAAAATTCCCTAAAACTATACTTTTACTTTACAATCTCAAATTCTTGCGAACCTGCTGCTCCCGGAGCAATTTCATATTTTTCAAATATAATTACTGGATTCCCATTACTATTTATATAAAACTTTGTATTCTCATCAACTCCATTCCATTGCTCGTCCCAAAATTCCATTCCTGTTTCTTCTTCCTTTTGTTTAATTTGATAACGAATATTTTCTTCTACAAACTGTATATAATTATCACCAAAAATTTCTTTTAGTGTCAGCCATTTACCCTCTTTTATATCAAAACTGTAGTATTTAGCTTGATTATTTGCACTATTCCAACTCTCATTGCCCATTATTACTAATGACAAATATTCATCGGTCAATGTTTTCACTTCATACCACACTTTGATTTTTATATCGTGTTTTGCCCATTCTTCTTCCGTACCACCCGTCTCAAGAAAAGCTTTTTTATATTGTTCTGCCCTCAACAAGGCTTCATCTGCATACTGCTTACAAAACGCATAAATCTCTTCATTTACCCCTTTTTCTAACCCATTTAATTCTTCTGAAATTAATTCAATACTAGGAATATCCACTGAAATATCTGTATCTTCTGTTTTTGTTTCATAAGAACGAAATGTTACAATACGTGCTATGGAACCAATTATTGGAATATTACTAATTTCTTGCGCAAATGTTTTACTGCTATTTATACCTACTATAAATAAAATTGCTACTGTCGCTGCTGCTGCTGTTATCTTTTTCATAAATAAACCTCTCTTATTATGTTTTTTTTCTGCTTTTTTAATTTCCAACATAACTCGTTTTGACAATTCTTCTGGAATCGGAATATTATCATATTTTTGTTTTGCCTCTGCCATACGTTTCATACACCTGCCTCCTTCTCAATAGCAACCTTTAGCGCCCTTAATTCACGATAGAGTTTTGTTTTTACTGTATTCAAGTTCATTCTTAAAATCTGAGCGATTTCATTGAGTTCCAATTCTTCAAAAAATCGCAATTTTATAATGTTTTGAGCATCTTCTTCCATTTGTTCTATTTGAGTATACAAATCGTCATATATCTCAAACTGTTTTTCTTCATAGGGAATTTCATGATAATAGCTTTCATCTGTTAAAACTAACCGTTTTTTTGCCTTTAATAAAGCAAGACTTTCATTCAAAACTATTTTATAAAACCATGTTTTAATCGCCTCCTCATTTTTCAAATCTTTATAGTGTGTTAATGCTTTACAAACTGCATTTTGCACTACATCTAACGCATCATCTTGATTCTTTACATAACTGAATGCTAAACGGTAAAACTTATCCTGATTTTCAATAATGTAAGTAACCAGCTTATTATAAAGATCCTGTTTCAAATAAACACACCCTCTTTTTTTTGTATTCTAATATATAGATAAATAAGAAGGAGAAAAGTTTCAAATTTTTTATTAATTGAAAAATTTTTTAAGATACTTTAAATGAAATAGATTGTAAAACTTTCCATTATTTTCATATTAGAAGTAAATGTATTAAATCAATAATAAATACAAAACACCACAATTCCCTCTATTATGATTCGATGATTTTAATGAAAACAAAAAAAATTTAGGACTGAATTTATAATAACAAATTCAGTCCTAAAAATAGTTGTAAGTACTAAAAGTAAAATCTTTTCATCTTAAAATAGCTTAAATCTCTTTACTAACTCGTCCAGCTTTATGGACTTATCAGATAAATTTACACTGATTGCAGAATTTTCTTCTGAAGAAGTTGCTGTATTTTGTGTTGCACCTGCAATCTGCTCAATTCCTTCTTCTATCTGTTTCAAAGCACTCGCTTGTTCATTGGCATTTTCTGTAGACTGCTGTGCCAGATCTGCAAATAACTTCATATTTGTTATAATCTGATCAAATGATTCCGCAGTTGATATTGTAATTGTATTTCCCTTTTCAATCTCCACTAAAGTCTTATTAATCAACTCTCTTGTATTTACTGCCGATTGTGCACTGTCTGATGCCAATTTTCCAATTTGGTCTGCGACAACCGCAAATCCTCTACCAGCTTCTCCTGCTCTTGCTGCTTCAATAGAAGCATTTAAAGACAACAAATTTGTCTGGGATGCAATATCTTCAATCGCAGTAATGATATTTCCAATTTCCTTTGAAATCTCTGTAATATACTTCATTTCCGCAGCTAATTCTTGCATCTTTTGCTTTTCAATCTCAGCCTTATCTGTAGAATCTTTAACCTGTTCATAAGCATGTTGTGTTGCCTTTGCACTTTCTACTGCCAAAGTAGATATTGTATTCACTGTTGCAGTCAGTTCTTCAACGGTGCTTGCCTGTTCGCTTGCTCCTTCCGAAAGCATTTGAGATGCCTTTGCAATCTCCTCAGCATCTGATGCTACATGAGTAGAAGTATCCTGAATTTCAGTAAGTGTACTATTAAAACGCTTCAAAATATACAGAAGTGATTCTTTGATACTAGAAAATTCTCCTAAGAAATTTGTAATCTCATTTCCATCTCTTGTAAGATCTCCTCTTGCAATCCTTCTTAATTCATCAGAGATTTCTGTCACATAGTTTGTTAAAATTACCAAAGCCTCTCTTAATTTCTTCTCAACTGTACCCAACTCATCTTCTGATTCATAAGTAAGTAAATGTGCTTTGGAAAAATCTCCTTCTCTCATACTGACAATTGCTTCTTGTATCTGTGCTACTGGCTTTGTAATCATTTTTCCAATCGCTATACCAATCGAAGTTGCGATACCAATTGATGCAACTACTATGGCTATAATTATTACTAACATACTAATAAATAGAGTTTCTACTACTTTCTTAGCCTCTGCTAATTGAGTATTTTCATATGTCTTAAGTTCTTCAAAACTTTTACAAAAATCATTATATGTATCATAAACTTCACCTACCATGAGCAATCCGGCTTCCTTCGTTTTACCTTCACGGCTCAATGCCAATATTTCTTTTGACTGTTCTTTATAAGATGCCCATTTTGTACAGATATTGTCATATTTACTCTTTTCTATTTCGGTAGAAATCATTGCTTCAAATTTATTGTTTATTTCTGTAATATTTTGATCTATTTTTTCCAATTCATCTTCATATTTTGATACAGTTTCCTCGTCCATAGCTACCAAATGTCCATACTGTTTCATACGATACTCTGATGTAAGCATATCTAATTCCTGTACATGTTCCAAAGAAGGAGACCATACATCTGTAATCTCATTTACTTTTGTATTCATCAGAAAACTTAAAAATATTGATACAATTCCCATAACTACTATTAGCATAATCATAGATATTCGATAGACTCTCAGTTTTTCTACAACCTTTAAATTTTTAAGTTTCGTTTTAAATTTCATCTCTTCCTTTATCCTTTCCCTGTTTCTATAGTTGAACTATGACATTTATTCAATATATCATCCTTAGCTTTGTATTGTCAATTATACTAAACAGAAAATATAAACCATCCAACTGCATTAAATTTATTCAAATTAACTAATACGGTACAACGTTTTATTATATCAACGCGAAAAGTTTTTGCAATAGAAATTATTTATGACAGATATTTAGAATGGTAAAGGTCAATGTTTCTGATAATATATTGTGTCCATTGGTTCAGTTTTTTCATCATATACTATTTCTGCTACAATACATCTTGAAATACTTTCACATAAACTCTTTGAAAAATAATTTCTTATCTGTTGTACATTTTTTCTCTGATATCATCTTTGAAAGTTTCTTTTGTATTAAATTCTCATAGGGATTAAAAATAAGGGAAACTATATAAAATTATTTCAATACAATTTTCCATAGATCACCTTCAATAATATATTGAAATTCGTTTAAATTATCATCCAATATTACTTGAAGTAGTATATTAAAATCACTTACTAGATTGACATTTGATAGCTCTTCCTTTTTTATCCAATACATACCTCCTTCTTCTGAAGAAATGAGTTCCCCTTCATATTCATCTGCACTAAAAAGAAAAACAATATATCTTCCATCTTCAATAGGAAATTGTTTCACTCCGCAAAGTTTGGGATTTAAAATCGTCAAGCCTGTTTCTTCTTTTATTTCACGAACTATGGCATCAACAATCGACTCTCCAATTTCAATATGTCCGCCGGGTAAGGTATACCCTTTCCAATCTTCTTTTACTCGATTCTGTAACAAATAGGCATCTTCATTATGTACTAAACATAATGCTGTCAATTCAACCCTTTCGGTTCGTGGCATAATCCATTCTTCTCCTTCTTTATCATTCGAAGTTCTTTCGTTTGAAATATTTAGCTCTTATCTGATTTACGTTTACTATCATAGATCACAACCACCAAGTTAATCCTTCTGTCAATGTCACCCACACTACATATATCAAAGATGTTACTTCCTTCCACTTTTCAGTTGTTTTTTTAAGTAAGTTACTAATAAGTTATTAATCCTATTATAACAGTTATTGTATACAATATGTAACAAAATTCATATAAAAATTACAACAAACTAATATTATATTTTTTGTTACTGTATAATATTCTAAAAATATTAAACTTTCCTTTTTTATGATACCACTAAAAAAATACTTCAAAATTGTTTCATGTACTAATTGACGAATTAATTATTTGAAAATATAATACTCAGTAAAAATACAAAGAAGGAAGGTAGGGGATAATCCTCTACCTTCTACCTTTACTTATTTATTTTTTCTAAACATGCTTGTGCCAGTTTCTCGTCTGCTGCTGCTTCAATGTCATATCCATTTCTTTTGAGTTCTTCAATGATTTCACACCAGATTTTATAGGCAGTTTCATACTCTCCTATCTCTTCGTAATAGAATATTTTTGAATATTTAGCAGCATGAAATGTATTATCAATTTCAAGTGCTCTATTCCAATAGGAAAGAGCTTCATCATATCGACCGAGTTTTTTGCATGTATCACCACCATAAATATATAAAGCCGCTTTATTAGGAAATTTTGAAACAGCTTTTAAAAACCATTCATACGCTTTTTCTTCCTCTCCGCTATATCTATATGCTGCTATAAGGCAAATCCAATCTTCGGGATCTTTTGATCCTTCATTTATTATTTTTAGAGTTGAATTAATACTTTCTTGTCCTTTTCCAATCTGTGAATATAAAAGCATCTTTTGATGTTTTGTACGCCAAAAGATATCTTCATTTATATCTTTTCCTCTTTCAATCACCTTATCAAATAAATCTATGGCTTTGTCAATACAGTATTGCATCATATAGTGATGTAATATTCCATATAGTCTTAAATCATCAGTAGATATGTTGCCTTTTTTAATAATCTTTTTAAACTCTAAATCTGCAGGAATAAAATCTTCTGGTTCTCGTGTGGATTCATAAATTGCAGCTAATCGCTGGGCATAATTTTCGTATGCAATCGATGTTTCTTTGAAAAAGTCATCAGTTGTCACACAGTAAAGCTTCGCTATTTTCGGAAGCATTGTAACATCGGGCAAAGTAGTATTACACTCCCATCTTGAAACAGTATGCGCACTTACACTTAAAATCTCTGCAACCTGTTCTTGGGTGAGATTTTTCTGCTGTCTGAATTTCTTTAAATTATTAGAAAATACAGTATCCATATGTTCGATCCTCTCGTTTTAATTAGAAGCTTCTAACTTAAATTATAGCGATTTTTAATACAAAGTCTATATCTCATTTTATGGGTTGACTCGCAATTTCTGTTCAGTAAAAAAACTTTCTACAGTGTAAAGCTTTCGCCCTATAAAATATACACCTACCAAATACACACTTAAAAACCGCAGCCCTTGATTTCTCAAAAAACTGCGGTTTCTCTATGAAAAAGCAATAAAATACTAAAAGATTGACGTTTAGAGCATATTCCTATTATCAATCACCTTATTCCTCTTTGTCTTGTGATTTCATACATCAGTATCGAAGCGGCACAGCTTACATTAAATGATGTAGCATACGATTTTTCAGACATTGGAATTGTACAGAGTAAATCACAATATTCCTTAAACGCTTTATTTAATCCCATTGTTTCATTTCCCATCATCAGCATAAGAGGGGAAGTGAGATTAGTGGAATAAATAGGATTTTCATTGTGTGCCGTAGTTCCTATTGTAATAAAATTAGTATATCTGTTTTTCAGTTTGTCGATATATTCAAACAATGTCTTGTTATCGGAAATTCTGATAACAGGCAAATTGAAAAAAGAACCCATTGCTGAAACAACCACATCGGTGTCATACAAATCTATCGAATGACCAGTAATGATAAGCATATCCGCTCCGAGTGCGTCACACGAGCGTATCATAGTACCAAGATTCCCCTTGTTTGATGGGCGGTCAAACAAAACGATAAAGGGATTTTCGGAAAGTATAACATTATCAAGTTTATCTTCTCGCATTTCAATTATCGCCATCAATTCTGAGGTATCCTCTTTTCCGCTTAACTCTTTCATAAGCTCAGGAGTTAAACAAAAATTCAAATCTGTATTTACCTTATTTATCAAATCTTTTGCCCAACCAGAAAGATTATTTTTATCATAAAGAAAAGATTTGATTTTCCAGTTATTCTTTACTGCCTCATTAAGACTACGAACACCTTCAACTAGAAATTCATTGTATCTGTAGCGTTTATTTCGATTTGTTTTCAGTACCTCAAATTTTTGAAAGAGGTTGTTTTTACTAAATATCTTTGTTTCCTTCATTTTTTCTCCCTTTTCGTTTCTGACACCTTCACAGGTTCTCAAAATTGTTTATCATAATTTTTTTACTTCCAAATTCTCATTTTTCTTTTTGTGTAGCTTCTCAATAAATAGGAAGTTATCGCTCTGACATATATTTTTGTATTTCATCAAAAGTCAATTTTCGTATCTGCGTATTTATATATTCTCTGTATTCTTCAACAATAAAAATAGGTTTCATGTTTTTGCAAGTCTTTCCTTTGCTCTTTTTAAGATATAATTCCAAGTCCTTGCTATTTACAAAGATTTTGTATAAGTATCTATCGTTTTCACTTTTTATTTCATAAATACCACATGCTCTTTTCATACTATAATCAGCAGTACGTAAATATAGTTTTGCAATTTCTAATGATTTAAAAGGAAAATTCCACCGTTGTAATCCACGATTAGGATCATGTTGAATACAAATGCACCTTCCACAAGTTCCACAAATATATTGTGTGTGATTCTCTAAACAATCCAATGGATTTAATAGTGGAGTTATTCTATCTTCATTAGCATAACCTTCTATGCACATTTCAATTTCACTCCTATCGTAACTCTTACTTTTCAAATTTCTATAAATCCTTTCCAGTATTCATCCTTATCGTAATAATGATGTTTGTCATGAACTCTCTATCCCACGTCTATAAAAATTTTATTCATCGGTGTAATTAAATTATAATATACACTGCTGAAAAAATAAATAATCAATCAATAATTGATTTCTTTATTTCATTTATAAATAATACCACACCGTATAATCCACAAACTAAAAGAATTATATCTTCATAAGCATTGAAAATGATTGATTTTATTCCAGTCAATCCCCAAATAGTTAATAAGGCAAGAAGTATCTTGTTTTTTCTTTTATATCCTGCATAGACAGCTATGCTTAGACTAATTACAGGACAGGGCATGATATATGTTACCATTTGCGGAAAGGAATTCCCTAAAAGTAGGGAAACAATAGGGTAAAGCAGGTAAAGTAATAATAGTATTGTCTGTATCCTATTAGGTTTCATAATTACATCATTTTTGCTATGCCAGCTTTCGTATATAAACAATCCCCACAAACTAAATACAATGGAAGAGCAAAGTATTTTTGAATAGGCTCTGTTTTGTACCATGCAAAAAAAACAATACCTATAAACAAATTTATAAATCCTAATGCAAATTTTACTGCCCATTTTACTTTTTGCATATAAGACAGTATACCTGCCAAAAGTACAAATACGAGCAATATTATTTGAATTATCCATGTTTTCTCATTGTAATTGCCAATAACATCCCAAAATACTTTTGCATCCATTTATTTATCTTTTAAAAGTTCATTCCACTTTTTTCCTATGAGAGTAAAATTAAACTGCCTATAAATATATAAACACTTTTTTCCAACCTGCATCAATATATATTACATACATATACCTTGTGTTATTATCATACCTTTTATATCACCAAGAAAAATTTTGTAAATGTTCTATTCATATACAACCAAGAATTTATCATATAGTAATCCTAAATAATATTTCGTAGCCAAGTAGTCCTAACGCAGTTATTAACAATAGGGATAATAAATTCCATTTTTCAAAAGCGTGTTTTTTATTAATCATGAAATATATTAATACCCCAATCACTGTCACCATTATTACTGCTGGAATCATGTGCATATATCCACTAATATGAATTATTTTATTGATGCCCTCTGCAAGAAATACAGATGGAAGCAAGTTCAATCCACAATATTTCGAAAAACCAGAACTTTTGTTTGCAAAATAGGCTCCTAATCCAAAAATCAATCCTCCACCAAAAGCACAGACAGTCCAGATAATTGTATATAAACCTATAGTAAAAGAATGACGATTTATCACTGCTTCAAATCCGTAGTATCCATAAACACAACAAAGTAGGCAGATGATACATACTGCAGCAGAGTGTCCTTTATTCAATTTGCTATAATAACTTGTCAAGAAAGCAGGTATCAACCATATAGCTCCTGAATTTGCAAGAAAATTAAATTCAATAGAAAGATATTTTTGACCTATCACAGTTAATATCCCCACTACTATACCAAGAATAATTCCTATTGTGTATTTTTTCGAAATATTCATTTTATTCTAAGTCCCCTATAAAGTCTAATTTGCCAATTTGATTATACCACTTCTGACATTAAAAAACCACAGTCCCTTGGAAATCAAGGAATTGTGGTTTTTATTTTTATTATTTGGTTTAATCTAAAGATTACTTCACCATCGTCCCCTGCCGCAAAGCACAACAAAATGAAATAACCCTTTTCTACTAATATACTCCATACAATATCTCTATATTGTAAACGCCTATGTGGTATCAAATGATAAAAAATATCACTATCTATGACAAATTATATGCTTCTCAAAGTAAGATAAATTGCGTTTCGTTCTTCTTCACAATCAAATTCATACACATATCTCCAACAATCCCAATCTAACATTCTTTCTTATAAATTAACATTCCGTTGTCATAAGGGTCATCTTCCGCCTCAAATTCCTCCTTAACAAATTCATAACCATTCTTTTCAAGAACTCTCACAGAAGCATTATTTCCACGCATAACACGTCCATATAAAATATTTATTTCAAAAGCTCTTGTTATAAACTCTGTCATAGCTTTTAATAATTCAGTAGCATATCCATTTCCACTATACTTTTTACATATCGTGTAGCCTATTTCTACCTCATTCGAATTTCCTCCTACCTCATTTACACCTGTATCGCCTATCAATTCACCCGTTTCTTTGAGTTCAACAGCTAATACATATGGTAAATGTTTGCCATTCACACACTCTATATAAAATTTGATTGCTCCTTGAGTTTCTTCTATATCTACATAGCTTTCATTTGGAATCCATCTTTTTACTTCTTCTTCCAAATGATTTTCATATAGGCATTTTGCATCTTCTATCTCAAATTTTCTAATCCTCAAATGCTCTGTTTCAAATATATATTTCATGTCTTTTCTCCTTAAATTCATTACATAAATTATATCACTTTTATTCTCGCATAGCAACCTACACTCTATATTTCTTATCGTTCTAATGATTTCTCTATCTTCTTATATTTTCTGTTCAGATTGTATTATTGTTTTTTTTATCTGATCCGACAGATATACCCAGTCTATCAGATTTTGCACTTCTTATCCATTTTGTAAAGATCTTCTAAATTCCAGCAAGTGACTTCTCTTTGTTCGCTATTATTTTTAGACATTAAAAAACCGCAATCCCTTGATTTCTCAAAGGATTGCAGTGCTTATTTTTATTATTTAGCTTTAATTTAAAGATTACTCAATAATAGCAGCAACCTTACCTGATCCAACAGTTCTACCACCCTCACGAATAGCGAAGCCTAAACCTTGCTCCATAGCGATTGGATGAATCAGTTCGATTGTCATTTCAATGTTATCTCCTGGCATACACATATCTGTTCCATCTGGAAGATTGATAACACCAGTAACGTCAGTTGTTCTAAAATAGAACTGTGGTCTATAGTTATCGAAGAAAGGAGTATGACGACCACCTTCATCTTTTGTTAATACGTAAACCTGAGCTTTAAATTTTCTGTGGCAAGTAATTGTACCTGGTTTACATAAAACCTGTCCTCTTACGATATCTGTTCTCTGAATACCACGAAGCAAAGCACCAATATTATCACCAGCACGTGCCTCGTCTAACAGTTTACGGAACATCTCGATACCAGTAACAACAGTCTTGCGGGATTCTTCCTTTACACCAACGATTTCAACTTCTTCGTTTGGATGAAGCACACCACGCTCAACACGTCCAGTAGCAACAGTACCACGTCCAGTAATAGTGAATACATCTTCTACAGGCATTAAGAATGGTTTATCTGTTTCTCTCTGAGGATCTGGAACCCACTCGTCTACTGCTCTCATCAGTTCAAGAACTTTGTCGCCCCATTCACTATTTGGATCTTCAAGTGCCTTTAATGCAGAACCCTGAATAATAGGTGTATCATCTCCTGGGAATTCATACTCATTCAGTAAGTCTCTGATTTCCATTTCAACTAATTCAAGTAATTCTGGATCATCAACCATATCACACTTGTTCATAAATACAACGATATATGGAACACCTACCTGACGTGCAAGTAAGATATGTTCCTTTGTCTGAGCCATAACACCGTCTGTTGCAGCTACAACAAGGATTGCACCATCCATCTGAGCAGCACCTGTGATCATGTTCTTAACGTAGTCAGCATGTCCTGGGCAGTCAACATGTGCATAGTGTCTGTTCTCTGTTTCATACTCAACGTGAGCTGTGGAAATGGTTATACCTCTTGCTCTCTCTTCTGGAGCTTTATCGATCATATCGAAAGCAACTGCTTCTCCAGTACCTAATCTTATGTTTAATGTCTTTGTAATTGCAGCTGTCAATGTGGTTTTACCATGATCAACGTGACCAATGGTTCCAATATTACAATGTGTTTTGTTTCTCTCAAACTTAGCTTTAGCCATTTCTTTAAAGTCCTCCTTTTTTATGCCCCTTTGGGCGTTTCGAAATAACACCGGCGAAAACACTTCAGATGCCCTTATTATATTGCATCTTTAGGATATTTTCAAGTATAAAATTAAGATTTTACACCTTTTTTCCCTATCTGCCTTTCTCTGAAAGCACTTTCTCTTGAACATTCTTTGGTACAGGCTCATAGGTGTGGAAGAACATGGAATAAGCTCCGCGTCCCTGTGTCTTTGTACGAAGAGTAGTCATGTATCCAAACATCTCCGCTAATGGAACAAAACCACGAATCAATTTAGATCCATTAATATCTTCTGTTCCTTCAATACGTCCACGACGGGAACTGATATCTCCGATAACATCTCCCATATAGTCTTCTGGAACAGTTACTTCTACACGCATAATAGGCTCTAGTAGAACTGGATCTGCCTTTCTCATTGCTTCCTTAAATGCCATAGAACCTGCTACTTTAAATGCTTGTTCACTCGAGTCAACCTCGTGATAAGAACCATCATAGCAGTTTGCATGGATACCTAATACTGGGAAACCGCCTAAAATACCGCATTTCATAGCCTCTTCAATACCTGCCTGAACTGCTGGAATATATTCTTTCGGAATTGCACCGCCGACAACTGTACTTTCAAATTCAAATGTCTTTTCTCCATTTACATCCATTGGAGAGAAAATGACTTTACAATGACCATACTGTCCACGACCACCGGATTGTTTTGCATATTTCATATCGATATTTGCTTCTTTGGTAATACCCTCTTTATAAGCAACCTGTGGAGCACCTACATTGGCTTCTACTTTAAATTCTCTTAAAAGACGGTCTACAATGATATCGAGATGAAGCTCACCCATACCAGAAATAATCGTCTGACCAGTTTCTTTGTTGGTAGAAACACGGAAAGTAGGATCTTCTTCTGCAAGCTTTGCAAGAGCCTCGCCCATCTTATCCTGACCAACCTTTGTCTTTGGCTCGATAGCGACATCGATAACTGGTTCTGGGAATTCCATAGACTCTAAAATAACAAAAGCTTTTTCATCACAGAGTGTATCACCTGTTGTTGTAAATTTTAATCCAACAGCTGCTGCAATATCGCCAGTATAAACTTTTTCTAGATCTTCTCTCTTATTTGCGTGCATGAGCAAAATACGTCCAACACGCTCTTTTTTATTCTTAGTTGCATTTAATACATAAGAACCTGAATTCATTGTTCCAGAATATACACGGAAGAATGCAAGTTTTCCTACGAATGGATCTGCCATAATCTTAAACGCAAGTGCAGAAAATGGTTCTGTATCAGAAGAATGTCTGTGTACTTCTTCTCCATTTTCATCTATACCTTTAATATCTGGAATATCTGTTGGTGCAGGCATATATTCAATAACTGCGTCTAATAACTTTTGAACACCTTTATTTTTATATGCAGAACCACATAATACTGGAATAATCTGAACAGAAATAGTTGCATTTCTGAGTGCCTTCTTTAACTGTTCATTTGTTGGTTCTTTTCCTTCCAAATAAATTTCTAATAATTCATCATCGGTTTCACAGATCTTTTCAATCATTTCTGCACGATATTTTTCTGCATCTTCTTTCATATCGTCTGGAATTTCTTTAATTTCGATCTGATTTCCCTTATCATCTAAATAATAATATGCCTGCATTTCAAACAGGTCAATTACTCCTTTAAATGTATCTTCTTTTCCAATTGGTAATTGAATTGCAACTGGATTTTTACTTAATCTGGTACGGATCATATCTACAACATTGTAGAAATTAGCACCAGAAATGTCCATTTTATTTACAAATGCAATTCTCGGTACGTTATACTTATCTGCCTGACGCCATACTGTTTCTGACTGTGGTTCTACACCACCCTTTGCACAAAATACACCGACAGCACTGTCTAAGACACGTAGAGAACGCTCTACTTCTACAGTAAAGTCCACATGTCCAGGAGTATCAATAATATTGATACGATGCTCTAAAGCACCTTCCATTTTGTTGTGCATATATTCCTGTGTCCAATGACAGGTCGTAGCAGCGGAAGTAATTGTAATACCTCTTTCTTGTTCCTGCTGCATCCAGTCCATTGTCGCAGTTCCTTCATGAGTATCTCCAATCTTATGATTGACACCGGTATAATAAAGGATACGCTCCGTTAACGTAGTTTTACCGGCGTCAATGTGTGCCATAATACCGATATTTCTTGTTCTCTCTAACGGATATTCTCTTTCAGCCAAGGAAATTTCCTCCTTATCAATTACAGTTGCCCAATCTGGGAACGATTTACTTTAGTTAAGTTTAACCAAGTTGTCACCAGATCATTCCTATTGTTTGCCTAAATATTGAGGATTGAAAGCAAATTGACATGAAATTACCAGCGGTAATGTGAAAATGCCTTATTTGCTTCTGCCATTTTGTGCATATCTTCTTTCCTCTTTACAGCATTACCAGTGTTTGCAGAAGCATCTAAAATTTCTCCTGCAAGACGATCAATCATCGTCTTTTCGCCTCTCTTACGGGCAAAGTTTGTCAGCCAGCGAAGAGCAAGTGCTTGTCTTCTGTCAGCTCTTACTTCTACTGGTACTTGGTAAGTAGCACCACCAATACGACGTGCCTTTACCTCCAATACTGGCATCAGATTATTCATAGCTTCATCAAATACTTCTACCGGATCTTTTCCGGATTTATCTGCAACTTTTTCAAATGCACCATATACGATCTTTTGAGCAGTTCCCTTTTTTCCATCTAGCATAATATTATTGATCAACTTCGTAACAACTTTATTATTGTAAATCGGATCTGCTAACACATCTCTTTTTTGAATATGTCCTTTACGTGGCACGTTGCTTCCCTCCTTAATATCGACTTCCGAAATTGATTTCGCAAAGCCATTAATTCTACGGTACTCACATTACTGTGTTCATGCCTAGTTTCTTTCTTTATTCTTAAATCACACAACCGCAGCCATATGTGTATCAACACAGGTGTGTTTGATTTTAGAAAAAAAACCAAAACTGGCACTGGTAGGTATAACCTGTACATTAGTAATGGATTGAAATGAACTGATTATTTTGCGTCCTTCGGTCTCTTTGCACCGTATTTGGAACGTCCCTGTCTTCTCTTTGCAACACCTGCAGTATCTAGTGTTCCTCTGACAATGTGATATCTAGTACCAGGCAAATCCTTTACTCTTCCGCCACGGATTAAGACAACACTGTGCTCTTGTAAGTTATGTCCTTCTCCCGGAATATAACTTGTTACTTCAATTCCGTTACTTAAACGTACTCTGGCAATTTTTCTAAGTGCGGAATTCGGCTTCTTAGGAGTTGTTGTTCTAACTGCTGTACAAACTCCTCTCTTTTGAGGAGAAGCAGTATCAGTTGCTTTCTTATTAAGAGAATTAAATCCTCTTAACAATGCTGGTGCTGTAGACTTCTTTTCAATGGTCTGTCTGCCTTTTCTTACTAACTGATTAAATGTAGGCATTTCTTTCACCTCCTGTTGGATTAACATGGCTGCTTTTGCGAACTTTTCATTTTTATATTATTGTATAAAAACACGCAAATTTTATTATAAAGGCTGGAAATTCTCTTGTCAAGCAAATTTTTATTTTTCTTGCAATTCCACTATTCTTTGTGCTATGATAGTTTTTGGTGTTGTATCCCACATTTATCAAATCAGAGAACTTTTCTCTGGACTGGTTCGCAAACTTCCCAGAATAAAAAACTAAGAATCGACGTAAAGGAGATTAAGAAAATGAATGTTAAACAACCTATTATTATTGACTGTGATCCGGGAATTGATGACAGTCTTGCACTGATGCTTGCTCTTAACTCACCAGAGTTAGACATTCTTGGAATTACCGTAGTCTGCGGAAATGTGCCTGCACAAATTGGTGCACAAAATGTATTTAAAATCTTAGAATTTACAGGACATGAAAACATTCCCGTTTTTTTAGGATCACAGACTCCGCTTCAAAAACCGTATATCGACGCAATGGACACACATGGAAAAGATGGATTTGGAGAATTTGAGTATTTTTGTAAACAGAAAAAAACTCCAAAGCCAGATGCAGTGGAATTTATTTTAGAAACATTAAATTCTATACCAAAACTGTCTATCATTGCTCTAGGTCCACTCACTAATATTGCACAGGCAATTCGTATCGATCCAAATGCTTTTTCCCATTTAGATCGATTTGTTTCTATGGGAGGAAATTTTCGAAGTCATGGAAATTGTTCTCCAGTTGCAGAGTACAATTACTGGTGTGATCCCCTTGCTGCAAAAGAAGTTTTCTCATTTTTTGAACAAAAGGCAGATGCCTCTTATCCTAAAATTGAAATGGTTGGATTAGACGTAACCCGAAAAATTTTACTTACTCCAAATTATTTAGAATATATGAAACGTCTGAATTTAGAAATAGGATCTTTTGTAGAAAATCTGACTAGATTTTATATCGATTTTCATTGGAATGTAGAACATTTAATTGGTTGTGTTATTAACGATCCACTAGCTGTTGCCCACTTTTTATGTCCAAAACTCTGTTCTGGAATAGAAGCTTTTACAGATATTGCAGTAGAGGGAATTTGTGAGGGACAAAGTGTAGTAGACTCTATGAATTTTTATAAAAAACCTTCCAACAGTTTGGTACTTACCTACGTTGACACCAAACATTTTTGGAGCTTATTTTTCAGTCGGTTATTGCATATTTCAGAATCTATAATCCTATTAGATGGAGGTTCTCTATGAAAACAAAAACAAAATTAATCTGTTTTCTTGCCCTTTGTGGAGTAGTTAATATTATAGGCAGTACGATTGCTCTCTTTTTACATCTTCCTATTTACTTGGATACGCTTGGAACAATTCTCGCCGCTGCTATAACAGGTCCTATTTATGGTATGATTCCGGGACTTCTCAGTGGCTTCATTGGATTTTTAACGACTGACCCTTTTGCCCTTTACTATATTCCAGTTCAACTTGCAGTTGGTATCATGACAGGACTTATTTTTTCTCGTATTTACCAAAAGAAGCGTTTTCTTCCGCTTGGTGCTGCTGCTATTACACTTCCCGGAACAATTCTTAGTTCTATCATTACTGTTTTATTATTTGGAGGAATCACTTCTTCTGGCTCTTCCCTGTTTGTACAGCTTTTTCACCAATTTGGTTTAAATTTAACTTTCAGTGTAGTTTTAGTACAGCTTTTTACCGACTATCTAGATCGCTTTTTGGCATTGACTATTGTTTTACTCGTATATTCCTCTATGCCAAAAACATTATTTCATGATTTACGCATTCGGAAAAAATCTTCGCTGTCCTCTTAAAAAATTTAGAAAGGAAATTATTATGCAGCGATATAATAAAATTACAGAAAAAAATCCAAGAGAAATCGTTTTGTTAAAAGCGTTTCCCTGCGTCTGGGGAAAATGTAGATTTTGTGATTACACTTTAGATAATTCTACTGATCCTAAAGAAATCGATTCTCTTAATCGAGATGTTTTATCTCATGTTACTGGAGAACTTGGGGTTTTAGAAGTGATTAATTCGGGAAGCTGTTTTGAACTTCCAAAAGAAACTTTGCAAAAAATTAAAGAGATTGTACAAGAAAAACAAATTCAACGTCTTTTCTTTGAAAGTCACTGGATTTATCGAAATCGTTTAAATGAGATGCGAAAGTTTTTTCAAATTCCAATCACCTTTAAAATTGGAGTAGAAACATTTGACTATACTTTTCGGGAAGATGTATTAAGAAAACACGCAGACTTTCAAACCGCACAAGAAGTTGCACAATACTTTGATTCCCCATGTCTTTTAGTTGGAATTAAAGGGCAGACGAAAGAAATGATAGCCAATGATATTCGGCTGCTCAAACAATACTTTTCTTTAGGAACCATTAATGTATATACAAACAATACGACTGATATTGTCAGAGATGAAGCGTTAATTCAGTGGTTTCTTGAAACCTATGACTGGCTTAAAGAGGATCCCACTATTGAAGTCCTATATGAAAATACAGACTTTGGAGTTGGAGACTAAAAAATATTCGTACTAAGAAAATAAGCGTTTGGCGGATTGTAGGGGTGAAAATCAAATCCACACTCCTACAATTTACCAAACGTATTCTTATCTGAACTATTTAACTGTTTTCTTTATTTTTTATTTGCTGGTTCGATGTTAATAGATTTTCCTTTAATTTTGGAATCCTTCATTACCTGTATTACTTCTGTGGCATATTCTCTTGGAACTTCTACAAATGTATATTTATCATACATATCAATACTTCCAATCAATTTTCCCGGCATCCCTGTTTCTCCGGCAATTGCTCCTAAAATATCCCCCGGTCGAATATTTTGTTTTTTCCCAAGATTAATAAAGAGTCGTACCATGCCTTCTTCTGCCCCAGTATCTCCAAAATCCTCAAAATCATATTTTAATTCTTCTTGTCCAACTCCATCTCCCATAGAAAGTTTTAAAAATGCGGCTGCCATATCTAAGGAAGTATAGTCTTCTTCATTGGCACGATTTTCAATCAGATGGATCATTTTACTTAGATCCTCTTCTTCAATAATTTGGTGAATGTTATCTAAAATCTTTTCCGCTTTTACAGCAACAACATCATTAATAGAAGGAATTGGCTGTAAGCGGATTTTAGTCTTACAATAACGTTGAATATCACGAAGTTTATATACTTCTCTTCCTACTACTAAATTAAATGCCCTTCCCGTTCTTCCTGCTCTTCCTGTTCTGCCAACTCGATGTACATAATACTCATCATCCTGTGGCAGATCATAATTAAATACTGCCTCTACGTCGTCTACATCAATTCCTCTGGCAGCAACATCGGTAGCTACTAAGATATCAGTTTTTCCATTTCGAAATGAATTCATAACTCGATCTCTTTGTTGTTGCTTTAGATCTCCATGCAGTCCTTCTGCAAAATATCCTCTTGTCTGCAAAGCACTGACCAGCTCATCTACCTGTCGTTTGGTATTGCAAAAGATCAGGGAAAGTTTTGGATCATACATATCGAGCAGTCTTGTTAAAACATCTAATTTATTTCTTGGACGTACTTCATAATAAAACTGTTCAATCTTTGGAACAGTCAGCTCCTTTTTTACAACTCGAATCATAGCAGCATTTTTTTGATATGTCTTTGCAATTTCCAAGATTGGCTGTGGCATTGTGGCGGAAAATAAAAGCGTCTGTCTTTCTGTCGGCATTTCTGAAAGGATTGTTTCAATATCTTCACGAAATCCCATATTTAACATTTCATCTGCTTCATCTAATGCAACCATTTTGACTTCGTCAAATTTTAGAGTATGTCTTCTCATGTGATCCATCACACGACCCGGTGTACCTATAATAATCTGTACACCCCCTTTTAATGCTCGAATCTGTCTTGAAATATCCTGTCCTCCATAGATTGGAAGAACTTTTATCCCATGCAAAAACTTTGCAAATTTATGAAGTTCATCTGACACTTGAATAGCAAGTTCTCTTGTTGGACAGAGAACGACTGCCTGCAATTCCTTTACTTTCGCATTGATATTTTGTAACATTGGAAGTCCAAATGCTGCTGTCTTTCCAGTGCCTGTCTGTGCCTGTCCTACAATATCTCTTCCTTCCATAACAATAGGGATCGCCTGTGTTTGGATTGGTGTCATCTCTTCAAAACCCATCTCTTCTACTGCTCGAAGAATTGGCTGTTGTAACTCTAATTCATCAAATCTCATTTAAAATTGTCCTCCATTCAAATATTACAACTTAATAATATTTCAAAAAAAAGCTCTCGACCATATGGGCGAAGAGCTGATTTAATGCTCTATTAATATTGATCAATCATAACACAAAACAAAAAAAGCGTCAATAAAATCCATTTTAAAAAAGTACTAAAAAAATTTGTCCCAATTTATATTTTCTTAGAAATACAACTAAAAAAACTGCTGCAAAATAAAATTAACCGGTATTTCACAGCAGCTTTTTCATTATCTTTCTTTTACACTTGCAGTTAAATTTCCATCTTTGGCATCAATTAAAATAATATCTTCTTGATGTACCTTATCATTTAAAATCAGTTTTGCACTTAATGTTTCCACATACTTTTGTAAATATCGTTTTAATGGTCTTGCTCCATATACTGGACTATACGCTTCCTCTGAAATAAGTTCTTTTGCCTCTAGTGTTAATTCAATAGAAATATCCCGATCTGATAGACGATTGTTTAAATCTTTTACTAATAAATCAATAATTCCTCTGATATTTTCTTTTGTTAATGGTTTGAACATAATAATTTCATCAAGACGATTTAAAAATTCTGGTCGAAAATGTCCTCTTAGATCTTCCATCACCATTTTTTCACACTCTGGTGAAATTTCTCCATCTGATTCAATTCCATCTAATAGATAAGAAGAACCAATATTAGAAGTCATAATAAGAATTGTATTTTTAAAATCTACTGTCCTGCCTTGAGAATCTGTAATGCGACCATCATCTAATACCTGAAGTAAAATGTTAAATACATCTGGATGTGCCTTTTCTATCTCGTCAAAAAGAACGACAGAATATGGCTTTCTTCTAACTGCTTCTGTAAGCTGTCCTCCTTCTTCATAACCTACATATCCCGGAGGAGCTCCAATCAGTCTGGAAACAGAATACTTTTCCATATACTCACTCATATCAATTCGAACTATATTTTGTTCATTATCAAACAAAGCTGCGGCAAGTGCTTTCGCTAATTCAGTCTTTCCTACTCCTGTCGGCCCTAAGAATAAAAATGAACCGATTGGCTTTGTTGGATCTTTAATTCCTGCTTTTGAACGAAGAATTGCTTCTGAAACTTTTGTTGCTCCATCTTCTTGCCCAATTACTCTTTTATGCAGTTCTTCTTCTAAGTGAAGTGTCTTATTTCTTTCACTCTCTGTAAGTTTCGCAACTGGAATTCCTGTCCAACGAGAAATAATCTTTGCGATCTCTTCTTCTCCTACATTTTCATGTACTAAAGTATGTTCTTCTTTTCGTACATGATTTTCTTCTTCCTCTAACTGTCTTTTAATTTCAGGAAGTTTTCCATACTTTAATTCTGCTGCTTTATTCAAGTCATAATTACGTTCTGCAAGTTCAATTTCATTATTAATACTCTCTACTGCTTCTCGTAATTTTACTACCTTTTCTACTGCTGCCTTTTCATTATCCCATTTTGCTTTTGCCCCTGCAAATTCCTCTCTCAGTTCTGCAAGTTCTTTTTGTAGATCTTCTAAACGTTCTCTACTTAAACGATCCTCTTCTTTTTTAAGTGCTGCCTCTTCAATCTCCATCTGCATAATTCTGCGGCGTATATCATCTAATTCCGTTGGCATAGAATCTAGTTCTGTCTTAATTAAAGCACACGCCTCATCTACTAAATCAATCGCTTTATCTGGCAAAAAGCGATCGGAAATATAGCGGTTAGAAAGAATAGCAGCCGCAACTAAAGCAGAATCTGTAATTTTAACCCCATGAAAGATCTCATAGCGTTCCTTTATTCCACGTAAAATCGAAATAGTGTCCTCTGTTGTTGGTTCATCTACCATAACTGGCTGAAATCTTCTCTCTAATGCTGCATCCTTTTCAATATACATTCGATATTCATTTAAAGTAGTTGCTCCGATACAATGTAGTTCCCCACGGGCAAGCATTGGCTTTAACATATTTCCGGCATCCATTGCACCCTCTGTTTTTCCTGCTCCAACAATTAGGTGTAATTCATCTATAAATAAAATGATCTGCCCTTCTGAATTTTTTACTTCTTCTAAAACTGCTTTTAAACGCTCCTCAAACTCTCCGCGATATTTTGCTCCTGCTACTAAAGAACCCATATCAAGAGCAAATAATTTCTTATTCTTTAACCCTTCTGGTACATCTCCACGGACAATCCGCTGTGCAAGTCCCTCTACCACTGCCGTTTTTCCAACTCCGGGTTCTCCTATTAAAACCGGATTATTTTTTGATTTTCTGGAAAGAATCCGAATCACATTTCGAATTTCAGAATCTCTTCCAATGACAGGATCTAGTTTTTGTTGTTTTGCCCGCTCAACCAGATCATATCCATACTTTTCAAGAGTATCATACGTAGCTTCTGGATTATCACTGACAACCTTTTGATTTCCTCTTACCGTTGCAAGTGCCTGTAAAAATCTTTCTCTTGTAATTCGAAACTCTGAAAATAATTGCTTAACCTCCCGATTTGGATATTTCAAAAGGCTTAAAAATAGATGTTCTACAGAGACATATTCATCTCCCATCCGTTTTGCTTCATCTTCCGCATAGATTAAAACTTTATTTAGATCGTTGCTAATATAAATTTGTCCTCCAGAAACTTTGACACGTTTTTCAAGCAGACCTTTTATTTGTGCTAAAAATACATCTACATCAATTTCCATCTTAGTAAATAGCTTTGAAATCAAGCCTTCTGGATCTTTTAATAAACAATATAAAAAATGTTCTTCATCAATTTGCTGATGTCCATAGTCATAAGCTGTTTTTTCACAATCCTGTACTGCCTGTACAGACTTTTGAGTAAATTTATTAATATTCATATACTTTCTCCTTTCCAGAAAATCATGTCGCTATTTGTTCTATATGTTGTATAACAAATATTTCTTTATCTAAGATAGCACAGTTTATTTAAAAATGCAAGCCTTTTTTTCTTTTTTTCATGCAAGCTTTTCTTTCTTTTTGTGTACATATATATGAAAGTGAGGAAACATAAGTATGATAACATCTAGAATTATCAGTACGGGAAGTGCTCTCCCGTCTGCTGTTGCCACAAATGATTATCTTTCTACTATTGTAGAAACCAGTGATGAATGGATTCGTACTCGTACTGGAATTAAAGAACGTAGAATTGCAACTACAGAAGACACTACCTCTCTTGCAATCAGTGCAGGTCGTGCAGCTCTTGATGCTTCTGGACTTTCTGCCAAAGCATTGGATTTAATCTTAGTCGCTACTTTAACACCAACACAGTTTATGCCAAATACTGCCTGTTCTGTTCAGGCTGCACTAGGAGCAACGTCTGCTGTGTGTTTTGATATTAATGCTGCCTGTTCTGGTTTTATTTTTGCTCTTCAAACAGCTCATTCTTATATTGTTTCTGGATTAAGCCATTACGCTTTAGTGATAGGTGCTGAAAGCCTATCCAAAGCTGTAGACTGGAAAGATCGATCCACCTGTGTACTATTTGGGGATGGAGCAGGAGCTACTATTTTAGGAGCAGACTCTGATGGTATCCTTCAAAATCTATCTGGTTCAGACGGAAGCAAAGGTTCTATTTTGACCTATGGAGGACTTCCTTTTAAAAATCCTTTTATTACAAAGGAAACAAATTCTCCTTATATTTCTATGAACGGACAGGAAGTTTTTAAATTCGCAGTCAGAAAAATTCCTGAACTTATTATAGAACTTACACAAAAAGAAGGGATTTCCATTTCTGAATTACAGTGTATATTGCTTCATCAGGCAAATGAACGAATTATACAAGCAGCCGCTAAACATCTATCTCTTCCTATCGATTTATTCCCAATGAATTTAGATTGTTATGGCAATACCAGTGCTGCAAGTCTTGCTATTTTATTAGATGAAGTCAACCAAGCAAAAAAACTTGAACGTGGGAAACCATTAATTTTAGCTGGATTTGGTGGTGGAATGACTTGGGGGAGTATTTTAATGAATTGGTGAAATAAAAAGTTGCAGATGAATGTTATTATATATGGTAACATTCATCTGCAACTTTCTCTACTTAATCTTCTGAAAATTTTCCTGTTAAAATCCAGTCTGCAATGTCCTCTATTACTTGTTGTTCTACTGTTCCAGCTATATCATACTCTGTTACATCATTTCTTCCATTACTTTTCATAAATATATGATTTAATCCTTCATAGAGTTTAAAAGAAACTTTTTCTTTTCCTTTTAATATTTCTTTCCAAAGTTCAAAATCCGTTTCTGGATAAACTTGAAAATCTTCACTCCCCTGTAAAAATAACATTGGAATATTTAACTGTTTTGCAATTTCTGCCTGATCAATTTCATTTAAACTCTGCCAGTAGTACCCACTTACACCAAAAATAGGCTCAGATAGTGTTTCTTTTGTCACTTGTTTTATCTGTTGTTTCATTTTTAATAATTCTTCCTGTAACTTTTCAAGTTCTTCTTGTGAGAGTGTTGCAGTACTTTTTAATAATGCTATATTTTGATCATAGATCAGTTCTTCCAAATGTCTTGGCGTTCCTGCTAACGAAATAATACCTGCTACCTTTTCATTTTCCTGTGCAATTTTAGGTGCTAACATTCCTCCTAAGCTATGACCTAATATATAGATCTGCTCCCCATTTAATCTAGTATCTTCTGTTGCCAGTTTTATCGCATCTGACGCATCCAAAAGCACTTCATCCTCAATCGTAAGGGTTTCATCTGCTAACTCTGGATATTGGTAATATCTTTTATTATATCGGATCACAGCAATTCCTAGATCTGCCAATCCTAATGCAATATCTCGAAAAGGTTTATTTTGTGCTGCTCCAATCGTTTCGTCCATATCACTTTGTCCAGAGCCCTGAATTAAAATAACTACTGGTGGGTGTTCTACGCCATCTGGAAGCGTTAATATCCCGTCATTTTCCTTTTCTCCTATTTTTATTTCATGCTCTCTGGGATCTAAAACAGGAGATGGGGTTGGAGTTGTTTCATCATCAAATGTGTAAGGGAATAATCTAATTCCCTCTATTTCAAACTCTTTATTAAAACTTAGTCGAATCAAAAAACCATTCTCTTTATAACGAAGTACAATATCTACCATAGCAAAATCCTGCACAATCGTTGTTTTAGTCTGCTCTTCTTCTATCTCTTTATAATCTCCTGATAAAAGTACCAAAGAGTCCCATACTGTTTTGAGATTATCTTCTGTCATTTGCTCTTTCATCGTTTTTGAAAAATCTTTATATACTTTTTCATACTTTTTTTTACCAAGAGCTTGTGCATATTCCTCTGCTAATTTTATCACTTCTTCTTGTGTCTTTCCCCCAAAAAATGCTTCTTGCTCTGACTTTGATGTTGGTGAAGGAGTTTCTTTTGTAGGTGATGGTTCAGGTGTCTGTGTGACTGCTCCTGTTACTACAGTAGTATCTGGCTTAAAGGACTCATCTATTTGATTATCTTTCCTTTTACAACCTACTATTAGAATCATAAGTATACAGCAAAGCAGTAAATATTTATAATATTTCACAACCTTATCCCCCTATTTTACTGTATATCTACATTGGTTATTCAATTTGATTAAAGATCTGTGCAATTGGAGAATCGGAAGATAAAATAATAGTCTTATTTTCTCCTGTCATTGTCACTTTAACTGCATCTAATGCACGTACAAAACTGTAAAAATCGCTTCTGTCTTTACTTGCATATGCCTCTGAGAGAATTTTCATATATTCTGCCTCTCCCTCTGCAATAATCTTTTCTGCGGAAGCCTCTGCTTCGGAAATACTTATAGCAATTTGATTATCCGTTTTTGTACGAATTTTTTTTGCTTCTGCTTCTCCTTCTGCAGTATAAGCAGCTGCAATATTATTTCGCTCTGAAATCATTCGTTCATAGACAGCCGCCTTATTATCACTTGGAAGATCTAAATGCTTTGTTTCTACACAGAGCAATTCAATTCCATATCGGTTCATGGAATCCCCTATATTTTCCATGATCCTTTGACTTAAATCACCATCTCTGCTACTGATCACATCTACTTGTGACATACTACTGATTACATTTTTAATTGAATTATAAACAGTTGTATTAATACGACTTTCTGCATTGCTAATCTGAGAATTTAATGTTTGATTAAAGACCTGTGGATCTGTGATTCTCCAAAGTACATAACTGTCTGCTACCATGGTTTTCTTATCCATTGTTATAACATCGGACGTATCTAAATCAAACAACATGATCTTTTTTGGAAGTGTCATAGTCGTTTCTACAAATGGAATTTTAAAACTTAAACCTGCCTTAGAAATTTCACGATCTACTTTTCCAAAAGCTAAAATTAATGTATATTCATCTTCTCTTGTAACTACTACACTCATAGAAAACATCCAGACAAGAAGGATTGCCAAAACCGCAATTACTATTTTTCCACCGCCTCGTTTTTTTTGTGTATTTGTATTTGCTTCTTCCATGATTTAACCTCATTTCTGCACATTCTTTTGTGCTAAGAACCACTCTTTATTGTTTATCTGTTTCTTCTGTAAATGGCTGTAAAGGCAATATTTTTTGAGTTCCAGATTCACTATTGTCAATAATAATCTTTAAGTCTGGCATAACCTCTTCCATCGCTTCAAAAAACATTCTCTGCTTTGTAATGAGTGGATACTTAACATATTCTTTATAAAGAGCATTAAATCTGGCTACTTGTCCTTTTGCTTCATTAATACGTGTTTCTTTTTGTGCTTCTGCCTCTTTTAAAATCTGATCGACTTTTGCCTCAGCCTCTGGAAGTTTTTCATTGGAATATTTATTTGCGTTATTTAAAGCTGTATCTTTTCCCTGCTTTGCAGTTTCTACTGCTTTAAATGCTTCCATTACCTCTGTTGTTGGAGGCTCTGCATCTTGAATAGAAAGACTGACTAAAGAAATTCCAATATCTCGTTCCTCTAACCTCAACATGATCTGACTTTTAATTGCTGATTGAATTTCATTTTTTCCGGTAGTAATGACACTATCTACTGGATAGCTGCCAACAATTGCTCGAATACAACTTTGCGAAATATTTTTTAAAATGTTGATTGGATCTTCAGAAGCATATAATGCCTTAATGGGATCACTTACTTTGTACTCTACAAAAAAATCCACATTGACAAAATTATAATCGGATGTAATCATTAAAGACTCATCTTCTACACTTTCTCCTGTCGCTTGATTATACCCGATTGAAAATCCTTTAATTGTAGTATCCACCAAGGTCACTTGTTGAATAAAAGGAATCTTAAAGTGCAGTCCCGGTGTACTTACACTAGATGCAGTTCCAAATGTAGTAATAACTGCCTGTTCCTGTTCGCTGATTGTATATGTGGAATTTCCTGCCAAAAGCATTAGTATCACAAGAAGTACTACAATACGAATAATCTTTCCAGCACCACTAGGAATTCGCAAATTCACTGTGTTTTTATTTGCCATATTTTTTCTTTCCTCCTGTTGTTTTCTTTCCTTATCATAATAACACTTTTTAAACAAAAAAAAATTAAAATTTAATAAGAAATCGTTAAAAGTTGAGAAAAGAAAAAACAAATGTATTAATTTACCTCGCCCTCTATTTTTGCAACTAATGGTTCTACCTGTTCCATCATATTTGAAATATCTTCATATAAAAATCCTTTTTGTGTCATAAGACTTTTTAGTCCATCAATATTTTCATTTACAAATTCGTACTGTTTTTCGTAAATAGACATATCACCTCGAATTCCTTCTAACATTTCCGTGCAATTACCAGTAATCTGGTGGATCTCCTGTCGTACTTCCTCAACACAAGATACCGAATCTGTAATTTCTTCAAATACTGTCTCAGTATGCTCCATCTGATCTTTAGAAGTATTTAGTGCACTTTGTGCACCTTTAAGTGAGTGAGTTAAATTTTCGGAACTTGCTTGTAGTCCCTCCATACTTTTATTTACACTTTCCACTAAAGTCTTAATTTCAACAGAAAGATTATTTACTTCCCCTGCTACCACTGCAAATCCTTTTCCATGCTCCCCTGCCCTTGCCGCTTCAATTAAAGCATTGAGTGCAAGAAGATTTGTTTGATTTGCAATACCTATAATATCTTGCATAACTGCCTTTATTTCCTTAAAGCTAACTTGGAATTCATTATAGACCTCATAAATCTTTTTAAACTCTGATTCAACTTCAAAAGAACTGTCTTTTAATTTACCTAAATCCCCTTTTGCACCATCTGAAACAGTCTTAATCTTCTCCATAACATTACGAAATTCCTCAGAAACATCTGAAATCTGTTTAAATTCCTGTTCTATGTTATTGATGGATTGTGTAATTTTTGTATTATTTGTAATAACTTCTTTATAAGAACTATTTACTTTGTCAATTTCACGAATCGTTTTCATTTCTTCTTCTACAAGTGCTTCTTTTTTCTCTATTACAATTCTACCCAAAAATAACATAGAATAAAGATAATCTTTTAACTTTGATTTCTTTTCTGTCCCTTTCGAAGATAAACGATCCTTTGATTTTCTTTTCCCAAACATTTTTTCTCCCTTCCTATTCAAACACTGCACACACCATAGTCTGATTTACATGCTGATTATTATATTGCTCTCCTCCTCCAACTACACCAATATGTGCTCCCATTGCTGCCATGTTTTTAGCATATTCTTCTAAATAATTATCACTCTGATATAATAAATAACGATGGGCACAATCAATAGAAATGACCAGAGAAATATGTTTCATTTCAGATTTTATGTAACTGCGGGTCATATCTTCCTGTTTTCTATAATCATCTAACTCCAAAAAATAAATACAGTCATTTTGATTAATACGTTTATAATTAAGAAGTTCTCCGTTTTCCCTAAGTTCTTTCATAGCAGAAATAAATACTTGATCTCCTACAACACGCCCCATTGGATTTTTCAATACATTATCCACAATTTTATTTTTTGGTATTCCGACTTCTTTACTATAGACATCTGCTACTGGTTTCCCGTCAAGCTCTATAATAGAACGATTTTTTATATTTACTTTTGTTGCAAAGTGAGTTTGCTCACTCTGTCTTTTATATATATTTTCCTTAAATACTTTTATTTTTCCTGTCGTATTTTTAATCAGGGCATATACACAAGTATCCTCATAGACTTTTCCATTGTAAGCAACAACCCCTACTTTACCATCTGGTGCGCCAAAGGCTGTTCCACCTGCCATAGAGACCCCTTTATGTTTTAGGCAAGCATAAAGAGTAGTCGCAAGCATCTCTTCTGCTCCAGTACAATATTCAATACAAACTGTATCTTCCCTTCCCGGATTTATCTGTGATACTTTTTCCTCAAATGACTTTATTTCTGCTAAAGGACATGAACTGATATCCGAAATGATTCCACAGCTTACTTTGGCATCAGAAAAGAGTCCTAAAAGTGCCAAATTTTTTTCACTTACAGTTCCATTTGCTAGGTTTGTACCAATCGTTCCAATACATGGAACTTCTGGAAACCTCTCCCGCAGTAATGTAGCAATTTCCGCAATATCTTGATATGGTGCGATAAACAAAAGCATCGTTGGCTCTGATAAGCCTCGAACCGCTTCATCAACAGCAGTTTTTGGTGTTCCTTTTCCAATCCCAATAAATGTTCTCATCTCTTTTACCTCTACTGTGAAATTTTTATATAGGATTATCTTACTATATGGATACGAAATTTTCAACTATAAAAATATTCTATACACACCAAACACATGGATGAATAAATTATGAACACGGTATCCATTTTTTGTTATAATCAAAGAAAAAAGGATGGATTTGTTTATGAAAGCACCTTTAGAGTAAACAATAATTTAACGCTTTTGTTTAAAGTTAATGGTTGAACTTAGTTATTAAAAGAATTATAATAGGGACTATACAAAATAAATAAACTTTGTATAGTTTTGCTGTCACACTATATGGTGTGTAGGTTGAAATATAAACAAGGAAAAATTTAAACAGTTATATAATCTTCCGCAATATAATTTTAGTTGTATATTGCCATGGTCATGACATGGGTAAAAAAGAAAAATAAGAGGGGAAACACAATGGAAAAAGAGTTCTTAATGAAACCGAAAATTGACTTTGCTTTTAAAGAAATTATGGTAGAAGAACAAGTACGTATCGGATTTCTTTCTG
>CAJUGJ010000012.1 GCA_910586015.1 uncultured Lachnospiraceae bacterium
ACAGGTGATTAGTCAGGATAAGGAGAAACGTTTGGAGTATGAGGCAAGAGAGAAAGCCATTCGAGATTATAACCAGTTGATGAAAGAAGCAAAACAACAGGGAAAGGAAGAAGGTAGAGAAGAAGGAATTAAAGCCTTGATTTTAGATAATTTAGAGGATGGAAAAACAGAGATACAGATTCTTGGAAAACTAGAACGAAGATTTTCTTTAAACTCTACAGAAGCTAAACGATATTTTGATCAATGTATAAAAATTAATAGTATAATGATATGATTTTTTTGTAATCACTACGATCATAACCGCAGTATTCAGGACTTGCAGTTTTTTTCAGAATCCTCTATAATAGAAACAGTTTCTGCATCAAAGTATTTCTAGCAGGATACAAATAAGAACTATAATCGAGAGAAAAGAGGCATTATTATGAATGAGTCAAATCAAAAACCAGATTTAGAGGAAGTAAATATTGTATCTGAATCGATTCCTTCTATGGCTGAATTCGAATCAGAAATTAATCGCTCTTTTAAAAAATTAAAAGAAGGAGATATTGTAAAAGGAACGGTTATAGGAATTAGTGATACGGAAGTGACTATCGATTTAGATTATTTTGCAGAAGGAATTATTAAGTTAGAGGAATTGAGCAATGACCCTCGCTTTTCCATTAAAGCAGATATTACAATCGGTGAAGAAATCTCTGCTACTGTAATTGGTGAAGATAAAGATGGGAATATTTTGCTCTCCAGAAAAAAAGCAGACGATATCCTTGCATGGGATACTCTAAAAGAAATGATGGATAGTCGTAAAGTTGTTTCTATAAAAGTTTCTGAGGCAGTAAAAGCAGGTGTTGTAACCTATCTAAATGGGATTCGTGCCTTTATTCCAGCTTCTAAACTTGCTTTAGATTATGTGGAAGATCTAAACAGTTTTGTAGGAAAAGAGATTGATGTTATTGTTGTCACTGTAGAGCCTGAAAAAAAGAAACTTGTTCTTTCTGCAAGAGATGTTTTACGAGATAAAGCAGAAGAAGAAAAGAAAACAAAAATCAGTCAAATGCAGGTTGGTCTAATTACCACTGGAACAGTAGAAAAGATTATGCCATTTGGTGCATTTGTCAACATTGGGAATGGCGTCAGTGGTCTAGTTCATATTTCTCAAATTTGCGGAAAGCGGATTAAATCTCCAAACGAAGTGATCAAAGAAGGAGATAATGTTACTGTAAAGATTATTGGTGTAAAAGACGGAAAAATTTCTTTGAGTATGAAAGAGGCAAAAGAACAGCAAGAAAAAGTAGTAGAGGATATTTCCGAAATTCCTACAGAATATAAAAGTGGAGGAAACGCCACTACAGGACTTGGTGCTTTATTAAAAAATATTAAATTAGATCAGTAATAGAGACAAATTACAAAGCTTCTGCAAAATAGACTTTAATTGTCAGATTTTGCAGAAGCTTCTTTTTATCGTATAATCGCATAGATCATATATGCAGTATAAGCAGCCACCATAAAAAATCCAAGTGGTCGATTGACCTTCTTTGATTTAAAGACAAATATAAATACAATTAAGTTAATGGCAATCAACATAACCATATCATAAATAACATTTATTGATAACGTAATACTATGAATTGCAGCAGAAGAACCTAGAATAAAAAAGATATTAAATAAGTTAGAACCTACTACATTTCCAAGAGCAAGATCGTTTTCCCCTTTTTTTGTCGCTACAATCGAGGTTACTAACTCTGGTAAAGAAGTTCCTACTGCTACAATAGTTAATCCGATCAATGTATCACTCATTCCAAATGTCTTTGCAATTTCTGAAGCAGAATTTACGGTTAAATCCCCTCCAATAATAATTCCTGCAATGCCTATTACAGTCAAAAAAATACAGGTAAGAACTGACTTTTCTTCTTTTTGTTCTACTTGTGGTTCTGTTGACTTTCTGGATTTTAGTGCACTACCTATTGTAGTATACATAAAAATAACAAAAAATACCAGAAGAATGAAGCCATCTCCCCTAGATAATACCATCTCATTAGAATTTCCTAATTTTGTATCAAAACTCATAACAAATAATACAATCGCTGCTATAATAGAAAATGGATAATCCCGATATAACATATCTTTTTCTACTGGAACAGATCCCAAAATAGCAGATATTCCAACCACTACTAAAAGATTAAATAGATTAGAACCAACAATATTTCCAACTGCAATTCCATTATTTCCTTCTATTGCTGCGGTAATGCTGACTGCTGCTTCGGGAGCACTTGTTCCAAACGCCACAATCGTCAATCCAATAATAACAGAGGGAACTCTTAACTTTTTTGCAACTGCACTTGCTCCATCTACAAAGAGATCTGCTCCTTTAATTAACAAAATAAATCCTGCAATCAGAAATATATACTCCATCTTCTTTCCTCCTCTTTCTTCCCTTGTAATTGTAGTTGGTTTTTACTGTTCTTCGGTAAAGTATTTCCCTTTTGTATAAAATAAATCGTATAAAAATTTTATACACAAAAAAGACTTTTGTTATAAAGAAAGAATTTCTCCTTTCTTTACAACAAAAGTCTTGCTACTTTCTGAATGATACGGATTACACATGTAATCGTACTGACGACACCATTCAACATCCGAAGATGTGAGCTACTCCCTTTTCTTGTATCATTAGTTTACAATGTCGTCTACTGCTTGTCAAGCATTTTTTAGATTTTCTTGTGACTTCTTTTTATCCCATGAAAAAAATGAGGTTTGAAACCATGATCTTGCTCCTGAACTCTTTGATTCTTTTGTCTGGTTCTTTTGTTTTGCAACAGCAACCTCTTCCTCTTTACGAATATTATCACGAATTGCTTTTTCTTGAAGAGCACTTAACATATCTTGAACTTCAAGCATTTTAGAGGCATTTACTGTTGTTTTTGTCAAATTATCCTCATCTACTACTGTTCCATAAGAATCCTTTAATAAAACAGAAGTTTCTGTAACTATATCGGTTTCTTCTTCGCCCTGATATTCTCTCTTATAATTTTTAATCTGTTCATTGAGAGAAAGCATTTTATGATCTAAATATGTTACAATATCTGCACATTCTTTTAATTCTTTGCGAATATTTTCAGGTGCATTTCCCTCAAATTTATAATACATCTTATGTTCTAAGCTCGCCCAAAAATCCATTGCGATTGTTCTAATCTGAATTTCAGCCTTCGTTTCAACTACCTCTCCTGAAAGAAAGATTGGTATAGAAATAATCATATGGTAACTCATATATCCATTTGGCTTTGGATTCATAATATAATCTTTTATTTTTAACACCTTAACATCACTTTGTTGTGTAATTAAATCAGCGATTCGGTAAATATCAGAAGTAAAAGAACAAATGATACGGATTCCTGCAACATCATTAATATATTTTATAATATTTTCAACAGTCAACTCCCGACCTTGATGTCTAATTTTTTTTGCAATACTTTGTGGAGATTTAATCCTAGATATAATATGCTCAATCGGGTTATACTGGTGTGTCATCTTAAATTCGTTATTCAATATTTCTAACTTAGTATTAATTTCCTTTAAAACAGAATCATAAAGCAATAATGCTCTTGCCCACTCTTTCTGCTCATCGTAAAATTTTGGTACTTCCACTATTTTCACCTTCTTAAATTTATCAAACTTTTAAATAGTTCCTCCTTTCTAATCCTCTTCATTATATCATATAATCGTGAACAAATCTTTAACAATTTCGAAATTCAGCAAAATTTAAGATTCGTTTGATTATGTTTATTATATTTCGAATTAAGTAATCTGTTTTTATTCTGTTTTAAACGAACCTGCAACAAAATCTAAACCTTCTGACAAATCCTTCAAGCGAACACTAATCTCTTTCATTTTTTCAATACCCTTTACTTCATCCTCAATCGTTACCATCACTTTTTTAATTTCCTGACCAGTAGTATCTGAACTCAATAAAATCTGATCCATAGCTTCTACCACATCTTCTTTATCTTCATTGATCTTATTAATATTAGAAATCAACTCTTTTGTTACACTGACCATATTTTCAATGTCCCTTGCAATAGCTTGGAATGAAGTCTTTGTTGTCTGCATTGCTTCAGAAGATTTTTCTATCGCCTCTTCCCCCTCTTTCACACTCTTTTCTGTAAAGGAAATATTGTCACAGATTTCCTTTATAATATAATTAATCTCTTCTGTCGCCTTGGAAGTCTCCTCTGCCAACTGCTTAATTTCATTTGCGACTACAACAAATCCTCTTCCCTGTTCCCCAGCTCTTGCTGCCTCAATACTTGCATTAAGTGCTAATAAATTTGTTTGACTTGCAATTGATTCAATCGTTGTCAAAATCTTTCCAATATCTTGTGAACGCTTTGACAAGATACGAATATTATCTCCCACCTCTTTTGTACTTTTTTGTGTAACCTGAAATCTTGTTGATAAATTATCCATCTCCTGTAAGTTCTTTTCATTTTGTATCTGTGTTTTGTTTAAATAATCATTTACATTTTGTGTCTGTACAATCGAATTTTCAATTTTACTTGCTAGTGAATTAAGCGATTCTGAACTTTTTTGAGCAGCATTTGTCTGTAGATTAGAAGCAATATTTACTTCATTCATAACTTCATTGATATCATTCATTGCTATAGAACTTGTAGTAATCGAATCATCTAATACACCTGCATCTGTAGAAGTACTTTTTGCCTGCATTTTGAGTTTTAAAATAATAGACATAAGTTGTTGTCTTAAACTCTTCATAGAAGTGACCATAATGCCTAATTCATTTTTCTTAGTAAATTTTTCTTCATATTTCTTCTTTTTATCTTCTAGTGTTAAATCTAATCCAGATAACTGATCTAGGGCATTTGTAATATGGGTGATTGACTTTCCAATCGATGCACAAGAAATTCTAGCACCCAAAACAGAAAATAAAACTGCTAAAAGCTCAATAAATATAATTAGTCGAATTAAATTACTTAATGCTGCTTCCATAGACTCCTGTCCAATCACACAACAGACTATCCAATCATTTGACAGTTTTACAAAGGAAATATGTCTTTCCTTTCCATCTATCTTATATTCTCCGATTCCAGAATCTTTGGAAATCATTTCATTTGTCAGTTCTTTATATTGCCCGTTCTCTATTGTTGTCATATCATCTTCTGCAGTTAAAGTTTTATGTACAATATAGTGGAAATTCTCATTTACTATAAAAACATACCCATTATTGATTAATTGGATCTCATTTACAAAATTTTTAAAATTGTTAAAATTCAAATCAATACTCAGCATACCAATATATGTATCTTTAATATAGATTGGTTTTGTATAAGAAAGCATTTCTACATTATTATGTTCTGAAATATAAGGCTCAAACCAGACTCCGTCTTTTTCTGGGATACAGTCATAATACCAAAAAACCCTTTCATTCTCTTTATAAAAAAGTCCTACATCATATTTTTGTTTTGGCTGTACTTTTCCAGAGTTATTTACATCTTCATAGTAAACTCCATAAATTTCTGTACGATTTCCAGTGGGAACAGCCTTAGAAGGATCTAAAATCAGATACGCCCCCATCGCTGTATCAATATTATTATTTAAAATCTGTTCAATAATTGGAGAAAGTATTGCCTCATATTCTGCTGCACGACTAGAAAGAGCATCTGGATCGATAACACCTTCTACCATACTGATAATGTTATCTGCAATTAGTTGAGATTTTAAAATCTTTTGTTCAATTAAATTAGTATTTTCTCTAGCAGTTGAACTTACAAGTTCTTCTAATTCAGAATCCAGTACAGAATTCATATTTATAAATATCAAGCTGCCTTGTAATGCTACAACTAAAAGGCAAATAATAATCATAGCAATACTGATCCTCGAATGTACTTTCTTTAACATATCTGTTCTCCTTTTTATTGATTTCCCTTTCATATTATAATCTAAAATCAAACATTTTTAGTACTCCTCCTGCTTTTAGACATAGGATTGACTATATTGCTGTTTGATTTATAGTTCATATAATAATTATATACTTTTTAACTATTTAATGCAAGTGTTATTCAATAACTTTTCAGAATAAACACAAGAATAAAACTTTTATAAAGGAAACATCAAAAAAGTAACTGATTCAAAAATGACAGAAGGATTTTTGAATCGTTAGCTTTCTTATTCTTATTAGATTATTGATTTTATATCCGTATAACTAAAGTTAGAAACTTTATAGCAATATTAGATAAATGAGGTTATTTTAAAAATATTAAAATCTAAAATGGTAAATAGTAAATAATTATTATTTAAATTTATTTTAAAGTACAAATTTTTATTGTGTAATATGCTAACTAGAATTAATTATTATAATCTTATTTTTTCTTTTTTATAAAAAAAACAGGAAAATAAAAAATCTTATATTGACAAATTTAGATTTTTTTAGTATTTTATTTATTAAAATAAAAAACAATTTATATATTATTTTTATTTTAAATTATATTAATAAGGAGATTATACTTTGAAAAAATTTAAATTAATTACAAAATTAGGGGCAGCAATATTTCTACTATTATCTGCATCTATGAATGCAATATTCGGAGTATACCTCGGCAAAATCGTAGATAGTATCTCAGCCGTAGATAAATCAGTATTTATTCAAAATATCTTAATTACTATTTTAGTATTACTTATAGATATGTTTTGTGGAATGGCAGGCTGGGCTTGTGCATTTAAAGATATTTGTGCTAAATTAGAAACTCTAAAAAATAAAGTATATCAAAATGAATTAAAAAAAAATCGCAATACTGATATAGATATCTCTAAATTTTCTAATAAAATTGATCTATTATTCAGTGATCGTTACGTAAATCAATGGTATATTTATAACAATACTTTATTATTTTTATCCTGCTGTATTGCTATTATCTCTATTAATTGGATGATGTTACTGGTTGCTGTTTTTGTTTCTGTATTACCTATGTTTACACCTTCTCTCTTTAGTAAATATGTACAAAAGGCGGTAAAAGCTTATTCTGATGGCAGTACGAAATATATGAATTATGTAACTGATACCCTTCAAGGTCGTCTTGAAATTATAAAATATGGTGCAGCACAGAAATTCTGTGAAAATCATAGTACAATGAATCATATTTTTGAGCAGACCAGATATCACAATAAAGTAGCAAACTGGAATTCCAGAGTTGCAACCAGTACAGTAGGCAATCTAGCTATCATGAGCCTTTTTTTAGTTGGAGGCATCTTAACTTTTACTGGAGCTATGGGTGTTGGCGGCGTTATGGGTGTCATTCAACTAATGAATAATGTTGTAGGACCAATTGTCAGTATTGCAGAAAGTAAAAACCAAATTAATTCCTGTAAACCAGTTATACAAGAATTAAATCAGGAAACAATCTTAAAACAAAAGTCCTCTAAAGCAGATGAATCCTTTAAAAATTTATCTGAAATAGTATTATCTGTTGATCAAATTGAATATCAATATCCAGAAACAGAAACTAAATTATTTAATCATTTTACATATCAGTTTGAATATGGAAAAAAATATTTAATTCGTGGAGAAAGTGGTTCAGGAAAAACAACACTTGCCAAATTACTCACAGGAGAATTACAGCCAGACAGTGGTTGTATTACACTAAACAATATAAATATAGTATCACTTTCTGAAGAGTTGCTTTTTCAGATTATGACTTATGTAGATCAAAAAGTATATCTTTTTAATGATTCTATCTTAAATAATATTCTTCTCTATAGAAATTTAGATAAAAATAAGATAATATCTCTTATGAACTGTCTAGGAATTGATCAGTTAGATATAGACAAAGTAGTCAACGATGACAATGGTATCTCTGGAGGTCAAAGAGCAAGAGTTTGTCTGACACGAGCAACTGTTACTCTACCTCGTATCTTAATTGTAGACGAACCAACTGCTGCCTTAGATTTCGAAAATAGTAAGAAAGTAATGTGTTATTTATGCTCTCTTCCAATTACTGTTATTGTGATCAGTCACTCTGTCAGTGAAGAAATTCGAAACTTGTTTGATAGTACTATTTTTCTAGAAATAAAAAAATAATATAAATTTTAAAACATAATAAAATTTCATTTTTTATATCACTTTTATCAGTAAAGTATAATTTAAATGGAGAATAATAATTATGGGAAATAATTACTATCCAATTTTATCACCTTATATATCTTATTCTAGATTAAATGAAAAAGTATCATTATTAACAAATCTAAATTGTTTTAGTACTAAATTAATTAATAAATACCAAGCTTCTATCATTCAGATGTGTAATGGAAAAAATTCAATTGATTTAATAAAACTTACTTTAAAAAATATTAATTCAAAAATCTATAGCGAAAAATCTATAGAAAAATTTATTAATAATATGTTACAAAAAGGATATTTACAAGTGAGTCCTATTCAACTTAATATAAATATTTCTTGTTTAGAACCAGAAATATTTATAAATAATAACTATTTTAATCCAAGTCAATTACATACAATAACTATCTCTATTACAGAATCATGTTGTATGAAATGTAAACATTGTTCTCAAAGTGCTCCTTATGGAAAGGGAAAAGAAATACCTGGTACTAAAATTAAATCATTATTAATAGACGCTTATAAATTAGGTGCTAGATACTTTGGGGTATTTGGTGGAGAACCATTATTACATCCAAATATTTATGATATAATTCAATATGCATATCGTATTGGTTATAAAGATGTAGTTATATTTACAAAAGGAACCTTAATTAATAGTGATAAAGCAAAATTATTAAAATCTATTGGAATTACAAGAATACAAGTGTCTTGTGATTCACATATTCCGTCAAAATATAATAAAATTGTTGGTCATAAAGAAGCGTTTAAAGAATTTTATCAGGGAATTTTTAATTTATTAAGTGTTGGAATACATATACAATTAAAAGTAGTATTAACAAAACAAAATATTGATGATGCAATCCAACTAATAGACTTCTTTACTTTAAATGGGATTACAGATATTGGTTTTGAAGTTGTTGTACCTGTAGGCAGAGCGGACTTTCAATCTATTCCATCAAGCGAAAAAATTTATAAATTAAATAATAAAATTAAAGATTTAAAACAAAGTAATATAAAAAGATATCAAGATATAACATTTAAGTATTGTGAATATGGAAATGTTAAAAATTGTGCTGGTGGTATAGGTTCAATTATGATATTTGCCGATGGTACAGTTTCGTCATGCGATAAATGTTATGAATATAGAGATATTGTAAATTTCGGAAATATATTTAATAATTCTTTATTAGATATATGGGCTAATGGCGAATTTGGTAAATTTAGAAATTTAAGCAACAATTTAGTTTGCCAAGAATGTGATAAAAATTTAATTTGTCGGGGAGGTTGTCCTTTAAATAGTTTAATAATGACTGGCAAATTATCAGACTGTGATGTAACTTGCCCAAAAATTGGTGGCAAAGATCATGGAATCTTATTTGTTGATTAGAGGAATAAATATGAATAATAATCAAAATTATATTGAATTCAATGATATTATTAATTCAAAAATTGTAGCAGTGGATTTATTTGAAAAAAAAATATTAATTAAAAACTTTTATGGAAATGAATTTGACGCCCAAAATTATCTTAAAACATCAAATAAAAATATTAGAAAATATATATATAATCTAAGAGAGAGAAAAAAAAATATTACATTTACTATTGTTACTACACTAAACTGTAATCTATCATGTTCTTATTGTTATGAAAAAAATTATAAAAATATATCTCAAGTACTTAGCAATAATAAATGTTTTGAAATATGTGAGTATATTATAAAATATATAAATTATTATAAAGCTGAAAGAGTAAAAATCATATTTACTGGTGGTGAACCTTTATTAAATAAAAAAGCTATATTCTATATTATGGAATTTTTTTCAAATAAAAAAATTTTACCAGATGTATTATTTAAATTTAGTATTGTAACAAATGGTACTATTAGTTTAAGCTTACCTGAACTAAAATTTCTTAATGAACATGGTTTAGATTTAATACAGGTATCTTTAGATGGCTCTCAAGAAATTCATAATAAACGTCGTCTGGCAAAATTTAATGCTTTTGAAAAAACTAAAAAATTTTTATTTGATAATAGCAAATATGATTTTTCTATAGTTATAAGAACAAATATAGACGAAGAAAATATTGCTTACTATGCAGATATGTTAGATAATATAAAAGAATTAAAAAACAAAAATGTAATGTTAAGTTTATATCAAACGGAAAAGCCAATTTGTGAACGTTGTATAAATAATTTTACGAATAAAGATCAGAGTATTTTATTAACAGCAATAGATATTGCTATTAATAAAGGATTTACTCTTGTTCCACAAAAATTGTTCTTTAGTGCTTGTATAAGTATAGTGGAAATTGGTCAATTTATAGATACTGAAGGAAATATATATAAGTGTGGAGGTATGATAGGGCATAAAAATGAAATAGTAGGAAATATAAATAATTTTGAAAATATGCTTTATAATGTATCCAATTATATAGATAAAAAATTATCGGATGACTGTTATACTTGCAAGATGTTTCCATTATGTAGTGGCGGATGTATATATAATAAATATTATACTATAGGTTGTAGTAAAGAATTTAAGGCTAGTATATATAATAAAATCAGAAATAACTTAATATTATATTTAAAAAAGGAAAAATTATGGTAGCAAAACAAGAAAAAAAAGTTATCTCAAATTATTATCAATACTCTAGTACTGTTATCAACTATACCAATAAATTAAATCCATATATTAGATCTTGGAGTAATGAAGTATATAATAAAGATAGAAATACGCATATTTTAAAAACATACCCAAATATACAAGAATCATTTATGAAAGAAAATATAGAATATTATTTAATTAGTCCTATATTTATTAAGATATTAAATATTATAAAATCTTATGTGGAAAGCCTTAATAAATTAAAAATTACTGTTATTATACAGTATACTTTAGATTCTTCTAAGCGATATTTATTATCTAAAAATAATAATATGTATGAAAATAAGAGTATAATTATTATTTCTATGAAATATATAATGGATAATAATGTTATATCAGTACAAAGCTATACATCTACAATAACAAAATTTAATCTTAATAAATTCATAAAATTTTTGAAAAGTGAATATTTTACTATTATTGAATTAATTCAATATAAAGAAATTAAAACACAATATAATATTAATTATTTATATTTTTCACCATTTTCATCATCGATATTAGCGCATGAAATTTTTGGACATTTATTTGAAATAGATAATTTTGAAAATCTTAGGCTTAATAAATCTAAAATAAAAATACCTAAATTTATAAGTGTTATTGATTGTCCAAAAATATGTTTAAGTGGATATTGCACGTTTGATGATTATGGAAATAAATTATCTAATTTAACAGTAATAAAAAATGGAATTATATTTAATCTAATTGGCGAGCATTTGAAAAATACAAATAGTACGAGAATACGAGCAGGTGAATCATTATGTATTCCTCGTTGTACAAATACTATTATTAAAGTAGATAAGCATGGAATATTATATAAAGACTATATACCAAAAAACAATATCCTAATTATACAGGGAATAAAGAAAGTAAAATTAATCAATAATAAAATTTTTATTTATATAGATACAGCCTATATTATAAAACAATATCAAAAATATAGAATATCATTAAATGTAATAATTATAAATGTATTAGAATTAATTAATAATATTATTGGTTTCGATAATAATTATTCTAAAGCATCATTTATAGACTGTATAAAACAAAACCAAAGATGTGGAGGAGTAGGTTCTTCATCTCCAGGAATCTTTATAAATATAAAAAAATGTAATATACAATTTAATGAACCTTAATAAATACATAAAAGTATTAATTATAGGAATAAATAATAGGAGGTGAAATAGTGAATAAAGAATTATTTGAGGAAAGTATTGACGAAACAGTACTTGAAATTAACGAAGTAGAAGACGATTCAAATTTTTTGTGCTGTATTATAACAGGAGGAGACAGACCAAAGCCAGATCAGCCAAAGGGTTAAAACTTTTATAGTAATTTATTTATGGAGCTATCTTAATGTCTTCAATTTTGATAGCTCTATAGTATAAATAATTAATTAGACATAATCTGAAATTTCTATTTTTTATTCTATATAAAATTAAATAATATTCTAGAAAATAAAGTGTCTAGAAAAACAAGATTTTATTTACTTAGATTTTCTTATTTCTAAATAATATTCCTATTTTTAAGATTTTATATAATACTTTTCCTAATTAGAATAATATATCTATCTTTTTCTATAATAAAATTATTTATTTCCTATTTCTTTATATTCTATATAATATTATAACTTAGATAAGATAAAAAACTGCAGAAAGGATTTTTTATGAATCATTTACTTTTAGGAACTGCATATTATGATGAAAGCTGCAAAAATTAATACTGTCCGAATTGCAGAATCCACTTGGAGTACCTATGAACCACAAGAAGGTATTTTTGATTTTTCTCATGTAGAACGTGTTTTAGATGCTATGGAAGAGGCAGAAATGTCTGTCATTATTGGAACTCCAACCTATGCTGTGCCTGCTTGGATGGTAAAATCTTATCCAGATGTTTTAGCTCAGACAAATCAAGGACGTAGACTTTATGGTGCTCGTCAGATTATGGATATTACTAACCCTACCTATCTTTTCTTTGCAGAACGAATCATTCGAAAACTGATGGAAAAAACAGCCTCTCGGAAATATGTTATTGGCTTTCAAATCGATAATGAAACAAAATATTATGGTACTGCTGGGAAAAATGTTCAAAAGAGGTTTGTAAAATATCTTCGCAATGAATTTCATGACAATTTAGAAGCAATGAATCGTGCATTTGGATTAGATTATTGGAGCAACCGAATCAATGCTTGGGAGGACTTTCCTGATGTTCGTGGTACAATTAATGGAAGTCTTGGAGCAGAATTTCAAAAGTTTCAGCGTAGTTTAGTCGATGAATTTTTAAATTGGCAGGCAAGAATTGTTAGAGAATATAAACGTCAAGATCAATTTATTACTAATAATTTTGATCTTGGCTGGAAACAGGGTTCATATGGTATTCAGTCAGATGTCAATCATTTTCAGGCGTCAGCATGTTTAGATATTGCAGGAGTAGATATTTATCATCCAACTCAAGAACATCTGACTGGAGAAGAAATTGCATTTGGAGGAGATCTAATCCGCTCTCTAAAACATCAAAATTATTTACTAATAGAAACACAGGCACAGGGATTTCCAGAGTGGACTCCTTATCCTAACCAGCTTCGTCTACAGGCATATAGCCATCTTGCTTCTGGTGCAAACAGCGTTATGTATTGGCACTGGCACTCTCTTCATAATGGCTGTGAAACTTACTGGAAAGGTATCTTGAGCCATGACTTACAGGAAAATGCTGTTTATAAAGAAATCAAAAAATTCGGAACAGAATGGAAACAGCTTGACAGTCATCTTGTGAATTTAAAAAAGAAAAATAAAGCAGCTATTTTAGTCAGTAATGAAGCTCTAACAGGTCTACAGTGGTTTCGAATCAATGGTTCTTTGGAATATAATGATATAGTACGCTGGATTTATAATTGTCTGTATCGCTGGAATATTGAATGTGATATATTAAGTCCAGATACAAAAGATTTTTCGCCTTATGAATTTATCGCTGTTCCTGCACTCTATGCCGCCCCGTCTCAACTGCTGCATCGGCTCAATGACTATGTGAAAGCGGGTGGGCATTTACTTGTGACTTTTAAAACAGCCTTTACAGACGAGTACCTGAAAGTATATTCTAATATTCAACCTTCTATATTAAGTGAATGTCTTGGCGTTTCCTATCAGCAATTTACTTATCCGCAACAAGTGCGACTTCATTCGAAACTATTTACAGGAACACAAAAAAAAGAAATGGTACAAGAGTTTATGGAACTCTTAATTCCAACTACTGCAAAAGTTTTAGCTTCCTATGCACATCCTGCATGGAAAAACTATGCCGCTGTTACAGGCAACAATTATGGAAAAGGTTATGCAGTATATGTAGGTTGTATGACTTCTAATACTATTTTAGAGCAGATCCTATTTCATGTACTTGAAAATACAAATCTTTTAGAAGAAAGAGAAATCGTTCAATTTCCAGTTATTGTTCGAAAGGGAATCAATGACTTTGGAAAGACAGTTCAATACTATCTCAACTATTCTTGGGAAAAACAAACAGTCCTATATACACATAAAGAGGGAATGAATCTATTAACCCAAAACAAAGTATCTACAGGAACCTATTTGGAAATAGAACCTTGGGATCTGCAAATTATAGAATCTTAGTAATCCCTTTCGTACATCTGATATAAAAAAACTCCCTGTCAAACAAATACGTTTTTGTTATCTCACTTATCTGCTTAACAGGGAGTATATTTTTTATTTTATTATAAATTTTTCTGTTCCACAATATGTTCCAGACTTCCGCCCTTTAGTGCTGCTTCTAAAATCTCTGGCAGTTTTTCTGGTGTACAGGCAAAACAGGCAATTCCCATTGAGGCAATTTTTCCAGCAATATGTGTATCATAATATGGTCTTCCACCATCTGCGATTGCCAAAAGACAAATAACAGTAACGCCACTTGACTTCATATCTTCTAGTCGATGTAAAAGTCCTGAACGATTTCCGCCCTCACAGAGATCAGAAATTAAAAAGAATATCGTTTTGGATGGAGTTTCAATAAACTGTTGGCAGTACCGAACGGATTTTTCAATGTCTGTACCACCACCTAATTGAAATCCAAAGAGTAGATCGACAGGATCATCACTTTTTTCAGTTAAATCCACTACACTGGTATCAAAGGCAACTATTCTCGTTTTCAAAGAATTCATACTTGCTAAAATACACGATATAATGGAAGAATAGATTACAGATTCTCCCATAGAACCACTCTGATCGATATCCAAAATGACTGTCCACTTACAACTTTTATTAATATGATCAAAAAAATAAAAATGTTCTGGTATAATTGTTCCAACGTCAGGATTATAATTTTTTAAATTTCGCTCAATCGTCATTTTAAAATCCATAGAAGCCGCAGATGGAATTGGTGAATGTGCTCTTTTGTTAATTGCTGCTGTTACAGCTCGTCTGACGTCATCTGCAAGTCTTTTATTGATTTCCTCTACAATTTTTGAAATAAAGATACGGACAGACTCCTTGGAACGCTTTGGAATCTGATCTTTTAAAACGAGCATTGTAGAGGCAAGATTAAGATCTGGTTCTAACTGTTCTAAAATTTCTGGTTCAAACATCAACTGTTTTAACCCTTTTCGTTCCATCGCGTCATTTTGAATAACTGTTACAATCTCTTTATCAAACAGAGAACGAATATCCCCTAACCATTTTGTAATTCTAGGGCTAGAAGAGCCTAATCCTGCTGACAATTTGTTTCCACTTGCTTCCTCTTCTACTGTATTATCATAAATTGCCCCAAGAGCCTCGTCCATTAACATTTGTTCTTGTGACAGTTCTAATGCCCCTCCGTTTAAAGACTGCATAGTTTCATGACTGCTAGGGCCTAGAATCAGTCGCCAACGTTCTATTTTTTCTTTTTCCGCCTGCATTTTTCCTCCTAAACGCTCTTTGATCTACAATAGATCTCCAAAATCGAATTCATCTAGTCCTGTAATTTCTTCACTTTTCACTTCCTGATTCACTGCTTCGCTAATCTCTTCTTTATTTAATCCCCATATCTCTCCTAAGTTCTCACCGATTTCACATTTTTGACCGGAACTAAAATCGGAAAATGCACGACGTAAAAATACCAATGCACGGCGAAATTCTTCTTCGTCTAGTGTATCAATATAGTCCGAAAGATTTCTCCAAAGATTTAAACTTGCGATTAAAAGATATCGATTCTTTTTTGCAAGTCCTTCAAACCATCCAGCCCCCAGATCTGCTGGAATTCCTACCGATAACCTCCGCTGTGTCTGTACTGCTAACGCTTCCTGTGATATTTTTCCGCTCTCTAATAAAATGGCAGTTGCAAAACCTGCGGTCTGCATATTGACATTATCCGCATCGCCAAGTCTTACCAGTTCTTTCTCCCAGTCATCAGACTCCAAAAAATCTAATTGTTTGAAGGCATTATTACACCTGTCAATGGCAAGAATCATTGCTTCTACGGCATCATTATTACACTGACAGCTATCTAAAAGAATGAGACAAGCACGATAAAGCATCTGACTGATGACTGGTTTTAGTGGATCACTGTCAATATGACGAATTGTTCCATAGCGAATCACTCCACTTAAATGTTCTACTGCTGTCCCAATTTCAGGAAGAGAAACGGAATCTACAGAAAGTTCTTGTAAATAGCTTACTGCTGCCAATAAAAGTTTTGGCATCCCACATAATCCCGCCTGATCGATTATATTTGCTACTTCTGCAATCGTTTTCGATTGTTCCAATTTTTCTTGAAGTATCGCTGCGGCTGCCAGTTCCACTGTATCACCCTTTAATGCCGCTTCAATCGTTTGAATTTCTGCCTCTGGTGTCCATTGAAGTACAAAACTTTCTGCCCATGTCGCATTATCCTGTCTGCGTTCTTGTGGTTTGACAAAACTAATATCAAGTGCTAAAAGTCTGTGTAAGAAAAAGGAACGGTTCAAATCTAAAAAGGCGGCTTTTTCCGTTTTTACTCTTGTATTTTCTCTCAAATCTAACTCTAAGTTCTGTGCAACCGCAGTCCGATATTTTTCTAACTTTAATTCTTTTAGTTGACGATAAAAGTCTTCTTGAATTAAAGTACGACTTACTCCGTCTGGAAGAGAACCAATCTTTGAACCAATCTCCACAAAAGCAGTTGCCATAGAAATTTCAGAAAAATGTCCATGTCCCATACAAGTGACTGCGGCATCCCTAAGATCGGATAAAACAGGTGCACTGCTATTTTTCATTGCTGCTAGTGCATTGGAAAGACGAATTGCTTCAATGACCTCGGCAGAAGATACCATATGTCCATAGTTTCTCTGATAATCAGCGATTGCACACAGGTACTCTGAGGCTGCTGAAGTAGAAGATTCTGGAGATATAGCCTGTTCCTGTAATACATTCCAAAGCAATTCATAATAGCCCGGTGCTTTATTCCCTGCACCATAGCCAGAACGTTTGGAAAGTCTAAAGTAAGAGTATGGCATCAAGGTAGATTTACATGGCAGTGAAGGAAGCATTTTTATCTCTTCTTTTGTCATAGGTTCTGTCGTTTTTAATCCATCTACATGAAATGCCCCTGTTACTACAACAATTTCAGAATTCTTTTTTGCCTCCTTTTGTGCACGTTCAATTTCATATTTCATATATCGTTCTCGCAAAAGAGTTTCTGCCCATTCTAATTTAGAGTCTTCTGACAGCTCTCGAAGTTGTCTTCCATATTCTTCTGTCGCTTCACGATATTGTGCACAGCTAGAACAGTGTTCAAATTTTCTCTCCCAATAGCTTTCTTGATCTTCTCCTACTGCCTTTTCTAATTCATCATAAACATGAAATGTTTCTATTAATTCCTCTTTTTCTTCTTCCTCTTCCTCTTTTTCTTCTTCCTCTTCTTCCTTTTCTTCTTCTGTTGTTTCCTCTTTTAAAGTTAGGTTTGCAAGCCTCTCTGCCTTTTTTTGCTGAAATGCTAAAAATACAGAAGAAGGTAGATCGATCAGCCGGCAGATCTTTCCATTCTCAAATCCCCAGCGGATTGCTTGATATTCAGGGGAATATTCTGCAAATGGATACAAGAGTGTCTGGATTGGTACCGTTTCACTGTATGCCATGATTGCTGCTGGAAGTATTACATCTTCTCTGGTCAGATCCGGCAATAGAGAGGTTAAATCGCTGCCACCTTCCACTAAGATATATTCTGGTTGGATCTGATTTAAAAACTCACGGACATAATAAGCTCCTGCCGGTGACAAATGCCGGATTCCAAAATAATGAATCATATTAGTCCCCTTTTCTAGTTAATTTAACTCTCTACATTCTTTATATAGTTTCCGATACTCTGCACCCCGTTTCTTTAATACATTTTCCAAATATTCTTTCCAAGCTACAGCATCTTTTCCTTCATCCTTTACAATCGCTCCCTGTAATGCTGCAGCAACGTCATATTCTGTAATTGTTCCATCTCCAAAACTTGCCGCCAATGCCATACTGTTTGCAAGTAAAGAAATTGCTTCTGCAGTAGATAATACACTACTTGTCGTTTTTACTTTCTGCTTTCCATCTAAAGTCATACCATCTCTTAATTCACGAAAGATTGTTACTACTTGCTCTACTAAAAGTTCACTTGGAAGCTCTGCCTTTAAGTCAAAGTTATCTGCAAGTTGTGCAACACGAGTCTTTACAATATCTTTTTCTGTTTCAATATCCTTTGGGGTTGGAAGCACAACAATATTAAAACGCCGTTTTAATGCGGCAGACATTTCATTGACACCTTTATCTCTTGTATTTGCAGTAGCAATAACGGAAAAACCCTTTTTTGCAGGTAGTTCATAGGAAAGTTCTGGTACGGAAATTCTTTTTTCTGAAAGTAGAGAGATCATGGCATCTTGTACCTCTGAAGCACAGCGGGAAATTTCTTCAAATCTTGCGATTGTTCCAGTTTCCATCGCATGATATACTGGACTTTTTAACATTGCCTCTTTGGAAGGTCCCTGTGTAATCAACATTGCATAGTTCCATGAATACCGAATCTGTTCTTCGGTCGTTCCTGCGGTTCCCTGAATTACTTTGGTGGAATCGGCGTTGATCGCTGCTACTAAATGTTCCGAAAGCCAAGATTTTGCTGTTCCTGGTTCTCCAATTAAGAGCAGAGCACGATCTGTTACTAATGTTGCAATACAAATCTCCACTAATCTACGATTTCCTAGATATTTTGGGGTGATTTTCTTTCCTTTTACGATTCCCCCATCAACATAGGTTAATACTGACTTTGGTGACATTTTCCATCCCGATGGAATCGGATCTTTTTCGGCAGAAATTAAAACTTCTAGCTCTTCTTTAAACTGCTCTTCCGCAGGTAATCTCTGAAATTCTACTTTATTTTCGCTCATTTCTTCCTCTCATTCTGCCGTAGAGCCGGCTAATTTTCTATCTCTTTGCCATGTCAAATCCTGAATATAGTCTTCAATTTGTTTCTTAAAAGAATCAATATAGATATCTTTCTTCTTAGGGGTAGTATCAATAATATGTAATGCCTCCGTTAATTCCTCAATTTTTTCCTGTTCATCAATTTCTAATTCTTTATATAAACGAAATACATGTTGGTATGAATAACTTTCTAAATTCTTCATATAAGAACAAAGAATTCCTTTCCAGTCTGTATTTTTACACCTGATAAGCATTTCAAAATCTGTAAAATCTCTTCCCTGTCTTGCCCATCCTATAAAATACTTCCTATAAAGTGCAAGCATTTCCTCGTCATCTGGATTTAAAATTTTCTGTAAAGTAACGACAGCATTGCTATTTGCCTTTACGTCTTGTAAAAGCAGTTCAACTAAACGTAGATCGAGTTTTAAATTGAGCTTTTTCTTTATTTTAAGTTCTGCATCATCATGAAATCCATCATCTATATTTAAAGTACACATTAAATAATAAGAATGATCTTTTGTATCATAATATAAAAATTGAAATGCAATAAGAAGTTTTGCACAAACTCCACTTTTTAGATAAGGATTTATTAAATCATACGCCTGTTCTGGGTGATAGCGAAACGCCATTAATAACACTGCTGGAAGATAAGGCAAACCCTGCTTTTTGAGCATATTTTGAACAAAAATTTCATATTCTGGATTGTTGGTCAAAATAGCAGTATATGCCGATTTTATAGTAAAAGAATCTTTGGTAAGCGGATAAGCAGTTCGATAACTATAATAATTATAAAAATAATATAATCTGTTTCCTTTACTATCCTTTGCCTGCTCTAACTGTCTTTTTACCCATGACAGATCTTTGAATGATATCGCTTCTAATGCTTTTAACATACGCGGCGAGGTCTTATTTATTATAACGTCTCCCACTTTTGTTATTAGATCAAAATCCTCTTTGTCCCATTTTACTGTATTTTTATCTGCTTCCTCTTTCTTTTTCTCAATATGTTCATTTAACGTCTCTATATACTCGGCAGCCATATCAGAAACTGCTTCAGAATCGTTTAATACCAAATATTTAGAAATGACATCTTTGTGATTTTTTGTATAGTTTTTAAAATATTCATCTACTCTTTCATCTTCTATCTGTCCCAATGCACTCAATACTGTCTTTTTGATACTTCCTCGTTCTGTATCTGCCAGTGCAAGTAGTCTTGGAACGTTTTCTTTGTCTAACCGCAGGGCATAGATCGCACGTTGGCGAACTTTGTCTTTTCCTTTCTCTACAACCATACAATAAAAATCATTTTCTTTTGCTCCGGCAATCGCTTCAATCCCATCAATACGTCGAATCATATCTGATTTCCCGTCTAAATCAAAACCCTGTTTTAGAGCTGGGAGGATACTTTCACCGAAGCTACAAAGAATCTTTAAAATAAGTGATACCATTTCTGTATAACTATCTCCTAAACCTGCAACCAATAATCCCTCAAGTCTGATATCTCTTAAAACGCCGCTTTGTTCTCTAAATGCCTGATCTACTACTTCATACCGTCCAGAACCCTTGGTTATCAGTGCCTGATATAATGGCATTAATTCACTATATCGATATTGCTTTTTATACGATCCATCTGCTTCTAATAGGGATTCTTCTGCTACCTTTGTCTGTAATGGCACGGCTTCTCCCTCTATTGTTCCAGATGTAGTGACAAGTACTGCATCTACTAGGGCAATCAGATCTAATAATTCCTCTTGGGGACATTTTGCTGTTCCATTTACTAATGCCATTCCCTGTTCATACATTTTTTTAAATATCGGATTGGCTGCTGCCGGCTTTTCCAACTGTTCCACTGTCCGCTTTAAACGAAAATCTTGCTGTAAAAGGACAGTTCCTGCGATTGCAGACCGATGCAGCCGATTTTTCAACTCTTCTATAATTGGTATCCCCATAACATTTCCTTTCTTTCATTTTATTTTCTTTTTTCTAACTTCGTAATAGCGTCTTTTATTTCTTGCTTTAGAGAGGAATCTAAGGCATAATAATATAATTCGCTGTTCGCCTTTTTCTCTTCAATTATTTTTAAAGCTTGTTTTAATTCTTCTATTTTTTCCTCTATTTTAATAGGAAGTTGTATATAAATTTTTAAAATAAGACTATATAGATGCCCGGAATGATTTTTTATGTAAGAACAAAAAATTCCTTTCCAATCTGTATTCCCGCACTTTTGTAGCCCCTTCAAATATACATAATTCTCTCCTTTGTCTGCCATCTTTTTATAATGACTTTGATACAAAGGAAAAAGCTCTTCATTTCCTTTATCAAACAGCCGATCTAATATTGTAAATTCTTTTTTTTCATCTAAAATCAATTCTACTAAACGTAAATCCAGTTTGAGATTCAAAGTTTTCTTTTCTTCTATTTTATTGCCTATTAGAGAGTTAATTGTCATAGCATAGCTTTGAAAACCACTTTCTATTGGAAGCTCATACTTTAAATAATATACATGTTGATCAGAATTATAATATAGAAAAGAGAGAGCAATATAGACCATACTACAGCACTCTTTTTTATGTTCTGGTGTCAGATATGACTTTACAAATTCATATGCTCTTTCTGGTTCATAGATAAATGACATGATTAATACTGCTGGAAGATACTCTAACCTTTGTTTTTGCAGCATATTTTGAATAAATTTTCTATATGCCTGATTTTTGGTTAAAACCGCAGTATGAACTAATTGAAAAATAAACTGGTCTTTCGCGTTTCGAACTACACTTGAAGCATAACATATATTTGTATAAGTAAACCAAAATGGTGTTCGCTCTTTTTCTTTTAAATCTTCTAAATTTTCTATAGAAAAATTTTCCAATGCCTGTAACATACGAGGGGAAGTCTTATTTATCATATCTGCGAGTGCCGTTTGTACAAGGACTTGCTGTTTTTCTGTCAAGACTTTTGTTTCCATCTGTTTTGTTAAATCTGTCAACTTTTCTATCCATTCGACAGCGGCATCAGATATGTCTTTGGAATCATTATATATCAAATATTGTGCAACTGCCTCTCTGTGTTCTTTGACATAGTCTTTAAAATAGGCATTTACTCTTTCATCTTCTATCTGTCCAAGAGCACTTAATATTGTACTTTTCACACTATTTAGCTGCATCAGTCGGCATGGTGCACCAGAAAATCCACAAAATTGAAAATTATCCTTTTCACTCTCTGCCAGTTTAAGTAGGGTTAAGACATTTTTCTTATCCAGCCTCAGAGCATAAATTGCTCTCTGACGAACTCTGTCTTTCCCTTTCTCTGCAACCATACAATAAAAATCATTTTCTTTTGCTCCGGCAATCGCTTCTATGACTTCCAAACGCCAAACCATTTCCTGATTTCCTTCTAAATCAAAATCTTGTTTTAGAGCAGGAACTACTTTTCCCCTAAATTCAAAAGGATCATCTTAATAAGTGGAACTCTGTCTGATTTTTTATTTGATATTGCCTGAATAATTGGTTTTTGTAGACGGATATCATGTAATACGCCACTTTTTTCAGAAACTTGTCTAAAGTAAGCTTTTCTAACGATCTCATCCCGCCAAGCCCCTTTTTTAGTAAAAACCCAATACAGCGGCATCAATTCACTATAAGCATATTGCCATCTGCAAGAACCATCCTCTAAAAAACAGCTTCCTGCGGTATTTGAGACTTAATAGGATGTATCTCTTCTCCTATGATTTCTGAGGCTGTTGCAATCTGTACTGCATTCACTAAAGCAATCAGATCAAACAATTCTTCCTTTGCTATATCCCCATTTATTAATGCTATACTCTGTTCATATAGTTTTGTCAAAACCAGATTGGAAGTCGCTAATTTTTCAAGATCTTGTATTGCTCGCTTTAGTCGAAAATCTTCTGAGATATGAAATGCAGATCCTGCAAATGCAATCTGGTACAGTCTGACTGCAAGTTGTTGTATGACTGATATCCCCATATCTTTTCCTTTTTTTAATATAACAATCTTAAAATTGCATTTTGAGTAATAACTGCATGAGGCATAATACAAAATTGTCCTGCCTTGTGATCATAAAAATATTCCCCAACCAAAACCTGTTCAGAAAGTGCACTCTGTGGCAGCATGGAATGTAGTCTTCTTACAGTATCCTCCATTCCCTTTTTTGCTTTTAATTCGATCTTTTGATCTCCTTGTACCAAAACTGTTTTCGTATCACAAGTACCTAAAAAGTCAAATGGAATGAATGCTACAACCGAAGATTCACTTAGTACATTTTTTATCTGATTTTTAACAACTTTTAATTGCTCTGGAAGTTTTTGTGCCGCAAGAGAACGAAGTTTTGCAATATCTTCTTTTGTTACAGAAGCGGTTTGAAATTCTTCAAAGCGAATTCTTTTATTTAATTCCCCCGGATAGTAATAAAGAGTTGGAATCTGTAATATATCAAAAACAGTATCATCTTGTTTAACATATTTTACTGCTTTTTTTGGTCTTAAATTTTCAGTTTTTGAAATTACTCCTGTATCCAAGTCTGCCCAATATCCTGTATCTGCATATTCTTCTTTTGCTTCGTTATAATAAACATAAAAACTAAGTTGAATTAATCTTGCATTTTCTTTTTTCAGTCCTAATTCTCCTAGCTGAGTAAGTTGCCAAATTGTACCTAAATGTTCATATATCATAGAGTCTTCTGGTTCTACAGAATCTTCTTTTAATTTAGCACTTAAAAATTCTCTTCCCTTTTTGGATACTGCACGAAGTTTTGTCATAACCAATAACATATCTTCTAGTCGCTCAGTCTGCGCGTCTAATATTTCATCTGCTGCAATATTACCTGACGTAATCGCACTCTTTTGAAGCCCTTTTTTAGAATCCTGTTCCGACTCCTCTTTTACTAATAAAAATAATTCCCTCATTAATACCTGCGGTCCGGGCAGATAATAATCTCCCATCTGTTTTGCCAATTCTTCATATGTTTTTAATGCGTTTCCGCTTAAAGATGCAAGTCCCTTTGTTGCTACTTCTTCAATAAAGCGATCTAAAACATCTAATCCCTCTAACTGTTTTTTGATCTTTTTTGTCGCCGCTGCTTTATTTACCTTTTTCGGTTCCTTTGATTGCTGTTCTTTTTTCTCTTTTTGTACTTCTTTCTTTTTTCTTTTATCTAAAATATCTTGTGGAATTTCACATTCTTGAAAGTTTTTTCCCGCTAAATATTCATACAGTAATCCAATACTATGTTTACATGGAAACTGTCTACTCGGACAGCTACATCGGAAAACAGGTGCATTTTCATTAATAAAATCTGCACTGGTTATGTAATTGGATTTTCCACTTCCTGTACATTCCCCTCCGATATACGTTCCGTCTGCTGAACGGTACAATTTAACAAACCCGTTTTTCTGCGATATTTTCTTTCCATTTGCCGCTGCCGCTGCATTCGGTGCGAGCATGGAAATCTGCTCTGACGTTATTGAAATCATCCTTTCCATCCTTTCCGGCGCGATCGCCCGATAATGCAAGAGTTATGCAGTATTATTTTATATCTATAATATCTCAAAAGCAATAGATTTCAGTAAAATAGACAAAAAAATTTAAAAGACTTGAATTTTATCTTTTTCTGTGTATAATAGAATTGATATTCTTTGTAAAAATCTCAAAAAGGAAGGGAAAAAAGGAGAGGTTTAAGATGAAAAATCTTCCAATCAGCAAACGTCTTTTTGTTTCATTTGCACTTATTGTAGGAGTATTTTTATTTAGTGTTATTTTTTCAATTTCTCATTTATTTAGTATAGGATCCTATCTTACTAACTTTTATAACTATTCTTATGTAATAACAAATAAAGCGATTTCTTTACGTACTGACATTCAAGCAGCCGCCAAATATATTGGTTATGCTATGATGGAAGAGGATTCTACAAAAGTTTCTGGATATATACAAGAAGCCAGAGAGAAGATGAATGCTCTTAATGAGGAAGCTACCTTTTTACAAGAAAACTTCAAAGGTGATTTAACTCTTGTAAATCAATATGAGCAACTTATGGCAACAACGGAAGATGATCTGGAACATGTACTTACTTTTGCAATCGAAAACAAAAATACAGAAGCAATCAATTTATATTTTTCAAAGGTTCTTCCTAAATTCCTTCAGGCAAATGAGTATCTATCCCAAATTCAAGAAATGACAGAAAAGGAAGCCCAACACAATTATAGTGTTGCAAACACTCGAAAAATTGCAGGAGTTATCATTATGATTATCCTTTCAACTGCTGCCATTATTATTGCCTGTCGTATGGGAATTTATATGAATCGAAGTATTACAAATCCTATCCTTGAAATAGAAAAAGCTGCTAAACAAATGGCAAGTGGAAGTTTAAAGGTTTCTATTGCCTATGAAAGTTCAGATGAAATTGGAAGTCTTGCCGATTCGATGCGTAATTTAACCAATAATATTAGTTTTATTATTAAAGATATCCAAACTATGTTAGGAAAACTGACAGAAGGAGATTTTACAGTAAATACTAACTATGAAGACAAATACCTTTTAGATTATAGACCTATTTTAGATTCCATGTTGTCAATCCGAGATAATCTAAACAATACAATGGATGCAATCAGTCAATCCTCTCAACAGGTTGCACTGGGATCATCCCAACTGGCAAAAAGTGCTCAAGGACTTGCAGAAGGTGCTACAGAACAAGCTGGAACAGTAGAAGAATTAAATGCAAATGTAGAAAATATTTCAAATATTGCAGAAGTTTCTGCTAATAATGCCAGCGTTGCCTATGAAAATGTGAAAGTTTCTGCACAAAAAGCAGAAAACAGTAAAAAAGATATGGAAAGATTAAAAGGTGCAATGGAACGAATCAGTAGTACTTCCAAGGAAATTGAAAAGGTTATTATTGCCATTGAAGATATTGCTTCTCAAACCAATTTACTTTCTTTAAATGCTTCTATTGAAGCTGCTAGAGCAGGTGATGCTGGAAGAGGATTTGTTGTCGTTGCAGAACAAATCGGAAAATTGGCAACAGATAGTGCAACTTCTGCCGTAACTACGAAGGAATTGATCGTTCGATGTCTGCAAGAGATTGATTTGGGCAATTCTATTTCTCAAGAAACTTCAAAAGCTTTTGAAGAAGTCATTAATGAAATGAAACAGTTTGCAGATGTTGCAAAATCGTCAAGAGAATCTTCTGTAACCCAATATGATAGTCTACGCCAGATACGTGAGGGAATTGAACACATTTCTAGCGTCGTTCAAATCAACTCTGCTGCTGCTGAACAGACTTCTGCAACAAGTCAAGAACTCTCTGCACAAGCTGAAAGTCTACAACAACAAGTAGAAAAGTTTCAACTTATGGGTTGACAATTTTGTCTTAGAGTCATATAATACTTATACGCTAAAAATATTAAGAAAGTGAGGTAAGAAACATGAGTAAACAGCGTAATTTAATTGTATCTTTGTCTTATGTAAACTACAAATTTTTTATTTCATGCGGGATTACCTCGGTAATAAGGTTCTAAGCTAGTTTAGCTTTGTATTTATGCCGTGGTATCTTGCCACGGCTTTTTTCTGTCTTTTCATAGAATTTTTCCGATTTTTTCTCTAAAAATGTCGAATTTTTTTCTATTTGTGCCGTGGAAGCCAAGATCCGCTCATTTCCTTATTTTACATAACCAAAGAATCATTATTTTATTATTTGGGGGATTTATTTATGAAACTTAAAACTTATTTAAAAAAATACTGGCTGGCATATTTATTTGCAATTATCTGTTTGATTGTAAGTGTAGGACTTGATATGCTCTCACCTCAAGTGACAAAGAAAATTATCGATGATGTAATTGGAAAGGGGAATTTAAACCTTTTAACTCCTCTATTAATTACCATATTTATGATTGGTATTGGTCGAGCCTTTTTTCAATATTTTAAAGAACTAACCTTTGATAAAGTTAGTGTTAATATTGCAACGAATCTGCGAAGGGATCTATTCCGTCATGTCCAAAGTCTGTCTTTAAATTATTTTGACAAAACCAATACTGGAGAGCTAATGTCGCGAATTAAAGATGATGTAGATCGTATTTGGAACGGTTTTGGCTATGTTGGAATGTTAATGATTGAAGTTGTATTTCATACCGTTTTTGTTATGTATTGTATGTTAAATTTAAGTCCTAAATTAGCAATCATCCCTTTTATTGCAATGCCTACTATCGCAGTCTTTGCAATTTATATGGAGAAAAAATTAGATACAGTCTATGAAGATATCAGTGAAGAAAATGCACTCTTAAATACAGTTGCTCAAGAAAACCTTGCTGGAGTTCGAACTGTAAAGGCATTTGCCAGAGAAAAATTCGAAATCGATAAATTTCTTTCTCATAATCGTCGCTATTATGAGTTAAATATGAAACAGTCAAAGGTATTTATTCGATATCAGCCAATTTTTGATCTGATCACTAAATTACTTCCAATCGTTACTATTTGCTATGGAGGTCATCTTGTTATTCAGGGAGAAATTTCTCTTGGTACACTTGGCGCATTTGTTGCCTATTGTGACTATATTGTCTGGCCTATGCAAATGTTAGGATGGCTCAGTAATGATTTTGCCTCTGCAATCGCCTCTATTAAAAAGGTCAATAAGATCTATAAAGAGCATCCGACGATTACGGATCCACAAAAACCTGTCATATTAGATAATGTAAAGGGAAGAGTAACTTTTGATCATGTTTCACTTTCTATTTCTGATACCGAAATTTTAAAAGATATCAGTTTTGATCTTTTAGAAGGAAAAACACTTGGAGTTATGGGTGCAACAGGTGCTGGTAAAACATCTATTATCAGTCTTTTAAACCGATTTTACGATACAACCGAAGGTAGTGTTTTGCTCGACGGCGTAGATGTACGTAAATTATCCCTAAAACAACTTCGCAGTTGTATTGCTCCTGTTATGCAGGATGTATTTTTATTTTCAGATACTATCAATGAAAATGTAAAGCTTGGAAAGAGAGAACTTGTTACAGATAAAGATGTTACAGACTCTTTAGATAAAGCACAGGCAATGGAATTTATTTCGCATATGCAGGAGGGATGTGAAACGCTAATTGGCGAACGTGGCGTTGGACTTTCTGGAGGGCAAAAACAAAGAATCAGTATTGCACGTGCTCTTTCTAAAAGAACTCCAATTCTGGTGATGGATGATTCTACTTCTGCCCTTGATATGGAAACAGAACTTGCTATTCAGCAAGAATTAAAAGAATTAAAAGAGATTACAAAAATTATTATTGCCCATCGAATTTCCGCAGTCCGTCATGCCGATGAAATTATTGTTTTAAAAGATGGTCAGATTGCAGAGCGGGGAAATCACGAAGAACTGCTTAAACAAAAGGGAATGTATTATGATACTTTTATGGCACAGTATGGGGAATACCTAGAGCAGACGGAACAGCCTGCCTAATTTACTTTTTTATTATAAGGAGATTTTTATGCCAATTAATTCTGTAAAAGCTGATGAAACGATACAAACTGTCAGTAAAACAAAGACACTGATTCGTCTGTTCTCTTATCTGCTCAATTATAAACGCTCTATCCTTGCTGTCCTTATCATTATGGCAGTCAGTATAGGAATTACTTTAGTCAATCCTCTTATTATTGAATATGCAGTAAATGTCAATATTAAAAATGGGGATCAAAAAGGACTATACCAACTTAGTATTTTGGCTCTAGTCTTAAATATTTTGCTTGTTTTACTTATTAAACTGCGTATGTATCTGATGAGTATATTGTCTAACGATATTTTAGTGACAATTCGTCAGGAGTTATATATTCATATTCAGAAACTGAGTTTTGCTTTTTTTGATTCCAGACCAACTGGAAAGATTTTAGCTCGTATTATTGGAGATGTAAATTCTTTAAAAAATGTACTATCTAATAGTGTCACTACATTAATACCAGATTTCTTGACACTTGTAGCAGTTGTTGTTATTATGTTTATAAAGGATGCAAAACTTGCACTTGCTGCTATGGCAAGTCTTCCTCTTATGATGGTGGGAGTTTGGTTTATTCAAACTCGTTCTCATAAACGCTGGCAAATCCATCGTAAAAAGAGTTCAAATTTAAATGCGTTTATTCACGAAGATCTTTCTGGTATGAGGATTATCCAAAGTCTTACTGCGGAGGAGGAAACTCGTAAAAACTTTGATGTTTTACTAGAAGAACATCGTAAATCATTTATTGATGCTATACTCTATTCCGATGCCTTTGGCTCAGTAATCGATTTTTGTTGGGGACTTGGAACGATTTGTCTATATCTTATTGGCGTTCGTTTAATCGGTGCAGATCAAGTGCCAGTTGGAACTTTACTTGCCTTTGGAACTTATATTTCTATGTTCTGGAGACCAGTTATGAATTTAAGTAATTTTTATAATCAGATTATTACTAACATTTCTGGAGCAGAACGTATCTTTGAAATTTTGGATACTAAACCAGATATCACCAATGCTAAAAATGCTGAAACTATGCCAGATATCTGTGGAGAAGTAGTCTTTTCACATGTATCTTTCTCCTACGAGAAGGATACTAAAGTACTTGATGATGTCAGCTTTCGTATAAAGCCCGGTGAAACGATTGCCCTTGTCGGTCCAACAGGTGCAGGAAAAACTACAGTAGTAAATTTGATCAGTCGCTTTTATGATGTACAAGAAGGTGCTGTCTTAATCGATGGCAAGGATGTTCGGACAGTAACACTAGAAAGTCTTAGAAAACAGATGGGGATTATGACACAGGATAACTTTCTGTTTTCTGGTACTGTAAAAGAAAATATCCGATACGGAAAACTAGATGCAACTGACGAAGAAATTATTGCAGCTGCCAAAGCAGTCAATGCCCATGATTTTATCATCAAAATGGAAAAAGGGTATGACACAGAATTAAAAGAACGTGGTGCTGGTCTTTCCATTGGACAAAAACAATTACTTGCTTTTGCTAGAACGATGGTATCCATGCCAAAAATATTAATTCTTGACGAAGCGACCTCAAGTATTGACACTCATACGGAATTATTGGTACAGCAAGGAATTGAAGCTTTATTAAAGGGAAGAACATCCTTTGTTATTGCACATCGTCTTTCTACTATTCAAAAAGCCGATCGAATCTTTGTTATTGATAAGGGAGGCATTGTAGAAGAGGGAACAAGCAAAGAATTACTCAAGAAAAAGGGCGCATATTATGAACTTTATATGGCTCAGTTTAAAAATATTGCGTAAACTGAGAAAAGTAAAGAAAGGAGGAATTTTTTATTATGGAAGAAACGAATAACAAAACAACTCAAACCTCAGAAACAGGAATGGGAAACAACACAAAAAAGAAATCACTAGATCCTTCTTTATTAAAAAGACAGAATAAAAGCAATTTCTTTAGTGGTGGAAAACCTACTTCAAAATCTTTTCACAGTGATCATGGCTTTAGTACACAAAAAAATCATCGTGTAAAACATGGTTAAACCTTTAGAGCTGTTGCAAAATAGAGTTGAAACTTTTATTTTGCAACAGCCCTTATTTTAGTACCACATTTTAGGTAGTGTCACAGTAAAACTAGTTCCTTTTGTATATTGAGTACGAATCTTAATCCTTCCAGTATGTGCCATAATAATTAACTTTGCAATCGAAAGTCCCAATCCATGTCCTTCAATTTTACGGTTTCTCACATCGTCGGAACGATAAAAACGATTAAAGATATGATCTAGATCTTTTCTGGTCATCCCAATTCCTGTATCTGCAACGCAGATTACACAGTTTCCATTGACATTGCGACAAGAAATGGTTATGGTATCTCCATCTCTTGTATATTTAATTGCATTGTCAATAAATACACGAATTGCCTGTTTTAAAGACTGTTTATCCCCATAAACTCGAACCTTTTCCACCGCTAAAGATTCCACTTTACGATTTTTAGCTACCATTTTCGTTTCTTTTATCATCTCTTCTACTACAGATCCCATATCAAACATCTTTTTTTCTAATTTTAACGTCTTTTTATCATGTCTTGATAAAAATAATAGTTTTTCTACGAGATCCTGCATCATATTCGATTCGTTTTTTAGAGCTTCTATAGATTCTTGTAAAACTTCTGGATCTTTTGCTCCCCAGCGGTTTAACATATTTACATATCCTTTAATAACCGCAATCGGTGTTCTCAATTCGTGAGAGGCATCTGAAACAAATTGTTTCTGACTTTCATAGGAAGTTTCCATTCGATCTAACATATTATTGAATACTACTGCTAGATCTTTAAGCTCATTTTTTGTTCCCTCTACATTAAGTCGTTCACTGTGTAAATTATTCATCGTTAAACGATTTACTGTTTCAGACATTTCTTGAATGGGAATCAACATTTTAATACTATCCCTGCGACCTTCTAAAACAATAAATAAAATCAATACCAAATAGACAAAAACCATATTCCAGACTAAATGAAGCATCTTTTTATATTCCTTGGTCATATCATAATAAAACCATGCAAGATACTCTTGTCCTCCCTGAAAAAATTCCATAGTATCTTCTAATACCAAACGGTAGCTTGTCTGTTTTGGTGTATAATAAATAAATTTAAAATAATTTTTAAGATCTTCCAATGGAATGATAATATCACTATAAATCGTTTCTTGTGTCTGTTTTTTTGTCAGTTTCAGATAAATTCCCTTATCACGATATGGATTAATTTCATTTCCGAAATCATCTGCAAAAGTTTCTAAGTTGACAACTATCGATTCTGCAAGTTCTCTATAAGAAGAACGCTCCACACTAATATAGAGAATTAAAAAAATCAAAAAGAATAAAATTCCATTGACTACCATCAATTTTAGTGTATTCCATGCGATCCGATATGTCATAGATAATCTTAACTTTCCAGAAAACTCTTCTTTTTTCTTTCGGATCGGAAGAACGGTTTTAATTAATAGTTGCCGGATTTTTTCTATCATCTTATGTTTCATCCTTAATAATATACCCCACTCCCCGTACAGTGCTAATCAGATGAATTCCATATTTATCATCGATTTTCTGACGAAGATATCGAATATAAACATCTACCACATTCGTATCGCCAAAATACTCATAATCCCATACATTATTGAGAAGCTGTTCTCTGTTTAACGCAACATTTTTATTTTTTAGCAGGTATTCTAAGAGTTCAAATTCTTTTTTTGTCAAAGATAACTCTTCTTCTCCATAATAGGCACTACGACTGGATAAATTTAATCTTAACTTTCCAAATTCCAAAACTTCCAGCTTTCTTTGTGCCGATTTTTTGCTATGTCTATTTAATGCCACTCTGATTCTTGCCAATAATTCTTCAATGGCAAACGGTTTTGTCATATAATCATCTGCACCAATATCTAGTCCAGCAACTTTATCTGTAACATCATCCTTTGCTGTCAGCATAATAATGGGAAGTTCTGATTCCATTCGAATTCGTCTACAAACCTCTATTCCAGAAAGTTCGGGAAGCATGATATCTAATAATACTAAATCTACTCCAGCATGAAGTGCTTTATCTAATCCTGTTCTGCCGTCACCTGCTAGTTCCACTTCATAACCTTCGTATTTTAATTCTAACTCTACAAACCTTGCTATTTTAGGTTCATCTTCAACAATTAAAATTTTTGCCATACTTACCCTCATTTCTGTTTTTATTTTTTTGCTTCCTCTTTCTTTTCGGCAACTTCCTCTTCCCCTTTAATTTCCCAATGAATTAAAAATGTGAGTGCTGCCCGTAATAAAATGATAGAGCCAACAATTAAAATTTCGGAAAATTCCCGAACCACTACTGTACGAAGAATTTCACTGCCAAGCTTAAATTCCAGTCCCATTGCCATTCCCTTCGCCAACTTTAAACGGGTGAAAGGATCTTTTCGGATATATTGAATAACTCCACAAATACCTGACAGAATAATAATACTAACTCCAATATACTCAAATAGTAAAATTGCTGCTTCTACCACTACATTTAAAATTTCATGAAATATCTCCATTTAGACCTCATTTCTACTATTGTAATTTTATCTATAAGCACATTTTTAAAATTTTCATAACATCTTCTTTTTCAAGTGGTACATACGCTTCCTGTAAGCCTCCAAACCGAACTGCCTTTTCTGCCATCTGCTCAAACTTTGAATCATCTATAGACAATTCTTTTAATGTCATTGGAATTTTACAATCTTTAAAAAACTTCTCTGTTGCGTCTATCCCTGCATTTGCTAAAGCAAATCTTTCAATTTCCTCTGGAATTCCCCAGACATTAACTGCATATTCACAAAATTTATCTACTGTTTCTTCATTTAAAATATATCTCATCCATTGTGGGGTTATTATTGCTAAACCGACACCATGTGTAATGTCATAATAAGCACTCAATTCATGTTCAATTGGGTGAACTGTCCATGCTCCTGCCTTTCCACAGCCAGTCAGCCCATTTAAAGCCATCGTACTTGCCCACATTAAATTGGCACGTGCATCATAATTTTCTGGTTCTTTTAATGCGATTGGACAGTATTTAATACAGGTCTTTAGCAGACCTTCTGCAAACCGATCCTGAATAAATGCCGATGGTTCTTTTTGAAAATATTGCTCGAAAATATGTGACATAATATCGGCAGTTCCTGCTGTAGTCTGCTTTACTGGAAGTGTAAATAAATAAGTCGGATCACAAATAGAAGCAACTGGAATAAAGTCATGCGAGTTTGTCCCTAATTTTTCATTTGTCTCCGGATTTGTAATAACTGCATTTCCATTCATCTCAGAACCTGTAGCAGCAAGTGTAAGTACGGTTACAATCGGAAGAACTCTCCCAATTTTATCTGGCATGGTAACTAAGTCCCAAGGATCTCCATCATAAAAAGCTCCTCCTGCAATTACCTTTGCCGCATCAATCGTACTTCCTCCTCCAACAGCAAGAACCACTTGAATTTGCTTTTCTTTACATAGTCTGGCACCTTCTCTTACAGATGTAATCTTTGGATTTGGCTCTACTCCTGATAATTCTGTTATATCAAAGGACTGTAACAAATCGGTTATCTTATCATAAAGTCCATTCTTTTTTATACTGCCGCCTCCATATACTAATAATACTCTCGTTCCAAACGGCTTTAATATCTGCGCAAGTGACTCTATTTGTCCCTTTCCAAACCGTATATCTGTTCTTACATGAAATCTAAAATTATCCATTCTCTTACTCCTTCCTAATGTCCTCTTATCCTAATAATTATATCAAAAATATAAATCAATGCAAAGAGAGATATAAAGATTTTTAAAATTAAAAATAAAGTGGCAATTTCCTTGGGATGGGAAGCTGCTTTATTTTATGAATAGAATGTATGCCTTGCACAATACCCATGTGTTATAAAGCAACACCAAATTTGGTAGGCAATAGTCTCTACTGTTCTGATGAAAAAAATGATAGGTTAGTAAGTTTGTAGGTTCCTTTACCAGTTTTAATTACATTTCCATCCGTTTCATGCTGATTAAGGATTCGTTGTAGCTGGCGAGTACTACAATTTAAGTGAAATGCAGTCTGTTGCAATCCTTTCAGTTCTCCCTTGTTGCATTTATACTTCATATAAGTTAAAACTCGTTGCTTTAAGCTTGCAGGAGCAGCATCGATTGTTGTGATAGATTCCATTTTTTGTGTTAAAGATTCACATATCATCTGCAAAAACTGGCAGTTTTCCAGTAACACACTTTTGCTTGTTTCAATAGACAGAGCAAGGCAAATTACATCGTCGTTTGCTTTGGCATAAACATTGCTTGGTTGGTATAGGAAGATTTCCATTTCACCGAGTAAATCATTCTCCCTACCATTTGCAAGAGAATATACTGACCCGTCATCTCTAATAAAATAAATACTTATAGAGCCTTGAATTATAATTTGGAATAAGTGTTCTTTCTGTAATGGCATAGTAACAAATTCGCCTTTTTCGTATTGTATTGCAAATAAATGTTTCTGTAAGTCACTCATTATGGATTCAAACTTTGTTTGCTTCAAATAGGTTTCAATAAGTACTTTATCATAGAATCTTTTCATATATTTCCTCTCCAAACAGGACATATGTCCGAGTTTTTCAACCAATTATAGAGTATACTGATAAAAAATACAAGAAACAGATTATGGAGGTTAAATTTAATGACAACGGTATTTGAAGAAAAAAACATTTCAAAAGCGATTATGCGTATGGGATTGCCCGCTATGTTAGGTCAGCTCACAACTCTGATTTATAACATTGCAGATACTTTTTTTGTCTCTTTAACAAAAGAACCTACAATGATCGCTGCGGTTACATTATGTACTCCAATTCTTTTGATTATTATGTCTATTGCCTCTATTTTTGGCATGGGTGGAAATAGTGTGATTGCCAGACTCTTAGGGGAGAATAAGAATAAAGAAGTCAAAAATACACTGAATTTTTGTCTGTATGCAATGGTGTTTGCTGGGATTATTATTTTGCTCGTTGGTGTCCTCTTTATGGAACCGATAGCGAAAATATCAGGTGCTGATGCCGAAAATATAACTTATACCTATGATTATCTGAAATATATTTTTCTTGGTTCACCCTTTATTATCCTTTCTAATGGATTAGTTCATCTTTTTCGTTCACTTGGCTTTATTAAGGAAAGCACTATCGGACTGGCTATTGGAAATTCCATCAATATCATTTTTGACTTTATTTTTATTGTATTATTGGATTGGGGAACGGTTGGCGCTGCACTTGCTACATCCTTTGGTTTCTTCTGCTCTACAATTTATTATTTGGCTTGTATGATTAGGGCAGAGAGAAAAGGAAATCAGATAATATCGCTTTCGATTAAATATTTTGCGCCGCATAAAAAGATGATCGGTAGTGTAATAAGCATCGGGATACCCGGTGCGCTTATTACCGTTTTACTCAGTGTTTCCAATATCGTTCTTAATAACTTTATCGGAATTTATGGTTCTAATGCAGTTGCATCATATGGAATTGCCTACAAAGTTGATATGGTTCCAATCATGCTTTCGGTTGGTCTTTCACAGGGAGTCGCTCCATTGGTAGGATATTATTACGGTGCTGGAAAAAGAGATCGTATGTCGCAAGTGATAAAAACATCTACAATTTATGGAGTCGTTTTGGGAGTAATCTTTTTAGTTGTATTTTGTTTGTTTGGAACAAAACTGGCAAGCATATTTCTTCATGATGAATCACTTATACATCAAGCGGGATATTTTATCAGCATTTTAGGTCTGTCGGCACCAATGCTTGGTATTATCAATATGATAACGAGTTATTTTCAAGCATTAGGCGTGGCAGTAAAATCTTTGCTTATTACAATTATGAGAAATGTAATATTATTTATCCCGACAGTGATGATCCTAAATAGTCTGTGGCAATTAAACGGTGTCATTGCTGCACAGCCTGTTGTAGAAACTGTTTTAGCGATTATTTGTATTGTGATGTATGTAAAAGATTCAAGTATGACCACCTTGCAGCAGTAGTCAAAATCAGCAAATCCATCAAGACACTGAGATGATGTCCGAATAGCAAAAATGATAGTAATAATTTTTGATTATGAAATCCACTTTGGTTAGCGAAAGGGGTTTTAAGGAGAATAAGCCTGACAATGTAAAGCAGCGGCATAGCTTTTTGGCTACACCGCTACCTTATATAAAACTTCGTTATCGTATCTATCTAATAGCCCCTCTTATTTTAGAATTATTTAGATCACTGTAAAATATCAGCAACCTGCTACTTTAATATCTTTTAGTAAAACTGCATATGGGCCTTCAAACCCTTTTTCTTTTTGTAATTCTTTTGAGAAAACAAGTTCCTTTTGTGCCTCTAAAATATTTCCACTGATCGATCCGCCAGTTACTGGAGTTATTGTTGTCCCATCGCTTAAAAATGCCAATCGGATCTCTCCTCCAAAGTGTCCAGTAAAGGAATCCATCTGAAAATCAGAAAAATTTATTACATGAAGATATTTTCCCTGTTTTAATTCCTCCATTGATTTACTTCCAGCAGGCATTTGATATCTGCGATAATTTCCTGTTGGCTCTATATTTAGGTAATAGGAAAATCTACAAGTACCATGAATTGTCTTTAGTACACTGTCTTCTAATAATACACGATCTTTCATAGAAATTCCCTCAACACTATAAGGTTCTCTTGCCTTTAGAGTAAGATTTAATTTTTCTCCTGTGATTTGCTCTCCCTGTATCATCATACCAGTCTGATAATTGGAATACTTTGGATAAATCATCCCTGCTCCAGAACGTGAAATATAATAGCTAATTAATTCTTTTACACTATTACCTGATAACAGCACGGAATACGTTCCGGCAGCAGGTGCCTTTATTGCTTGTGCTCTTGCTTTGGTTAAATTTAAAGTTTCTGCCACTTTAGTACGCAGTGCGTCAGTATCAAGATCATCATAGGCAAAGTCCTGATAAGTTTCTACATCTTGTGGCTCTTTGCATTGAGCAACAAATTCTCCATTGACGCGATTTACTTTATATCCTACGTCAATCCCTTCTGAATTGATAATATGGCAGGTCTCCCGATTGATAAATAACTCAGCCGAGTTTAAAAAAACATCTTTTTGTGTATCCTCTGCAAATAGTGCTTCTGTCATCTTTTTAGCAATCTCTTCTAATGTAAGAGAACTTAATCCACTCTCTAACGTTATAAATTCTTCTTTCGTTCCAGATGGTAATTCATAGTATGGATTGCTTACAAAGGAAGCAGAAAAATAAGCATCTTTTATCTTTTGATTTAACTCATCTTGTGTCATGCTTTCTGAAAGTTCCACTTCAGAAGAACCTAAATTTTTCTTTCCATCTTTTTCGAAATCACGGTATACTGTTATATTATATTTGTGTACCTTTTTTCCTCGACGCATATCTAGCTTACGACGAATAAAAAATAACTCTAACTGCTCTGCCTCTACCTCATTGATCCGATATTTTATAATATTATTGTGATTAAATGCTTTTAAAATTTGTTCTATCATTTTCTTAGCCCTTTCTTAACCCAAACGTATTTTGGCTTTAATATAAGGACCACCATCTGAAACTTTTACCCATTCCTTATATCCTTTGCCACACATACCGCCTCCGCCAAGTTCTATTTTATCTGATACCATAGAAATCGACTTTAAAAGATCTGGTACATATCCAGTTAAAACTATTGGAGAAAAGATTTTTCCTGTCAATTTTCCATCTTTAATTTCTCTAGCAAAATTTACCATACACTGAATTCCCCAGTTCTTTGGATCTTCCATTCCACTTGTAGCATTATCTAATAAAAAACCATCCTTTATGGAAGCGATCATATCCTCTACACTATCTTTCCCTGCCTCAAAAAATGTATTGGTCATACGAGTATATGCTTTCCGTTCGTAACTTTCTCGTCTTCCATTGCCAGTCGGTTTTGTTTCTAAGAGCATTGCAGACTGACTGTCACTAAGACCTGCAACTAAAATTCCATGATCGATAATCATAGTATCTTTTGCTGGAACTCCCTCATCATCAAAGAAATAAGATGCTACTTCTTTTGTTGCAGCTGCACCGTCGTGCATAGTAATTAAAGGAGACGCCACCTGTTTTCCTATAAATTGTTCCGCCTGTGCACGTTTCTTTACAAACATATCCATTTCCACACCATGTCCAAATGCTTCATGTACAATCATACCCGTTACATTTGGAGTACAGATACATTCATATTCTCCCGGCTTAATGGATTCACTTTCCAATAACTCAACCGCAGTATTTACTACAACTGGAATTCCCTGTTCCAATTTATCTAAAATCTCTGCTCCACCTAAATTGGAATAGCTCTGATAGCAGTCTTTAATCTCTTCTCCCCGAACTGCCAATGCACTAACTCCTGCGGTCATCCACAAAACATTCTGTTCCATATCGCGGTTTTTAGATAAAAACAATTTATTATACTTTTGATAATTACAAAATACATTACAATCTAAAATTTTCTCATTCGCTTCTTTGCCCTGTTTGCTTAACGCTACTAGACGATTTATAATAGTTTCATCCCCTAATTGTTCTGGATCAATCTCATATTCCGTACTCTCACAAAATGTCAAAGATTCATCTGGAAGGGGTTTATAGTTACTTAACTCTAATCCCTCTGGTAAAACATTAGAGGATGAACTTAGTAAATGACGAATATCTTCTATAATTTCTTCTATTTTTTCTTCTGTAATATCATTATAGGAAAATTCTGAATAACTGCTGCCATCATAGACCTTTATCACAAAACCACGACCTGCCAAAAGTCCAGATTCTCCTGCATAAATACCCTGCTTTGATACACCGTACTGTTTTGATACAGAATCTGATGCAAGAATAGATACATAAGAATATTCCTGTAATAGTCTGTCGAGCAGAGTACGAAGCAAAGACTTTATTTGTTTTAAATAATTGCTTGACTTTACTTTCATCATTTTTACTGCAATTCCTTTCTTTTCTTATACTTTGACGAAACGCCAAAAAGTCCTATAGATATTGACTTTTTGGCGTTTATAATGAAATGATTACTTTATAACTTCTTTTACTGCACCTACTACATTTTCTGTTGTAAAGCCAAATTTTTTAAATAGAGTAGATGCTGGCGCGGATGCTCCAAAACCTGTCATTGTAATTACTTTGCCATCCAATCCAACATATTTGCCCCATCCAAAGTCACTTAATGCTTCTACCGCAACTCTAGCACGAACTTTATTTGGAAGAATCTGTTCTTTATATTCTTGTGATTGTTCTTCAAAGATATCCATACAAGGCATAGAAACTACTCTGACATCAATTCCGTCTTTTGCTAGTTCTGCCTTTGCCTTAACAGCAAGTTCCACTTCTGAGCCAGTTGCAATAATAATAGCATCTGGTGTTTCTTTTGAGGAATCCTCTAAAATATAAGCACCTTTGAGGGCTTCTTTTGAAGAACCTGCTAACTGTGGAAGATTCTGTCTTGTTAAAACTAAAGCTGTTGGAGTTTCTTTTGAAGTTACTGCAGAATACCAAGCTGCAATCGTTTCTGTTGCATCTGCTGGACGGAATACGTGGAAATTTGGCATAGAACGAAGCATTGCAAGCTGTTCAATTGGCTCGTGGGTTGGACCATCTTCTCCAACGCCGATACTATCATGTGTCAGTACATAAGTTGTCGGAATGTGCATAATTGCAGAAAGTCTTGCCATTGGCTTTACATAATCACTAAATACAAAGAAGGTAGAAACAAAAGCTCTCATTCCATGTAATGTCATACCATTTCCAATAGCTGCCATCGCCAATTCACGAACTCCAAAATGCAGATTTCTGCCTGAATAGTTATCTTTTGAGAAATCTCCTTCATCCTTCATATAGGTCTTTGTAGAAGGTGCAAGATCGGCTGCACCACCGATAAAGTTTGGAACATAGTTTTTAATTCTATTAATAATCTGACCAGAAAGATTTCTAGTTGCTTCTGGCTTCTCGTCATACTTCCAGAATTCTTCATTTTCCAATAACGGAACTGCTATATCCAAATTAAATTCTTTCTCCCAAGCTTCTTTCATCTCTGGATACTCTTTGCAGTATTGTGCAAACATAGTATTCCAAGCTTCTTCATCCTTTGCCTTTTCCTGTGTGATTGCACGATAATTAGCATAAACTTCTTCTGGTACAAAGAATGGCTCTTGTGAAGGCCAGCCTAAATTCTCTTTTAATGCTGCTACATTTTCTTCTCCAAGAGGTTCTCCATGAGCACTTGCCTTGCCCTGTTTTGCTGGACAGCCATATCCTATCTGTGTCTTTATCATAATCATAGACGGATGTTGTTTGTCTGCTTTTGCTTCATCAATCGCTTTTCCAATCTCGTCTAAATTATTACCATCTTCTACTACTAATGTCTGGAATCCAAACGCTTCAAAACGTTTGCAAACATCTTCTGTAAATGCGATCTGTGTACTTCCCTCAATCGAAATCTGATTGGAATCATAAAGTACAATCAGTTTATTAAGTCCAAGTGTTCCAGCTAAAGAAAATGCCTCAGAGGAGATTCCTTCCATCATACAGCCATCGCCACCTAATACATATGTATAATGATCGACAACTGGATAGTTTTCTTTATTAAATTTTGCTGCTAGATGTGCCTCTGCCATCGCCATTCCTACTGCCATTCCCATACCTGCTCCAAGAGGACCTGTCGTTGCCTCTACGCCTTTGGTATGGCGATATTCTGGATGACCTGGAGTTAAGGAATCTAACTGGCGAAACTGCATCAAATCTTCTTTCGTTAAACCATAGCCAAATAAATGAAGAAGAGAATATAATAAAGTAGAACCATGTCCACCGGACAGAATAAAACGATCTCTATTTGTCCAGTCTGGATTTGCTGGATTGTGTTTCATCTTCTTTGCCCACAACTCATAGGCAACCGCTGCACATCCTAATGGGAGTCCCGGGTGACCACTCTTTGCCTTCTGTACTGCATCCGCAGCCAGAACACGGATTGAATTTACTGACATTACATCAATATTGTTCATTTTTATCCTCCATTTATCTTACAATCTCTATTTTTAATCTCCAAAAACGGCACGATAATCTTTTTGGAATTTTTCAATTCCAATATCTGTTAAAGGATGTTTTGTACACTGCTCAATTACACTGTAAGGTACAGTTGCAATATCTGCACCTGCTAAAGCACAATCGGTAATATGGATAGGATTGCGGATACTTGCTGCAATAATTTCTGTTTTAATATTATAGTTTTTGAAAATTGTTGCAATGGTACGTATTAAATCAATACCTGCAGTAGAAATATCATCTAAACGTCCTAAGAATGGAGAAACATAAGTTGCACCTGCCTTAGCTGCCAAAAGAGCCTGATTTGCAGAAAAAATAAGAGTGACATTTGTCTTAATTCCCTCAGCAGAAAGTGCTTTTGTTGCCTTTAAGCCTTCTACTGTCATTGGAATCTTAACTATCATATTTTTATGGATCTTGGCAATTTCACGTCCCTCTTTAATCATTCCCTCTGCATCTACTGTTGTTGCCTTAACTTCTCCACTGATTGGACCATCTACTATAGAAGTAATTTCTTTAATTACCTCAACAAAATCTCTTCCCTCTTTTGCAATCAAAGATGGATTCGTGGTAACACCACAGATCACTCCCATATCATTTGCCTTTTTGATATCCTCTACATTTGCTGTGTCAATAAAAAACTTCATAGATAAAGCCCTCCTATTTTCATAAAAATTATTCCATTGACTGCTTGTACTAAAATAGTTTTCATTAATGTAAAATAATTTTACTTAATCTAAATATACTATATTTTGTACAATTATGCAAGCCAAAAATGGTCTCGTTTTGTATAGAATTTATTGAATATCCAACTCTTTCTAAAGTTGGGAAAATATTTCTCCAAGCCCTGCATTCATTAATAAATCTGCATCCCTATCATATGGGGTAACCGATTTATTGATTAATACTAACTTGTCCCCCTGATAATACCGGATCAATCCCGCAGCAGGATACACAGAAAGAGATGTACCACCAATGATCAGTATTTGTGCATTTTTAATCAACTCAACTGCTTCTTTCATTACCTGTTCGTTTAATGCTTCTTCATACAAAACCACATCTGGCTTAATAACTCCTCCACAATTACAATGCGGAATTTCTTCGCTTTTTGTTACCACTTCTATATCATAATACTTTCCACATTCTGTACAGTAATTTCGAAAAATCGATCCATGTAATTCATATACCTGTTTACTTCCTGCCTTTTGGTGAAGTCCATCGATATTTTGAGTAATAATGGCTTTTAATTTACCCCTCTGCTCTAATTGAGCTAACTTTTTATGTGTAATATTTGGCTCTGCGTTCAAACAAAGCATCTTATCACGATAAAATCTATAAAATTCTTTTGTATTTCTTAGAAAAAATGTATGGCTTAAAATCGTCTCTGGAGGATATTGATATTTCATATGATATAATCCATCTATACTTCGAAAGTCAGGAATTCCACTTTCTGTTGATACTCCTGCGCCTCCAAAGAAAACAATATTATCACTTTTTTCTATATATCCTTTTAACTGTTCCACCTTTTGTACTTCAGGTTCTAACATCTATCCTACCCTCTTCCTACATCCTTGTTCATCTTCACTATGTTCTATCTCTTTTACTATATCGGTCTTCTAAGTTCCTGTCAAGATTTATTGTATATTCTTTACCTTTTTTTAATACAAGAGATGTATTAATAATACCATACATCTTTTGGAATAATTCTAAATTTTATTTAAAAAATAACCAAAAATCCAATTTTCAAACAAGAAAGTTCACAAAACGAACTCTGTATCTTGTATGTTATCCACAGTTATCCACAGTATATTGTGGATAACTGTGGATAACTTCAAACAATGATCAACTTTATACGTACAACTTTTTACTATCCTACACATAACCTCTAATTTGTAAGGAATCCCGCCAATATCACACTTGCTATAATTCCAACTAATGTTGTAAATAGTGCTCCTGATAAAGTCCAACGGCTTTTTTTAACCTTTGCTGTCATATAATAGACACTCATTGTATAAAATATAGTTTCTGTGCAACTCATCATAATAGAAGTAATCATTCCAATTTTAGAATCTGGACCATATTCCTTAAAAAGATCTAATACCAATCCAGTGGCTGCAGAAGAAGAAAACATTTTTACAATAGCCGCTGGAACTACTGGTGCAGGAAGCCCTAAAGGTTCTGTTAAAATTCCAAGTAACCCTGCCAAAAAATCTAAAAATCCAGATGCTCTAAGGATACCTACTGCCATCATTAATCCAATTAACGTTGGAAGAATTCCTATTACTGTCTTTAATCCATCTGCTGCACCATGAACAAAATCATCATATACATTCGACCGATTTAATAATCCATATCCTACAATACAAAAAATAATCAAAGGTATCATATAATCCGATAAATAGACTAAAAATTTCACGAAATTCCCCTCCTGCTTACATTAAAAACTCCTTGAAACTCTGTCTTATGATCCATGATTTTTATGTATATTATTCCAATTATTGTACTAACTAATGTTGCTAAAATAGCAGGAGCAACCACAGCCGCCGGATTAATACTTCCATATTGACTTCGATAGGCAATCATATTGACCGGAATTAACTGTAGTGACGAAATGTTCATAATTAAAAAAGTACACATTTCATTCGATGCAATTCCTGTTAATTTTCCTCCATGACGTTCCTGATCTAGTTTTGATAATTCTTCCATTGCCTTTAACCCTGCGGGAGTTGCCGCCCATCCAAGTCCTAGAAAGTTGGCTGGCGTTATGATAGGACTAAATTTCTTGCTGAAACTTCCATCGAATTTCTATTCTATTGGTGCTATATATATATATCTTTTCTACGAATCTTTCTACCAATTCTTTAGTCAACCTCTGAATTTCTGGAAAGAAATTTTTATCTATATTTTTTGTTTGATATTGTTCTTCCTGTATAATAAATTGCTTCTTCTTTAAAATATATTGTTCCTTTGTTATCTGTCCCTCTTTCCATAGTTCATAGAGATGAAAATGACTGACTTTACAATGCTGTTGCTTTATTTCTAACATTCGCTTTTTTTCTTTATTCTCTGAACATTTCCTGTTTTGTATCTCTTTATGAAAAATTTCTATCCATTTTAAGAGTATCTTTAAAATCGTTTCTTCTAGTATTCTTGTTTCAATTTTTATATAAGAACCGCAACTATTTCCCATTCGGCAGCTATATTTAGATATCTTGCCACTTTGATTCATCCCATATCCACAACAGCCACATTTGACTTTCCCTTTCAATATACTCGTATATCCTTTTTTATAGCTTCCTCTTTTTTTCTGTGACACAATTATAGTCTGTGCTCTTAGAAATAACTCTTTTTCGACTAATTGTTCATGGTTGTGCTCAAATCGTATAAACTCTGATTTACCATTTCGTCTGCTTTGTCTTGGTTTTATTGTAGAACTTTTATGACATAAAAAAACTCCAATATAGACTTCATTTTGAATAATTTCTCTGACCTGTGTAGAACTCCATAAATTACTTCTTTCGTTTTTTAATCTATAATTTCTATCTGTGTACTGATTTTTATAGGCTCCAGGTGTAGGAATTTTGCCACGATTTAGTATATCTGCAATTTCTACCGTTGTCATTCCTTTTGCCGCAAGAATAAAAATTTCTTTCACAGTCTTTGCAGCCTTTGGATCAGGGATATAAGTGATATACTTATTATCTGCCCTTTTATATCCATATGGTACATCACCACCATTATAAATTCCTCTTTTTTGATATAACTGTTTCACAGCTTTTACTTTCTTTGATAAATCTCTACTATATAGATCATGAAACAAATTTTTAAATCCAACTTCTATTTCTATCGGATTTTCAAGACTGTCATAGTGATCGAATACAGAAATAAAGCGAACTTCTAAAAGTGGAAAGAATCGTTCCATATAATCTCCAACCTCAATATAATTCCTTCCAAAACGGGATAGATCTTTTATTATAATACAGGCTACTTTTCCTTCTTGCACCTCTTTGAGTAGACTTTGAATATTAGGGCGGTTAAAGTTTACCCCTGAAAAGCCATCATCTATGAATTCTCTTATTGGATACTTTGATAATTCTTTATGATTTTTTATATAACAGTCTACTATTTTTCTTTGATTTGTAATACTATTGCTTTCTTCTTTTATATCCCCATCATCTTTGGATATTCGGAAATATTTTGCAAGATATTTCTCTTCCAATTCTTTCTTTCCTTTCTTCATTGTTCTACAAGTTTAGTTCTTTTACCAGTTCAAATTGTTTTTCTGTTATAAGTGGTGGATGTGTGTTTTTTACTATAATCCAATCTTCCTTTGGAAGAAAGCGTAACTTTCTATTTTGTTCAAAATAACTACACCTTGTTTTTCCTTGAATCATATGCCCCAAATAGATAGGATCTGTTAAAATCTTTATAATATGTTTTGCTTTCCAACCTGTATTTTTTTCAGGTGTAGAATTTGGATAAGGTATTGCCAAATGATTGAGAAACTGTGCGATTGAAGTACAACTTTGTCTTTGAATACGCCACTCAAATATTTTCTTAACTATATCAGCACATTCCAAATCGGGTATTAATTTTTTTCTATCTTTATCGGATCTCTTATATCCATAGGGTAATATACTTCCAATATATTCTCCTTTTTTCTGCATAACCTTTTTAACTTTTGTAACCTTTTGCGAAATATCTCTGGAGTAATATTCATTTACGATGTTAATTAGAGAAGTCATTATCATATTATCGCAAAAAGACTGTCTACTACTGTCAAAATTATCATTTATGGCAATCACTCTTATACCAAGACAAGGAAAGATCCTTTCCAAATAATCTCCCACCTCAATATAATTTCTTCCAATTCGGGAAAGATCCTTTACTACTATACAATTAATCTTCCCGATCTTGATATCATTTATAAGAAGATTCCATCCCTTTCTTTCAAAATGTACTCCTGTTATCCCATTATCTATATATATTTGTATCAACTCAAACTCGTTTTGATTTTCTTCTATAAACTCTTTCAGAAATTCCACTTGATTTTGTATAGAGTCTTTTGTCTTATAGCCATTATTTTCAGCCGATAATCTTACATAAATACCTACTAAACTTTTGTAAGAAGGAGCTTTTACTTCAAAATCAATCTTATTGACATGCTTTCTACTTTTTCTTGCCATACTTTTCCTTAATCTCTATATAAAAATATTTATTTTAACTCTGACTGAAATTTAAAGTCAATCTCAACCCTATTTTTATCATAAATTCGAATTTCTTTTACTAACCTTAATAACAATTCTCTCGTCAGTTCTTTAAAACCCTGATATTCTACGATTTGATTTGCTTTTTTAATTCTATCCTCTTTCTCTTTTGGCTGTTTTTTAATTTCTTCCTTCAAAGCTTGAACTTCTTCTTTTAAGGTAACAACTCTAAATTCGAAAAAGTTTTTTAACTCCAAATACTCTTCCTTCGTTATAACTTTCTCTTTATAATCTTCATAAACTTCATCTATATAATGGTATTTCTTCTCTATTTCCTCTTCTTTCTCTATTATAATATTTTTTAGTTCCTCTAAAAAATAATTACTTTTTGGTCTTAACTCTAACATCTGATTTAATTCAAATAATCTTTTAACATGAAGATTTATAATTTTTAAAATTACCTTCTTAAATTTTTCAAGAGAAATTTGCTTTTTATTCTGACAGCCATTTTTGTTTTTATTTTCTATACAAACAAGATAATTATATGTTTTCCCATGAATAGGAATTGTCTTTTTCGTCATATTTCCTCTACAATATCCACACTTTGTTAAACCTGAAAATAGATATAATGTCTGCTCTTTTGGTGCAACTCTAGTATCTGTATCCAAAAGAAACTTTACCAACTTAAAATCCTCTTTTGATATAATAGGCTCATGACTATTCTCATATCGAATCCACTCCTTTTCCTCTTTTCTTATTCTCTTTTTTAACTTATAACTAATAGAAAACGTTTTTCCCTGCAAAAGTACTCCTGTATACACTTCATTTTGTAAGATTCTATTTATCTCATTTGCTATCCATTTAGGATTTAATTTTGTATGAAAACTACACTGAAAGTTTTTGTCATTCTCTCTTTTATATTCCATAGGAGTAGGTATTCCCAGTTCATTTAATTTATCTACAATTCTAAAACTACTCATTCCTTCTATTTTCCATTGAAAAATCTGATAGACTATGCAGGCTGCTCTTTCATCTATTATAAGTTTATTTTTATTCTCAGTAGACTTTTTATAGCCATAAGGAGCAAAAGAGCCAATATATTGTCCTGTTTTTCGTTTCATATCCAAATGACTGCGTACTTTGATAGAGATATCTTTACAATAGGCATCATTCATAAGATTTTTAAAAGGTATCCATATTTCTTCATAACTACCTCTATGATATACAGTATCAATATTATCATTGATTGCAATAAATCTTACTCCTAGAAGGGGAAATATTTTTTCAATATAACGCCCTGTTTCGATATAATTTCTTCCAAATCTAGACAAATCTTTTACAATCACACAATTTATTTTACCTGACTGAATATCACTTAACATCTTTTGAAAACTAGGACGTTCAAAATTCACACCTGAAAATCCATCATCTACTCTTTCCTTATAAAGATGAATATTCGGATGCTCTCTTAGAAACTCTTTTATAAGAGCTTTTTGATTTAAAATACTATCACTTTCTGCCTTATCTCCATCTTCTTTGGATAAACGGTAATAGGCATCTGCAATATAAATCATAAATTAATACACCTTTTTTTTAATATATTTATATTTTACTTGCTCTATGTTATACTTATTATCAAATTTAGATAAAAGAAGGAAGGGATATTGTTATTTATGAAACACTCTATAAAAACTATCTATGTAGTACATCACTCTCATACAGATATTGGTTATACAGATTTACAGGAACGAATCCTAGATCAGCAAGAACATTATATTCATACTGCTCTTCATATGATGCAGGATTCTGAAAAGAACTCTAATTTTCGTTGGAACTGTGAAACTTATTTTTGTGTAGAACGCTTTTTTTCTAAAGCTACGGAAGAAGAAAAAAATAATTTCTTTCATTATGTAAAAACAGGGCAAATTGGAATATCCGCTTCTTACTTAAACTTTACTGATCTTTTAGACTGTGTAGTTTATAAAAAACGTCTTTCTGAAATGAAAGCCTTATTTCAGGCTCATGGGATTGATATTAAAACCGCTATGACCGCAGATATTAATGGTATTTCTATGGGACAAAGAAATGCTCTATTAGAACATGGAATTGAATTTTTATTTACAAATGTTCATACTCATCATGGTATGTATCCACTTTATCAAAATCAAACTGCTTATTGGTGGAAAAATAAACAGGGAAAACGTCTTCTAGTTTGGAATGGAGAACATTATAATCTAGGGAATGTTTTAGGAATTAAACCAAATCTTTCTCAAAATTTTATGACTGTCAGTTATTTTGGTAAAGAACAGCAACTAGAAGATGCAGTTTCTACTCTAAAAAGAAATTTAGATGAATATTTGACTTCTTGTGAAGAACAAGGTTATCCATATGACTTTATCATTTGTGGTGTATCTGGTGTATTTAGTGATAATGCACCACCTAACTTAGAAATTTTACATACTATAGAAGCCTTCCATAAAAAATATGGTACAGAAGTTTGTTTAAAAATGGTATCTTTACAGGAATTATATTTTCTAATCAAAGATAAATTAAAAGATGCTCCTATATTAGAGGGAGACTTCACAGATTGGTGGGCAAATGGTGTTGGCTCAACTCCTTATGCTGTAAAACATTATAAAGAGGCACAAAGAATTTATCATTTATGTGGAAGAATAGATCCTGATGTATACCAAAAATATCCTCAGGAAGCTAAAACAGCAGAAGATAATTTACTATTGTATGCAGAACATACTTGGGGACACTCTTCTACAATAACAAATCCTTATGATACTATGGTTCTTAACTTGGATATACGTAAAACTAGCTATGCTTCTAAAGCTCATGAAAGTGCCTCTTTTATGCTCAATCAAACGGCAGCACAAGCAGGTGATATTTTATGTTACTATAATACAAATGGTAAAATTAGAGTTATAAATACAGGAACTTCTGAAGGTATCATGCCTGTAGAATTTTATATCGAAAGTCCCTCTATAGCAAAAGTCAGCATAATAAGAACTTCCGATAAAAAAGAAATTCTCTGTCAGATTTCTTCTCATCCTCGAGGAGTATTAATTAGTTTTGTAGATATCTTTTTTTCAAAAGAGATAAAAGAATATGAATATAAAGAACTCCCTCCTGTAAAAAAAGTAATTAATACAAGACAATGTTATATTGGAGCAGAACGCGTTCAAGACATTGTAAATGAATATGATCCTATTACTTATCAATTACCTTATGAGATAGAAAATGATTGGTTTAAACTTACTTATACTTTAAAAAAGGGCATCACTTCCTTTTATAATAAAAGAGAAAAATGCGAAATGTTAGATAAAGGAATGGCAAAATTTTTTACTCCTATTTATGAATGTACTCCTATTCGCACAAATGATTACTCGGAACGTAGTATTTTGGGAAGAAACATTCGTGGAAAACATGCAGAACAATATCAGGGTGAATTAATAGAGATAACATGTTTAGAGCAGGGAAATCTATTTACTACATTAGAATTTGTATACTCTTTAAAAGGTACAAACTATTGTTCTGTTGTTTTCAAAATGTATCATTCCCTTCCAAAAATAGATTTTAAACTTAAATTAGCAAAAACAATTTCTAATAATATTGAAAGTATCTATCTACCGCTGACTTTATCCATTCCTGAAAGTAAAATTTATTTACAAAAGGGTGCAGAACCTTTTCTTCCGGGTTTAGAACAACTACCCGGAACTTGTATGGAATATTATATGTCTGATTATGGTATGATATATCAGACTTCTAAAGGCTGTGTTTCCATTCAGACTTTGGATACTCCACTATTTTATATGGGAGAACTCAAACATCATCCAATTAAACTATGTGATAGAAAATTAGAAAATAATCATCGAGATATTTATTCTTGGGTTATGAATAATACTTGGGAAACCAATTTTAAAATGGATCTGTCTGGATATGCAGAATTTTGCTACTCTATTTTCCTTAGTGAAAATCAAGAACCTGAGAAGTGTTTTGATGAACTCTTAGATCGTTCTTTAGGAACATATACTATTATTTACGAATGATTCGTGATAATCTAAAATAGTTCTGACAAAAGAGGAAAAATATTATGGTGCATTTTGGAGTTATAATACGTGAAGGAATATATGGATTAAAATTAAGTAGAGAAAAGTATGCTATTATAAATAATAAAAATTCTCTAGGGAGATTTAATAGTCTGAAAGAAGCCTATGCGGATGAAGATGCAAACTATTATACAGAGGAATGGTGTAACTCTTACAGAAAACTATGCCTTGAAAATTTTGATTTGAATATGAAGTTTTTTCAATCACTGAATCATGATGAATTTGAAGAGGAAATCCAACGCTTTCTTAAAAAAAATAAAAAATTTGTAGAAGTACATGATCTGAAACAATATAATGGTGTTTCTGGATATTATCTGATGGTACTAGATCAGTATTGCCAAATCTATGTTGGAACAACTGATAATATCAAAAGACGTATTCAACAGCATTGGACAAAAATCAAAAGTTTTGACAGACTGCTTTTTCCTATGTATGCAGTAAATAAATCTATTTTATCCATAGATAGTTTTCGAGCTTTGGATACAACTCGGATTTTTGCTTATAAAACAAGTAATCTATATAATTTAGAGGATAGATATATAAAAACTTTTTCTAGTAAATTTTTATCTAATAGAATTTCGGGAGGTAAACTGGAAGATGGTTTACTAGGAATAGCAGATGTTAAATCGAGGGATTTGATATGATAGAGCAGGTTTTAATCGGTGATGAAAAAAAATCGATAGCAAGACAGATACTAGAAGCCTTGCCAGAGTGGTTTGGTATCTCTGAGGCAAGAGAAAATTATATCTTGGAAAGTGAAAATCAACTGTTCTTTAAAGCAACTATAGATAATAAAGTCGTTGGTTTCCTCTGTCTGAAAGAGACAGGAAAAGATACAGTGGAATTAGCGGTGATAGGAGTATTAAAGGAGTATCAACATCAAGGGATAGGTCGTCAATTATTCGAGCAAGCAAAAAAAGCTATACAAAAAGAATATTCCTTTTTACAGGTAAAGACAGTACAAATGGGGCGATATAAAGAATATGATGATACAAATAAATTTTATATCAGTCTTGGATTTAAAGAGTTTGAAGTCTTTCCGACACTTTGGGATGAATGGAATCCCTGTCAAATATATGTTATGTCTTTAAATATAGTTTGATTTTTTAAATCAGAAAATGAAGGAGCTGTTATATATCATAGCTCCTTCTATAAATTTTATTTATTAAGTCCAAAAATCTTTTCTGTATTGATCTTTGCCTGTTGTATCAAAACATCTTCGGATACATTCATGTATTTTGCCAAATCTTTCGCTACATATTTGATATTTTGTGGAACATTTGTTCTTTCTAATCCCTGTACATTTCGTGGTGTCAAATAAGGAGCATCCGTTTCAATAAGAATTCTATCTAGTGGAATTAATTTAACTGCTTCTCTTAATTCTTTTGCTCTTCTGTCATCGCAAATCCAGCCAGTAATGCCAACTGAAAATCCCATAGATAAATATTTATCTACTGTTTTTCGATCTCCCGTAAAACAGTGAACTACAGACTTACTACAGATATCTAAATGTTTTTTAAATCTTTTAATAAAATCTTCGGATGCACTGCGTTCATGAAGAAACAGTGGTTTATTTAACTTTTCTGCCAATATAATATGTTTTTCCAGACATCTGATCTGATTTTCCTTTGTAGAAAACATTCGATCAAAATCTAAACCACACTCTCCTACTGCTACTATTCTCTTATTATTTTTTATAATCTCTTCAATCCATTCAAAATCTTCCTGTTTTGCCGAATTCGCATTATGTGGATGAATTCCAGCAGTTCCATATACCTGATTTTCTTTCGTAAATAAATCTATTCTTTTGTTTTCTTTCATATCTGTGCCTGTAAGGATACAACATACTTCTGCATCCTCTGCATCTTTAATAATTTTTTTGGGATCTGGAAACTGTTTACAAAATAAATTCAAACCAATATCATAATATGTTATATTCATAATTAACCTCATTTCTGTATGATTATTTTTTATTATTTTATCTGATTTTTTTTAAATATACAATTCATTATTCATCTAACCGATAAAAATAAATGTAACTATGAATTTTTTGGGTATTCAAACCGATAACTTTAACAAAAGAAACGAGGCTGATTATGAATATAAGAGAGGCAAAAAATCTCTACTCTACACAATTAAATAAGTTAAGAGAACAACAAAAAATACTTTTTGAAAAGCAGAAGAATATGCAAAAAGAGTCAAATAACACCTCAGAATATGAAGAAAAAAATGGAGTTATTTTAGAACTCTCAAATAGTTTAGAAAAACAGATTGATAAAACACAGAAGTTTTTAGATCATCTTTCTGTCTTGTCAAACTGTATACATAATGCACAAGCTACCAAACAACAAGTCGATACGACGGCAGAATATACAGAGAATATAGCAAAATGTATGGAAATTGCAAGAAGGATATCCGAAGGTGCAAAAGTACCCTATTCCGATGAAAGAAAACTGATGAAATATAATCTTAAACTATATATGGCTGCAAAAAACATTTCTATGATGAATCAATCGGATAAGGAATATAAATCTCTATGGGAGGAAGAGGAAGAAAAAAATAAGACAAATTCAAATTCTGAACTAACAGATAATACAGAAATAGGTTTTGATATTGATATTCCTGAACTGACTGAAATACCTGACTTTTCCGATCTTTAGTCCTATTATTACATCAGCATTGGCAATAAAATTCGTAGTAATATAATCTAAAGCAGGATGTCCCTTTGGAATGGCTGGAAATAAAAAATGAACAAATGGTCTTATTAATTTAGTTGCACCAGAAATAATTCCCGCTTTTTTTGCAACTTCCATCAGTCCACTCCACATCGCTACAATTCCAACCATTGTAATACAAAGCGTAACTGCATTGCCCGCCGCCTCTATTGCACCATTTCCTAACTGATCCATTTTTCCGGTAATAGCACCATATACAACGCCAATTATTATCATAAATGCCCAAAGATAATTTAACATTGTGTATTCTCCATGAATTTATTCTCTTTTTACCACAATATGGAAGAAAAATAGAAAATAGAACTACGTATCTTTATATAATTATTAAATTTTCTTAAAATTTGAAGAATTTTAAAATTTCCTGTTGACTTGTTCGCCAAAATATGTTATTTTGTAACAAGAAGCCTAATCATTTAACAGATATTAACACGCCAATGTATATCACGTTAAATTAAAATTGGGTATCTGGAAAGGAGAAAAGATTATGAAAAGTACAGGTATTGTTCGTAAGCTTGATGAACTGGGACGTATTACTCTTCCAATCGAGTTAAGAAGAACTCTTGGTGTTGAGGAGAGAGATGCCCTCGAAATTTTTGTTGAGGAGGACAGAATCATCCTGAAAAAGTACGAACCAGCAGATATCTTTAATGGTACAAAAGACGAATTGTTTGATTACTGCGGTAAAAAAGTTTCTAAAAAGTCTATTACTGAACTTGCTAAACTTGCTGGTATTATCGAATAATTTAATACTTAAAAGAAAGTGGGATAACATAAAGTTTGATATCCCACTTTTCTATTTTTTATATCACTTTATTTTACAACAAATCATTCTTTTATTAACTGATTATAAACTTCTCTCTTTGGAATTCCCCGCTCTATAGCAACTTGTTTCATCGCTTCTTTTCGATCCATACCAGCATCTGTATAACGCTGCATATGTTCTTCTATTGATATCGTATTCCACTGTTTATAGTATTCTTCCCTTTGCTTTTCACGACTTTTTCCTTCAATTATTAATACACATTCCCCTTTTGGTTCTTGTTTTTCATAGAAAGTAATTGCCTCAGACAAGGTTGTAGAAAATACGGTTTCATATCTTTTTGTTAGCTCTCTACACAATGCCATTTTACGTTCCCCTAAAACTTTATAAAGTTCTTTTAGAGTTTTAGTCAACCTATGAGGGGCTTCGTAAATAATCAGCGTTCTTGTATCTTCTACAAGCTCTGAAAGTACAGCTTGTCTTTCATGCTTATCCGCTGGAAGAAAAGCTTCAAAAGAAAATCGTCTGGTGGGAAGTCCTGAAATGGTCAATGCTGTCACACAGGCACAAGCCCCCGGAAGCGAAGTTACTGAAATTCCAGCTTCATATGCCATAGAGACCAATTCTTCCCCCGGATCTGAAATTCCCGGTGTTCCTGCATCTGTTACAAGTGCAATATTCTTTCCTTCCTGAAGCTGTTCGATCAAATATCTTCCTTTTTCTATTTTATTGTATTCATGATAACTTGTCAATGGGGTTTTAATCTGGAAATAATTTAGTAATTTTATAGAATTTCTAGTGTCCTCTGCAGCAATCAAATCGACTTCTTTTAATATTCTGAGTACACGTAGTGTAATATCTTCCAAATTTCCAATTGGAGTTGCACAAAGATATAATGTGCCTGTCATAATTAAGTCCCTTCCTAATAGTATAAAATCTGTATAAAGTTATAGTAAACTTTAATATCCATAAATTTCATAAATTTCATCTGTATAAACATTAGGGCTTTTATAAATAATGAGTGGCTTTTCTATAAGAAGTCTTGACTTTCCTCCCTTAACACATTCTAAAAGTACCATATTCGGCTCTTTCTCTATATAAGGATAAACAAGTCGCATCCGCTTTGGCTCTAACTTATATAAAGACAAAATTCGAATTAACTCTGGCAGACGAAATGGTCGGTGCACTAAAAAAAATCTTCCATTTTGTCTTAAAACTTTTGCTGTTTCCCTCACCACGTCTTCAAAGCAGCATAATAGTTCATGTCTGGCAGCAGCCAAAGCTGGATCGGGATTTACCAATCCATGTGTATGAATCATATAGGGAGGATTAGAGGTAACGACATCAAAAGAGGCAGCCCCAAACAATACGGATGCCTCCTTTAAATCTCCAACTACAATATTAATTTCATTTTCCAAATGATTATATAATACACTCCTACGAGCCATATCTGCACTTTCTGGTTGAATCTCCAATCCAGTAAAATGTTTTCCCTTCGTCTTTGCCCGGAGTAAAATTGGAATAATTCCTGTTCCTGTTCCCAGATCTAGTACACATTCGCCTTCTTTTACTCTGGAAAAACCAGATAAAAGTACTGCATCCATTCCAAAGCAGAACCTTCCTTCTGATTGAATGATCCGATAACCATTTCTCTCTAGGTCGTCAAAGCGTTCTCCTTGTTTTAACCATTCCTTCATATATCATCATCCTTTCGGATCAGTCATCTATATGGGTATCTTCTTTGCGCTCTAATAACTCTAATGCCTTTAATTCTGCATCTATTGCAACTTTTTCCTTTTTCTTTTTTGGTTTAAACTTTAAATCTTCTACATGATATTCCCGAATTTCCTTTTCGTCATTTTCTAGCTGTACAATTACTTTTACCAGTTGTTTGAGTACACTTACACTTGTTACCTCTCCTCGCAGATGATCCGAAGTTGTTACATAATCCCCCACATTTGGAAGATGGCTATTTAATTCTTCATATGCTTCTTCCTCATTTTTCAGACAGCACATCAGTCTTCCACAGACTCCTGAAATTTTTGTTGGATTTAAGGAAAGATTTTGTTCTTTTGCCATCTTAATCGACACTGGGGCAAACTCAGATAAATGTGTATGACAACACAACTGTCTTCCACAGATCCCAATTCCGCCGACAATCTTTGTTTCGTCTCGTACTCCAATTTGACGCAGTTCAATTCTGGTTTTAAAAACAGCAGCTAGATCCTTTACTAATTCCCTAAAATCAATTCTTCCGTCTGCTGTAAAATAGAACAATACTTTATTGTTATCGAATGTATATTCGCAATCAATTAATTTCATTTCTAATTCATGTCTTGCAATCTTTTCTAAACAAATCTGAAAAGCCTCTTTTTCTTTACTTTTATTATTTCTTTCAATTTCATCATCTTCCGGAGTTGCTGGGCGAATCACTGATTTTAATGGCTGTACTATTTTCGAGTCCTCCACCTGCCTAGGTCCAAGTACGACAAAACCGTATTCGATTCCCCGTGCTGTTTCTACAATCACATGATCTCCCACTTGTATTTCATAGTCCACTGGGTCAAAAAAATAAATTTTTCCGGCTCTACGAAACCGCACTCCAATTACATTTATCATGCAAAACTCCTTCCAGTTGTCATTTCAATTTTTTAAATAATCCTGTATTGTCAAAAGCATCAATTCTGCTGCTACCTCAAAATTAACATTTGCTTTTAGACGTAAACGAAGCTTTGAAATTGCCTCCAAAATCTCATTTAATCCCTCAAAGCTGATTACTCTAGCCTGACTGCGGATTTCACTTAGTTCTTTTTTATATAGTACACGATTGGCATCTCTTGTTGCTTTAAATATTAAGACATCTCGAAACCAAAGTACCATTAAATCCAAACATTCATCCATTGCCTGCTTTTTCTCTGAAAAGTATTTTAGAGCTTCTAAAAGTTCCTGATATTCCATTTCTCTTAAATATTTAAGAATATGAACTACTTCATCTTTTATTTCTCCAAATTCTTCTGAAGAAGAATACAAAATTGCCTTTCCAAGGTTGCCAGCCGAAAATTCAGCACTCAGTTCAGCCTGATAATCTGGAATCTGATATTGCTCCATCAAATAAGTCTTAATCTTTTCTTTTGCAACTGGCTTAAAATTTAATGTAATACATCGAGACAGAATAGTCGGAAGAAATCGGCTGCTATTATTGGTTAAAAGCAAAATTACTGCATACTCTGGTGGTTCTTCTAAAGTTTTTAAAAGTGCATTTTGTGCCTGTTCATTCATTTTTTCCGCTTCATCTACAATATAGATCTTTTTACGGCTGCTATAAGGTTTAATCAAAATATCCGAATTTAATTGAAGCCGAATATCATCTACACTAATAACCGACTTTTCATGATTGACACGAATAATATCTGGATGATTTCCCGATATCGCCTGAAGACAGGACTTACAGTGTCCACAGGCACAAACTCCCCCTTCTTCACACTCAAGAGCCATTGAAAAACAATTTGCCATTAAATTTTTTCCAACCCCATCTTCCCCATTAAAGATGTATGCGTGTGAAACTTTATCCATACGAATTGCATTTTGCAGATGTTCGATCAATTTCTCATGTCCTACAATCTGTTTAAAATCCATTCCTGCTCCTTCTCCTTATTTCAGGCCAGAATATCCAACAGGAGTCCACATATTTCATCAATCTTACTTAAAATTGTGATCGCATCTTTCTCATCCTTTATCAGTTCTGTAGCTAATTCATCTAAATTTTTATCAATTAATCGGATCATTCCATAGACACGATGACGCCCCCTGCGATCCAAGAAATTTTCACGGCTGAATTTATGGGAATGACTTACAATTTCGTTCATAAACTCTTTGATTAACTCCCGATATCGCTTCATATCCCGTACATCCATATGTTTGGTCAAACGCTTTCCCTGTTGAATAATATCTTCCATTAAAACATTTAACCTAGCTTGAAGCTCCTGTTCTTCAATATTACTGATTAAGGTAAATTTAAAGTTTCCATCCGTCTGTTGAACTGGTGCCTTTTGTTCTATTCGATTTGGTTGTTGGATTTGATTTACTTTAATATCCATGAAAGTTTACGACCTCCTTCCCTTTTTATGATATTCTGTTTATCCTATGCCTGTCTTTTGTATGGCTTTTATTTTAGCACAGATTTTAGGAATTGAATAGTACCTTTTTCTCAAAGTTTGTCCTCTGAAACGTTTCTCTCTATCAAAATTTTACGTATCATCTCTATGATCTGCAATAGGCAATCTTTTTCCTCTATATTTTGATATCTCTTTTGAATTCCTGCTCTGTCTAAATTTTCATCTGCAAAATCCTGTTCATCTGCTAAATATCTGCGGCATAATTCTGCATATTTAGGATATTTTTGTTCTCTCTCCCTTAAAAGCGCTCGATTTAGACGAATTCCATCTTCCACCTCTAAATAAATTGGAATAACGATATCTTTTCCAAAATATTGCTGTAATTTCTCATATCCCTCTAAAGTGGCAATCATAAGATAATCTGCCCGACTTAAATCAATTTGACCATCATTAGCAGTAAAATAATACCACTCTCCATATACAGTCTGATAACAGCGACACTCAATAATTTTTCCTTCCTGTTCCATCTGTTTCATCTGCTGTACAGTTACAAAATAATATTGTTTTCCATTTTGTTCTCCGTCCCGAATTGGTCTAGTTGTGTATCCTGTTACTGGAAGGAGAGGTAACTCACTCTTATTCATTAAATCTCTATATATCGTATCTTTTCCTGTTGCACTCTTTCCCATCATCACAAACAACTTTGACATTATTTCAAAACCTTTCCTAATTTCTAAAAAGAAGTTTCTTTTAAAACCCTTATATATCTTCCCTCTTTATCCCACATTCCTTTTAACTGTAATCCACTCTTTTTATAAGAAAGCAATTCCTCAATTAAATATTGTTCCAATACTTCTCCTGGAACGATATAGGGAATTCCCGGTGGATATAAATAGATAAATTCTGCTGCTATATATCCAGAACTTTCCTCTAATGATACTGTTCGAACTTGTCTTTTCTCGATCTCATATTGCTGATACATTCGTTTTCGTTTCCACAATACTGAAGTTTGTATACAGAAACAATCTTCTTCCTTTTCACAGCAAGAATCAATTTTACTTAAAGTTTGAAATAGATAGTCCAGTCCTTCTTTTGTATCACACACAGAAGTCATACAAAGCACATAATCTCTCATTGCCATTTCTGGCTGTATTTTATAGGCAAGTAATATCTGATAAAGAAGTGTTCCCGTTAGGCTTACCTCTTGTTTCCCACAAAAAGCCTGAATGGATTTATGAATCCTCTCAGGCAATTTTAAAACTCTTAATCTTGTATGTTTGCATAAAATTACAAGCTTTCCGTAGTCTTTTCTAAATTCGTTTTCCTCACTTGCCTGAACTAATGTCAAACATCTCCATGCTTTCGCTTTCTGATAAAACATCTGTAACCATTCTGCATATTCGTTAAAACCTTCCGAATCTCTTTCTAAAAATTGAATACAACAATCGATCCCTGCCATAAGCAGATATGAGGGACTACTACTTTGATAAATAGAAGAAAACAAATTTATTCGTTCTTTCCATAAAGCGTCATTCCAAAGTAATAAAGCTGTCTGTGTAAAAGAAGGTAGTGTTTTATGTAGACTTTGAATTACAAAATCGGCTCCTTCCCTGATTGGATGAGTAGGAAAATAGGAATGAAAACCAAAGTGGGCTCCATGAGCAGCATCTATTAATAATAGTTTCCCTGCCTTATGTACCACTTCTGCAATTTTACAAATCTCTGAAGTCATCCCTTCATAGGTCGGGGAGGTTAAAACCACTAAAACTGCCTCTGGATACTCCTCTAGTCCCCGCTTTACCTCCTCTAACCCAACAGCTTCTGGTATATTTGTATCTTTATTAATGTCCTCATATAAATATTCTATTTTTAGCTGTCGTAAAAATGCTGTATGATAGACCGATCTATGTGAATTTCTAGAAATCAAAATAGTATCCCCCGGCATAGTTACGGCTGAAATTCCAATTAAAATTCCAGAGGTACTACCATTTACTAAAAGCAGGGAAAAGCGGCTGCCATAGACAGCCGCTGCACGTTTTTCTAAATCTAACAAAATTCCCTCTGGGTTGTGCAAATTATCAAATCCTTCTATTTCCGTAATATCCAAAGAATATGGATTTTGCATCTGCCATTTTGGATTTCTTTTATGACCAGGCATACACATTGGATACGATCCATCGATAGCATTTTTTTGAAGCTTTTCATATAAATTCATTTTTAATCTCCAATGTTGTAACTGTCTTTTTAATATTATAATAACATATCGAAGGCATAAAGTATAGTCCTGTTTATTTTCTATTCTACCTCTACACTACTTCCAATTCCGTTTCTTCCTCTATTTTTTGTAACAATTATCTTTCGTTCAACCTGCTCTTTTAATTCTGATACATGAGAAATGATTCCCACCAGACGATTTCCTTTTGTAAGTCCAACTAAGGCTTTCATTGCCTGACTTAATGATTCTTCATCTAAAGAACCAAAACCTTCATCTACAAACATAGAATCTAATTGAATTCCACCTGTATAGGATTGAATTTCATCGGATAGACCGAGTGCTAAAGAAAGTGAAGCCTGAAAGGTTTCTCCACCTGAAAGAGTTCTTACACTGCGTTCGGTGCCATTATAATGATCAATAACATTTAACTCAAGCCCCACTTTTCCTTTCATACTATCTGTGTCTTCCTCTCGCTTTAATTCATACTGACCACTACTCATTGTAAGAAGACGTAGATTTGCCCTCCTTAAAATTCGATCAAAATAAGCCATCTGAATATAAGTTTCCAGCTCAATTTTACGTTTTCCACTTAATGTTCCGTTTGCGGTATCTGATAGACACTTCATCCAAATATATTTTTGTTCTATTAATGTAATAGTCTCTTGTCTATCATGAACTGAATTATAAATTTCCTGATTTTTATGAAAGGCAGCAAAAATTTCATCTCTCTCTGCACTTATTTCTTCCTTTTTTCTTTCTCTTTCCTGCTTTTTAAGTAAAACTTCCTCTTCCTTAAAATCTCCAATCATATGGAGCTGATTTTCAAATGCAGTAATAGCCGCCTGCAATTCTGTCACTTTGGTATAATATTCATTATATGATTTTTCAGCCGCTTTGTTTGCTTCTTCTAATATCCTTTGTTGATCTTTACAAACAGCAATCTTTGTTTTTGCTGTTTCTTTATTATCCCCATTAAGAGTTTTAAGATATGCAGAAATTTGTTCTTTTATTCTATCTAGTTCTGTTTGTAACTTAGTCAGTTTCACCTCTAACTGATGAATTTGATCCTCTAGTTGCTTTATATTCTGCTCCTGCTTTAAGATTCTATCTTGTAACATTTGCTTTTCTAAAAATTTTTCTTGGTTATTCTTAATTTCTATCTCAATCTTACTCAACTGTTCCTTCAAAATATTTTCTGCCCACATTGCAGCTAGGAATGAGTAATCTTGTTCTATTTTCATTTCTTCTATATTATTTATAAATCTTTTTACTGACAAAATACTATCTTTTAATTTTTCCTGCATTTCATTTCTGCGGTTTTTATGTACTTCCAACTGCTTTTCTTGCTCTTGTATTAAGTTAAAACATTCTTCCCGCTGTGTTCTATATAACTCTATTTCTTCTTGAAGTTTCTGTCTTTGTTCTATTTCTGTCTTTATCTTTTCTTCTAATATAGTCATAATTTCTGTCTGTGTTTGAAGCTCTTTTAAAATCTCTTCCCTTAAACTCTCAGGACATATACTTTTTCTTTCTTCTGTACAGACAGACTGCATTTTCACCATACCCTGTATCTTGTAATCTTTTAATATAGGATGTTCCTCTAGCCACTCTTTGATATTTGCTACTAATTCTTTTGCCGTCTCTTGTCCTATATTTAATTGTTTTTGTGTTAATTCTATACGAATTTGAGTCTCATTTACCTTCTTTTGGCTCTCATCTTTTTGTTCTTTGAGTATCTGTTGTTTTTCCTTTAAAATTTCTTCTTTCTTTTGAAATATCTCCAACTGTTTCTTTTTCTCTTTTGTTTCTTTCCACTTTGTATCCAATTCCCTTTGATATCTATTTAATTTTTCTTTTACATTAGAAAGCAGGATATCCAAACTTTCTGCTATCTTTGGCTGTTCTTCTAAAAAAGTCATTTTTGTAATTTCATTTTTTAATTGTTGTTCTTTTTCTGTCTTTTTTATCTGTACTGTGGTTAGTTTTTGCTCTTTTTCATATAAGTTCTTTTGTAGTTGTTGTATTTGTTCTTCCTTTACAGCCAATAAATTCTTTAATTCTTCCCTTCGCTTTTGATCTTGTTCTGCTTTATGTAGTGAAGAAACAACTATCTGTTTTATTTTTTCTATTCGAAGCAACTCTTCCTCTGTCCATGATCCCAATAAGCTTTCCAAATCGGATTGTTGTTCTATTTTTTCTTGTCTCAAACCCTCTGCTATTTGTTCTATTTTTTGTATTTGTATCTGTAATTGTTGTTTTTGGTATTTCGCATCTGCACTCTTTTGTTCTACTTCCTTTTGGGCAAGAGAAAGTAGTTCTTTTTTCTGATCTAAGCTCTCTTTCTCTGGGACATTTTGTGCTAACTTTGCAGGAGAAGGATGATGAATTGAACCACAGACTGGACACATTTTACCTTCCTCTAAATGGCGTGCAAGCATCCCTGCCTGTGCATCTAAAAATAACAATTCTAATTCTTGATATTCTGTCAGAAGTTTATTTTTCTTATCAGACGCAATTAGATAATTCTTTTGACTTTCTTGAAGATACTGTTTTTGATTAGAAAGAACGTTTAATTCTTTTTGCAGCATATTCACTTTCTCTTTTTGGTTTTCTAATTCACTTTGCTGCTGTTTTAATTTTAGAACCTGTATTTCTGAATCTTTCCGTTGTTCATACTCTTTTTTGTACTCTTGTTGCTGCCTTCTTTGTTCTTCCTCTTGGTTTTTAGCAGCATCTCTTTCCTGTCGATATTGTATTTCTAAATCTTTTAATTCATTTCTTTTTAGAATTAAATCTTTAAAATCAGATACTGTCTGACTAAGTTTTTCTACTAAATTTTTGTAATAGAGTTCTTCCTCTCCAATCTTTTGTAATGGAAGGAGTTGTTTTTCAAGTGTTTCTAATTCTGTTTTAACAGCTATATTTTCTGTATTTAACTGTTCTAATTGTTCCTTTTGTTCTATTTGTCTTTGTGTTTCCTTCTCCCACTCTTTCCAATCATATTTAAGTGTTTCACACTGTTTTTGAAGACTCTTTTGTTTCTCATTTACATGAAACAAAAATAGTGTTTGGTCTTGAAATTTTTCTACCATCTGTTCCTGATGAAAAATAATATTAGAAAATTCTTCAAAGCGCTGTTTTTGCTGTTGTAGGCTTTTCTCTCCCTGCTTTTGTCTTTCACAAACCTCTTGTAATAGTTTATGTAGATTTTCTAAACTTTTCTTTTCCTGCTCTATTTTTTCCTTTCGATTTATAAGCTGTTCTTGTTTTGTTTCCACTGTTTCAAGTGTCAAAAACTGTTCTTTTTCCTGTTGTATTAATTGCTCTAATGTTATCTTTCTCTTCTGAGTCTGTCTTTTATTTTCAAAAATCTTTTGAATTTCCTGCTCTTTATTCTTCTTTGCCTTTTGTTCCTCTTCTAACTTTTCAAATAGCTCAATCTTTTTTTGTTCCTCTTGGATTTGAAAAGTCAATTCGTCATATTTTTGTGCATTTTCTTTTGCATATTCCTGTTCTTTTTCTGCCTGTTCTAAATTTGGAAGAAGTTCCTTTAATCGAAGTTTTTCCTGTTCTAATTTTTCTGTTGTTTTCTTTCTTTGTCTAGCAGCTTCTAAACATCCTGCATCCTTTTGAATTTCTTGATCTAATAAAGTGAGCTTTGTATCTATTTGTTTTAATCCCTCTTTTTCCTGTTTTAAAAGCTCCTCTAAAAGTGTCAGTCCCTCTGTAATTCTTCCTTCAAAATCTACCTTTTTTAACTCTTCTATTCTCTGTGCTATAGGAGCATTTTTTTCGCAGACTATACCACTAAAATATTGACTGATACTCTTTCGAATATCATTATATTTCATTTCCTGTCCCTTTACTGCTTCCTTTAACTGTATTTGTAGTTTTTGATATAATTCTGTATGAAAGATCTGACGGAAAATAAGTCCTCTATCCTGTGTTTTTGCAAAGAGAAGCTTTTGAAAGTCTCCCTGTGCAATCATGGCAATCTGTGCAAACTGTCTGCGATCTAATCCTATCAATTCTGTAACTGCCTTTGTTACTTCCTTTGTCTTTGTTACTGGCTGTCTTTCATCTGGATAAATTAAAGTCGCTTCTGCTTTTTGTACTGTAAGACCACTTCCTCTGCCCTTTAGACGATGATATTCTGGATTCCTCTTCACTGTATAACAGTTTCCCCGATAGTCGAAAGAAAATTCTACATAGGTTGGCACATCATCTTCTGCATATTTACTACGAAACATATTTGACTCTCTTACTTCTCCGCTTGCCTCTCCATACAAAGCAAACGTAATTGCATCAAAAATGGTGGTTTTTCCTGCTCCAGTATCTCCCGTAATTAAAAACAGTCCTTGCACCCCCAACTGTTTAAAATCGATTTCCGTCTTTTCTGCGTATGGTCCAAATGCACTGATTACAAGCTTTTCTGGTTTCACACTTACCCCCTTTCTTACAGATCTAAGTCCTGTATTAATTCTATCAAAAATTCTCTCTGTTGTTCACTCATCACCTGATTATTTTGTAATTCAAAAAACTCTTCTATCAATTCCAATTCCGATTTTTTTTCTGTTAGTTCTTCTTCAACTTGAATAGAACGATTTTCTCTTGTTCGCTTATTGTCATATTCTAGCTGCATTAAATTTGGATAAATAACACGCAATTTTTTGATTCCATCTGGAATATCTTCTTCATCTGTTAATGTTATCTGAACATAATCTTCTCTATTGAGATCTTTATAAAAGTTTAAATTTGTTACTTCTAAATAGGTTCCTTTAATCTTACACATATCTCTAAGGGGATAAAGTGGAATTGTTCTAATTTGAATATTTTCCTTCTCGAAAAATTCTAGTACTGTCACTGACTTTTTTTGTCCTGCCTCAGAAAAAGAATATTTTAAAGGTGTTCCGCAATATCGTATTGTTTCTTTTGTAATAGACTGAGGGCTGTGGATATGTCCTAATGCCACATAGTCAAATGTTTCAAACACACAGGAATTTATATTGTCTAATCCACCTATTAAAATCTCTTCCGAATCACAACGATCTGCTCCTGTTACAAGTTGATGTGCTACTAAAATATTTCTTTTTTCTGTATTTACTTTCATATGCGAAATAGCAATTCTAGCAGCATCCTCATAACTTTCACAATCTTCCTGTGGAAAAACATGATGTATGACAGCAGGCTTTATAAAGGGAAGTAAATAAATAAAAATCTCTCCATATTCATCTTTAAGTGCAATCGGTTCAATATTCCCATTATATACAGGAGAAACATAAACCCCTTTACTATTCATAAGTTTTGCTCCAAATGCAATTCTTTCTGCCGAATCATGATTACCACTTATGATAAAAATTTTTCGGTTTCGTTGTGCCAATTTTGTAAGAAATTGATCAAAGATCTGTACTGCCTCTGTTGGTGGTACTGGCTTATCATAGATGTCCCCTGCAAGAATCAGTCCATCTACCTGTTCTATGTCTGCAATTTCAATAATTTGTTGTAATATGTATTTTTGATCCTCCAACATAGAAAATTCATTTACCCGTTTTCCAATATGAAGATCCGATAAATGAAGCAATTTCATACGATTCCTCATTTCTACAAAACTTAAATACTATACCGTGTTTTCTTATTACTCCATTTTATCATATGTTATGGTAGATTTCAACAAAATTCACCGCTTTTAACACGACAAACCTAGGAATTAAAATCTCTTGAATTTTTTTTAATTATTTGATATAATAAAATTTCTTCTCGGTATTTGATTGGCAAAATCCAACAAAACCAGACCGACTTGGCAAGATATAAAGATATAAAAATATAACTACCAGGAGGAAGCAATTATGATTACGATGGAACATGTATGTAAATCGTACAAAATCGCAAAGCGAAATGCAGGTTTTGGTGAAGCCTGCAAAGCACTTTTTCACCGAAAATACGAAAAAATCTATGCCCTTAATGATATTACTTTTACCATTCAAGATGGCGAAATGGTTGGTTATATTGGCCCAAATGGAGCTGGAAAAAGTTCTACCATTAAAATTTTAAGCGGAATATTGACACCCGACAGTGGAAATTGTTTTGTAGATGGAAGAATTCCATATAAGAGCAGAATTGAACATGTACGACAAATTGGAGTTGTATTTGGACAGCGTTCACAGTTATGGTGGGATGTTCCAGTTATTGATTCATTCGAATTATTAAAAGATATCTACTCTATTTCCCCCTCTATGTATCATACAAACTTAGAAGAATTAACCGATCTCTTAAATCTAGGGGAACTTTTGCGTTCTCCTGCAAGACAACTCTCTCTAGGTCAACGAATGCGTTGTGAAATTGCTGCCTCTCTTTTACACAATCCCAAAATTTTATTCTTAGATGAACCTACGATTGGATTAGATGCAGTATCTAAATTAGCAGTTCGAGATTTCATTCACAAACAAAATCAGATCCACAAAACCACAGTAATCTTAACTACACATGATATGCAGGATATCGAGGCATTGACCAAACGAATTATCCTAATTGGAAAAGGGAAAATTTTGATGGATGGTACATTAGAAGATATCCGAAAGGGAAACAAGAATATAGATGAAACGGTAGCAGAATTATACCGTACCTATGATATATAGGAGGTACGATTATGCAAAAATATCTATCCTTTTTTCGATTGAGATTTTCTATGGGAGTACAATATCGTACAGCCGCTTTTGCGGGAGTTATTACACAATTTGCTTGGGGTGCTATGGGAATTCTTGTCTACTGGGCATTTTATGAAGTTGATTCAAATGCGTTTCCTATGACATTTTCAGCAGTTGTATCCTATATCTGGATGCAGCAGGCTTTCCTTGCTTTTTTTACAGTATGGATGATGGAAAATGAAATCTTTGACTCTATTATGAATGGTAATATTTCTTATGAATTATGCCGTCCCATTCATATTTACGATATGTGGTTTTCCCGAACTATTGCAAACCGTTTATCATCCGCCATTCTTCGATGTTTTCCGATTTTAGTTGTAGCCTCCTTTTTACCAAAACCATTTGGTTTACAGCCCCCAACCAGCTTAATCCATTTTATTCTTTTTCTGCTTACTCTTTTATTAGGATTAGCTGTTACGGTTTCTTTTTGTATACTAATTTATTCTCTTACTTTTTTTACAATATCCCCAGCCGGATTAAAAATATTATTTACTTCTATTGTAGAATTTTTTTCAGGTGCAATAATTCCTCTACCGTTTTTTCCTGAAAAGATTCAAAAAATTATGGAATTACTTCCTTTTGCATCTATGCAGAATGTAGCACTTAGGATCTACAGTGCAGATATGACAAATAGACAAATGTTTTCTGCTATAGCACTACAAATTTTTTGGCTCATTACCCTTATAAGCTGTGGAAAAAAGTTATGTAGTATTGCTGAAAAAAAAGTATCTATACAAGGAGGTTGAATTTATTATGTCATTAAAACTTTATATGCACTATATTTCTATTAATATTCGTAGCGTGATGCAGTATAAAACATCTTTTTTGTTTACTGCCATTGGACAATTTCTTATTTCCTTTCAGGTATTTTTAGGTATCTTTTTTATGTTTCAAAGATTTTCAAATGTAAAGGGATTTACTTATAGCGAAGTTTTATTGTGCTTTTCTATTATGTTATTAGAATTTTCTATTGCAGAAATGTATGCAAGAGGATTTGATCAATTTTCAGGTATGGTAAGACAAGGGACATTTGACAGAATTCTTGTTCGACCACAAAATGAAATTCTTCAGGTTCTTGGAAGTAAATTTGAACTGACCAGAATAGGAAGAATGTTGCAGGCAATTATTATGTTTATATATGGAATTTCAAAAAGTGAAATTAACTGGACAGTATCTAAAATTTTTACTGTATTTTTTATGTTAATTGGAGGTACCGCTTTATTTACAGGACTTTTTTTGATTTATGCTGCCCTGTGTTTTTTTACTTTAGAAGGATTAGAATTTATGAATGTATTTACAGATGGAGCAAAGGAATATGGAAAATATCCTATTGGCATATATGGGAAAAGAATGTTACAGTTTACTACCTTTGTCATTCCCTATGCCTTAGTACAATACTATCCACTATTATACTTGCTAGGAAGAAAAACAAATATTTTTTATGTATTTCTTCCACTATTGGCAACATTATTTTTAATTCCCTGTTATCTGCTTTGGAAATGGGGGGTATATCGTTATCAGTCAAGTGGATCCTAATTTCTAATCTCTCATAATATTTTAAAATATATATGGAAAAGTTATCTAATCTATGATAAAATAAACTAAAATTTTAATTATAAAAAGGGATTATAGGGGGTTATTCTATGAAAGATATAGAAGATTCCACTTCTGAGGAACGTCTGCAAATCGTAAGAGAATGTTTAGAGAATGATAAAAATTATGGTGCAATGTCCATTAAATATAATTATCCCTATCATCAGGTTCGCAACTGGGTTAAAAAGTACGAAGAAATGGGTTTTTCCGGTCTTTCCGATCGCCATCATCACAATATCACTATTTCCTACCGTAAACTTCAAGATAGAATTGCAGAATTAGAACGTAAAAATAAAGACTTACAAATAGAAAATGACTTGTTAAAAAATATATGGAAATTAAAAAGTTAATTTGTGTTCATTATTTAAAGCGATTTTATTTTGAATCAATATATTATATACCTATTATACATAGAATATTATTGCGAGTAGGAGGAAGTTAGTCATTTCCTTCTACTCATAGTATATTGTATGTCTGGATCTATACTATAAAACTAGACACAATAACATATTATCCGTTATAATAAAATAATCACTAAAGGGAGAATGTATATGACAACCAAAAATCAAAACAAAAATGAAACTTTCTCCCTCGTATAATTATTTTTCTAGCATCATCAAATAACTGTCCAACCTTGCGTTTATATAATTTGTAAATAGCCTTTCCATTGCACCAAGATTATGTTTTATATGATATTCCTCAAATGCGTTATAATAAGAGATTCTATCTGCAAACTTAATATCAATGGGAGGATATCCAGCTTTCATTAATTCTAAATTTACAAGTAGCCGCCCAGTTCTGCCATTCCCGTCAATAAAAGGATGAATCCCCTCGAATTCGATATGAAATCGTGCAAGTCGAGTAACGATATGCTCTGTACTACCTCTATAATCTTCCAATAGCTGTTCCATTTTAGGTTGGATCAAATATGGCTGTACTGGTTCATGTTTTGTACCCATAATTCTGACAGGAACTTTTCTGTAAACACCCCGATCTTCCCATTTATCTACCAATACAAGATAATGAATCTGCTTGATGATACTCTCTGATAAAGATACTTGTTCTTTCACCAGATCCCGCACAAAATCAAATGCCTCTTTATGCCCGACTGCCTCCATATGGTCTTTTAACGGCTTCCTATCAATCGTTAGACCACGTAAAACCATATCCGTTTCACGCAAGGTCAGAGTATTTCCTTCAATTGCATTGGAATTATAGGTATACTCAATAATGAATTCCTCCGTTAAACGTTCCACTTCTCCTTTTGTCAGCGGGCGTCTGGTATCCAGTTCTCTTTTCTTTCTATCTATAACTGTGAGTAAACTTTTTGTTGTTTTAAACCGTCCATCCTCTGGTTTTCTTGCGTTTGTCGGAATCATCCAGCTGCGTCCTTCACGGATAACACCAGAAACCTTGCCTTCTGCGCATAATATGCGCACACGCCTGTCTGAAATCCCCCATTTCTCTGCAGCCTGTTTTACTGTCATATACATAAAAAGTACACCTCACTTTCCAAAACATTATAGCCTTTTTCCGGAATAATATCAATCTTATAGGAATAAAGAATGACTCGAATTCCTATCATTAAAAAATGCACCCAAAGTCACGCTTGGGTGCATGATATCAAATAATTCATATGGTAATACAAAAATTAGGTTAAGCTTTTTAAAAATTCTGTACCTTGACTTATGATTTTTTGGTATCTTTTTTCATTTACACTTTTTAACCATGCGATTTTTCCTGAGATTTCATGTATTGTCTTACTAGATACCGAACTGCCAGAAGCTTTTAATTTCTGTGCATTATATATAGAAGCTTTTAATATTTTAACCCATTTCTTAGGAACGCCAATTTCTTCGTTATTAATTACAATACCAGTAATATATTGTCTGTTGTTCTTTCTTAATATATGGGTTTTTTCATTTTTCATATGAAAGCCTTCTGCTTCTATAATTTTATTTATGCTGTTTAAAAAGTTTCCTATGGCGAAATTTTTAATGTCGCCCATATAACTAAAACTCATATCATCTGCATATCTTGTATAAGTAATTCCTAACTTTTTGCATAAACCATTGATCCGCTTATCCATGTTTTTGCATATAATATTTGTAATCATAGGGCTTGCTGGAGAGCCTTGCGGCAATATCCTATCAGATGTTTTGATATATTTTATCTCTTCTTTTACTTCAAGCGGCATTCTTTCGCAGTAAGTACAAATCATAGCAAGCAGTGATGCTATATAACCAGAGTATCCAAAGGATTGGTATAAGCCTCTTACACGTTCAAATGTAATAGTAGGGAAAAAGTTTTCTAAATCAATATTGATCAATAAATCAGGGCTTGTGTTATGTGCCTTTGCACCTGTAAGGATAGACCTTGATTTGATAAATCCATGAGATAAGTCAGAGATCTTGACCTTTTCCAAAATCTCATCTAAGATTTGTTTCTGAGCTGCTTTCAATTTTGTTTTAGGTGCAGCTATATGACGCATCCCGCCACTTTTTTTTGGGATATCAAAACGGTAATAATTATCAAATGTAATAACATCCCTATGATATACCAAATAACGCAAAGTGTTGTATTCTATCTGTAAAAATTTTGCAAGTTCTTTATCTGTTTCTATGACAGGCATCTGATTTTCTTTTAGTTTTTGTACATCTGTTTCTTTTTTTCCTAGCAGATTGGAATAGCCTCTTCCAATAAACAGAATATTTTCTGCTTTCCGCTTATTCCATAATTCAGATTTTAACTGTCTTTGTCGTTCTCTCTCTGCTTTTCTCTCAGCTCGTCTGGCTATGGATTCTTTCATAATTTCTTGGGCGACTATGGAGCGAATTTTTTCATAATCCCATGTATTTTGGTATTCTTTTTTTAAATGAGACAGCTTTTTTTCAATTTCCTCTTTTTCTTGATAGGCATTTGATATTTTTTCGGAAAGTTTTTGAAATTCATCTAATAGCTTTTTCCTGTTTTCAAAGTCCTGTGCTGTTTCATTTTGCTGACGCTCATATGGCGTTGGCAGATTACTGGGCCAAAACCCGTATTCCTGCATTTTAAGAAAGGTAAATTCTTTTTTACCCATATTATTTACTAGTTTTCTATATTCGGCCTTTGTATCCATTATAGCAACATCTCCATAATATCATTGATTTTATATTCTTTTTCGTATTCCAAATTTTTTAGTTTTAATAATTTATAAGAAGCTACATAAAGAGCAAGGATATGAGCACATGGTTGCGAAAGATTTCTCTCGCCTCTTTTAAATTTCTGGCAGCTACAATCTATCTTTGTAATTTGTCCATCTTGGTCAATGACAATTTCAGTAGAAGATAGTTGACCTTGTTCCTTGTATGTTGTCGTGAATATAAACTCTTGTTTGTGTGAGTATCTCACCTTCATATTGTCAAATGTAAGTTTGCTGATTTTTTGTACATCCATTTCAATATCAGAAACTTCATAAAGTTCCTCTGGAATTGGGGTATTGCATAAATGGCGAAAACGTACTTTATTATTTATCATATCAAAATAACCTTCCCCCCGTCGAAACAGCATACCTATGCCCGCTTTTATGCTATCACTTTTTTCGTTTGGAAGATTACTGGAAATTTCATCCATTGATAAACAACGCTTATCTTTCAGCAATTTATAAATATTTTTATAACAGCCTTTACCTGTAAATCCTGCCATAACGTTAAATGCGGTTCCTTTTACCCAATCATTAGAAGACCATGCGGAGAATCCAACTGTCATTTGCAACGTACCCATATCAGCACGAATAAATTGAGGCATTCCAAAACCTAAAAAGCGTACATAAAATGCTTTTGATAAAGGAATTAATTTTTCAACTACAAGCCAGCGTCTTCTGCCCCAGATTTTTTCTTCTCTTCTTTGGCTGCCCTGATAAATGGTGTTTAGAGTAAGGACTGTTCCAAAAGGTTCAAACACAATCTGTATTCTTTGTCCGGGTTCTAAAATCCATTTCATATAACGAGGACTTTTTTTCTCTTTGTGCTTTCTTAAAAATGCACATATATCATACATATCAGAAGGGGAAAGCTCCAGTTCAATCCCAGATAATGCCGCTGCAGAAGATACTTGATTAAAACCTTTGATCCATGTTTCAGGCAGATCAATTTTCTTCTCTATATATTCTGGCACGATATCATTATCTATCGTAAAGCCTTCTGGATTGACAGATAATGTGACATCGGTATAACTTCGAAATCTCTGCATTTCCTTTTCTAATTTGGCAGAAAAGTCAATATTCGTTGTTCCTAACTTTGGTGTCTGCAATAAATCAAATTCATTCATAGCCACAGACAGGCAGCCATAAATGGATTCGTCAATCGAAAATGCTTCAAATGAAACCTGATCGTTATGTACAGTAATGACGGGATCTAATACAAACCATAAACTGTAATCTCTGTCCCTTATAAATTTCCAAAAATGTCGTTCAATTTTATAATAATCCTTCCATGTATCATATTCGTCTATTTGCTGTTGTAAATTCTTTTGTATCTCCAATAATTCATCTATTTCATTTTTTTTATGTAAAAGTTTAAAATCAAAAGAATCCATTTTTTTCTTTAAAGACTCTCTTACCTTTGGCATGTATTTTTGGTGTGCCTTTACACGCCGTTCGATTTCTTCGTCAAGCCATTTAAAATAATCCGTTCTTTCTTTTGATTTTTTCCTCGTATCGGAAACAACAATTTCTCTTAACATAAGCATAGCATCACGGAATAATAAAGGATGCTTTAATTTCCCGCAGAAAGAAACTTTTTCATCACGAGATAAGTCAGGACTTAGCCCTAAAGTCGTTTGGTTGTTAAGTTGTGTACATAGGGAAGGGCTTGCGTATTTATAACCTACTTTCATAAAATACCTACCTGCTACTCAAAATATGAACAAATATACCCATATCGAGATGTTGGAAGTTTTTACAAACATCCCTTACTGCTTCATCATGTATGCTTTTGTATCGAATCAATTCGAATACTACTCACAAGTTCTGGTACACTCCACAGTCGTAAATTCCCGAAATAGCCTTCGGTACAAACCTACAAATACTGGATTATGCTATTTCGTAGGATACTGCATCTCTCAAATTAAGACTTGTTTTTGAATATTTTGTCTAGTAGCTTCTCCTCTCTTTTTATAACTGCGTTTTTTTAAGTCTTCTATTTCCTCGACAGACAACGCTGTGCTCTTTTTAACTGTTTCTCTACTTTCTTTAATTTTGCAGTTTTGTTGATATTTTTCTTTACCATACCATTCCTTATCACTGCAAATTCTTTTACTCCCAAGTCGATTCCTAGCCCGAAATGATTTAATGGGGGTTTCTCTATATCTGGAATATTTATTAAGACGGATTCATAATAGTTTCCTTCTTGATAAGAAACACATCCACTTCTTATGATATATCCTTGTTTTGTTGTTGGTATGTATCCTTTTTCTTTTAATTTTATCCAACCAAGTGTAGGAATATTGATACGATGTCTTTCGCAAGAACAATCCTTTGGATTATTTTTCACGAAATACATCGTTACATCTTTAAACATATTTATCTATATTTTTGATTGCTTAACTTTTTTCCTTCTGAATCTGAGCAAATGCCACAAGTGCTCTTTCAGAATCTATTTTGCTGTTTGTGCCTCCAATATCAAGAAGTATATGTTCTATTTCCTGCTGCTTTTCAGGATGATATTTCAAAAATATAGGAATCGTGTGATAGATATGTTCCTTGCTCTTTGAAACTTTATTTGGCAGATAAAGCAGTGTTTTTGCATAGTAAATATATAAATCTGGGTTTGTTTCCTTTAAGTTAGAAAAGACGTATTTCATTTTTTTAGAAAGATAAGCCTTTACTTCTACACATGGATGCTCCATCATACGAGGAATAAATTGTGCTGGAATCTCGTTACCATACCAGTTATCCAGTTTTTTAAGCCCATACTGATAGGTTCTTTCTATAGGAGAATCCAGTAAAATCATATGTAACTTTTCTCTTTTTTCAATTTCGAAACCTTTAAATACAAGCTGAGCGATTTCATTCAAAGAATATACATTACATTCAAAAAGCAGCAGGAGAGTGGTATTCCTTTCGGCAAGGATAGTCCGCTTTTGGGCTATAACCTCTGTAAGAGTTTTTACAAGCCTTTTTGAACCCGTTTCCAAAATAGACAAAATTAAGTTGTCTTTTGGAAGAGTGTCATTTTTACATGACTTCAGTAAGGATATGGCATTATATTCTCTCTCTGAAATTCTATTATGCTGTAAATCAATATCTTTAAGTGTATCTTTTAATACATCATATGGCATGGAGAATATAATAGTTTCCGTTATATCAAAAAGAAAGTTAGGAATCTTTCTAAGACTTGACAGCAGAGGGATAAAATAGTGCAGCAACTCTTTTTGTTTTTCTGTTGTAGCAGTATCTAGTTTGTCAACAGATTTTAACAGTAAATCTATAATCTGCTCGGAAAGTTCTATCTGCTGTTCCAAAAAACGTTCTCTTTTTTCGGCAGTTGATTTTAGAAAAACAGTATATTCTTCTATTGTAAAATGATTGATACTGTCTTCTAATACACTGTACCATGTTTCTATCGTATCTAAAAATAAAAAATCAGCAATATCTTCTGGCTGGAAAGTTCCGTTTGTCTGTCTAAAGTATTTTTTAGCAGCATCCCATAATTTCTCCGATGTTGTATTCATTAAGGAAATCATAATGTCTGCATCAAATTCTTGTAATGCGTTTAATTTTTGCAGCAGTATTTTTTCAAATAATTCTGCCGTTTTTTTATAAGGTATTTTTGAAAGCACAATCAACTCTTTGATTTCATAGGAGTCAAATTTATGCTGTTCATCCGCCTTTTTCAATATGGTATAACAAAACTCATGTACCTGTGAAGCTTTTGCGTTTTGAACTACAAAAATAACATCTGCAAGATATCTGTGCCATATGGAATGTTCTGCTGCATCATTATTTACAATTATCTCTCTAAAATACTTATTAAAAAAGAAATTAGAAGAGAAATCCTCATTATATAAATTGTCATGATCTGTATAGCTTGTCAGCATTTCACGGGCAGCCGTTATAAATTTCATTTCATCTGTTGTTTGGTATTGGTCAAGTGTTCTTCTAAGATAACGTAAATAATAATTGTATGCACTGGTTCTGCCACTTCCTTTAAAATAACAGGTCGTTCTTGGAGCATCCAGATAGTAAGCTATCTTTCCAATTGCATCTGCCATACCATATGCCTTTGCTGTCTGTATAGTATTTTTAAATGCAATATTATTCACATCTCTTCCATCTGTATAAGTATTTCTTTCATAAAAATCTTCACTTCCAAAAACATACAAAAGATCTTGATAAGCATTCGGTTTGTTTAAATATTCCTCAAGTTCTTCGTCCTTTAGCTTTTTTCCATATAACGTTAAATGTTTAATATGAAAATCCATTTCAGGGAGTGTTCTGTATATAAATTCTTTTTGCTTCCACAATAACTTTTCGTCAAATAGGCTGATATATTGATTAATACAGCGTTTAAGTCCACTGTGATATGCTGCATTTGCCCATAATACATCACTTTTATCAATTTGCTTTGCAGTCTCTAATAAAATTGGATTCTTTTCTATCGTAAGCTCTTGGAAAATGCCACATGCCAGCTCTATACTTGCTACTTTTAAGATACGTTCATATTCTTCGACAGAAGGCTGCATTTTGATAAATTGGTTCAGATATTTTCTTCTTGTATATAATCTTTCCCTAGAAAACATATTTATAATACTTTCCATATAAGGACTGTCTGCTTCAAAACCAAATAAATCACTGGGATGCTCAATTAATTCAAAATCCTTAAAATTAATTTGATTCGCTTTTAAATAAGCAACATAATCTGTATAATTCTTTTTCTCATAATAGTCGAAAACAACTGTCTGTTTTATTCCATAAAATTCTTTAATAATATATTTCTTGTCAATGTCTATATACTCATGCCAGCCTGTACCTCTATTATATTCCCAATGCCTGTATGCGGTTTTATAACCTTTCCTATAACAAAGCAGGTCTTTTGCTTTGAAGTAATATGTATTTGGAATAGAGGGTAAATGTCCATTTATTCCATGAAAAATAGCATACTTCGTATAAGTTACTGTAGGATTTAACAAATATGCCCCTACATAATAGGAACGAGATCTTAATTCCTGATCAATTTTTTGTTCCCCGTATAATATAAGTAAACAGGGATTTTTTTTGCTATCTAAACCCCAAAACAATAATTGGCGAATCGGAGGCTCGTCTAGTTTCCAGAGACGTTGTTGTTCCTCTGACGTTAAATTTCTCATAATTATAAATTATCTCCTTTCTATCACTTTTACTTGGAAATAGAAATTTTCATTTTTATAAGGTTTTAAATCATTATATAAAATTATAGTATAATTTTGATATATTTTCAAGCAATTTAATAAAATCTGATAAAAATATAGTTGACATTTTTCATAAAAATATAATTGACATTTTCGAAATATATGATATAATTTAACAAAGGTTAGATTTTCTGGTCTAAATATGCTTTGGGGAAGCTCCAAGGTTGTTAATTATAACTCATTACACCACAATGTTCTGCGTCACTCGCAAGGTAGTTGCCACCGTACGGTTTTAAAAGTAGCCTGCGGCGAAAACCGTACGGTGGCACACCGTGCTAAAGTGTCAGAACAGAGTATATGTTTGCTTTTGGTTTGCAGAAAATCTAGCCCATTTTTATTGAAGTTAGTTGAATAAAATATTATAAAAATCACAAAATCAGGACTTTTGACACATCAAGTGTGAACAAAAGTCCTAATTTTATTGGAAAGCTATTTCTTATACTTTGCTTCAATTTTTAAATATACAATCATTGTTGAATTAAAAATATATATCTAATTCACCTAAAGATTTCTTACATTCTTCTATATCACCATATAGACTACAAATCTCATTTTTGTTTAATAAAATAGGCTTTTTACTATAACTTATTTTTTGACGATATAGTGAATCAATCAAATCCATTTGCCTATTATTTAATCCATAATAATCGTCCCACCGCTTAAGTGATTTTTGATAATCTAAAAGCTGATTTTCTATAATATATCCGCCATTGTTTCTTATTTCATTCCATAATTGATTACTAAATAATTCTCTCCATGTTCCCCAAAAGGCGGCTGTTATTATTGGTTTCCTTTTTCCATCTATATCATTCAATACATATTGTAGTGTTTCTGATTTAGCAATTTCTAAAATATTATCTGGTATACCAGATAGATAATCATATACATCAGATTGGAGATTGAATTTTGATATATCCTGAAATACAGCAACTATATATTGGGGATGAAATGTAATAGTAGCCTTACATCCCCTAGAATTATCCATACAATAGTTGAAACCATTCCATGAATGTTCGTAATTTAATTCTGGATACTCTCCAACCGTAACAGCATGTATAATAGCTGCTAAAATACAGCCTTGATATAATTGTCTCGGTTTTATTTTAATACGTTCCATTTATAGTTCCCTACTACTTTCCCCTTTCGAAACAACATTCGTTTCGTTCTTTTTTTCATCTTTTTTCTTATCCAGTGTCTTATCTGTTTTATCCTGTTTAGTCTTTTGATAATCTGATATAGTATCTTGTGTTTCTTTTACCTTGTCTCTTATACTTTGGGTAATATTATTAATCTTTTCCTGCAAGTCTGTACGAATTTTCTTCATGCCTGTAATCTGTTCTTTTGTTGTTGAAAGGGAAATAATCACTCCTGTATCTGCTGTGCCTGTTTTCTGATTTCCACCAATCATATGATCAAAGGAAGATTGTTTCTGCTGTTTCTCTCTGCACTGCTCTGTCTGGTGCTGTCTTAACTGTATATTCCAGTCGCTAATCTGTTGCTGTAATTCCTGCCGCTTCGTCATCTTTTCTTCCTGCGTTATATCTTTGTTGGAAGAAAGTTCTTGCAACTGTTTTTGTACATTGGCAATCTGGTTTTGGATATTTCGGCTGTAAGAATCCGTTGTCTGATTCATTCCCACTTGTCGCATTTGTGTATTTACATCATTGATACTGTTAATTTCCATTTTACTTTTTCTCCTTGACCTTAAAATTGGAAATACTTTTCCGTTGCCTTTTCTTTTGTCTTTTCAATCAGCTTTTCAGAATTTTCTCGTCTTTCTTCTCGGAGCTTATCGCTCATGTTGAGCATAAAATCATTTCTGAGATAAGCAATAGAACGGCACTTTCCATTTTCGTCTATGTAACAATGCTTGTATACAACCGTCCAACCGCTGGCTTTATTTACACTTTCCAGCATATTCACCGCTGATTCCACACCCCTAATCAGTTCCTTAGTTTCTTTTTCCTGACTTGGGTCATTCTACATTTTTTCCAAAAGCTTAGGATTGATAGTCAAGGTTTTACCGCTTTTAGCTGTTGAGAAAGAATTTCCAATCTTAAACTCTACGCTTGGAACAAATTTTGACAGTTCGTTTGCATACTCTGCTGTACTCTTGGATTTGCTGTTTCCTGTCGTTTCCTGCGTTTTTTCTGTTCCTTTCTTTTTTGTGCCACTTGTAGCGACTCCCTGCGACACATAACTGCTGTAATCCGTCTATATGGTTTATACCGAGCAATCCTTATCACTCTCTGTCGGATATTTTGATATTCCTTATCTCCCGCAAAAGTAGCAAACATATTAAAATCTTCATTTTCTATCTGCAATACCCTTATGCTCTTTAATAATAGCTGTCCGTATGTATATGCTTTGCTCTGGCTTCTTTGAATTGTTACGAAGTCACAGATTTCCTCTATATCTTCCCGAAAATATCTTGTACCTATAATAAACAGCGGATTGATCCATAATATAACCCGCAATATATCCCACAAAAAATAAAACAGTAAATGTCCTAACTGGATATGCGTCTTTTCATGGAGCAGGATTGTTTGTAAATCCTTTTGATTATATTCTTTTAGTATAACTTCTGGCATGACTATCTTTGGTCTGAACACTCCTATGGTTGATGGTGTAACAGGCATTTTCGTAACATAGATAAAAGTACCATCCACTTTTCTTTTTTCCATGCCTGCAACCAGTTTTTTCAGCTTTCTTTTTTTATAAAATAACCGAGCAGCATATACAAATACGCCGCATAAGTAAACCCAATTTATCCATACATGAATTTTGCAAATTTCAGTCCACCAAGAAAACAATATTGCACCGATTGTATTTTCATAAAAAAATTTTATTTTTCCTACAAATAAGACTGGAAGAAACAAACTCCATAACGCACCTTTTAGGAATACCTTATTTTTCAACAGCGTTTTCCGCAGGAGAAATACGAATGTAAATATCACGAAAGAAATCTGAACACACTTTAAAAGCTGTATAACATAATAGACAGCACATAAATTCAACAAACCTACTCCGCTATCCCAAATTTCCTGTACCGTCATTTTTTGTCATTATCCTTGTCTTTACATTTCTCTAAGATTTCTTCCAATTCTTGAAATTGTTCTTTTGTTAGCTTTGCACTCTGCAACAGTGCCGCCATTGCGTTCTTCCTACTGCCCTCAAAATAGCTTTCTACAAATTTTCGGCTTTTCTCCCTCTGACATTCCTCTTTTGATTTCTTTACGGTATAGTGATAGACCCTTAAATCATGTTCATCTACGGTATAGCTTAAAACGCCTTTCTGCCACAAACGATTTAACAGAACACGTACCATTCTAGGTGACATATCTGACCTGCCCTGCATTTTCTTGATAACTTCCTTTGCGGTCATGGTAGGTATATTATTTGTCCAAAATACTTCCATAATCATCCACTCACTTTGACTAGGCGTAGTTTCTTTTTCCATACTATTAGCCCCCTTTTTTATTATGTTTATATGTATATCGAACAAAATGTGGTATTTGTTAATGTTTGTTCCTTTTTTCTCTTTCCTGTTCTGACTACTTCTCCTCCTGTAAAATGTTGTATATATTCCTATACCTATTTTTTCAACTTGCCATAGTATTTCCTCTATCTAGGTGAACAGATTGGTGTACTGTTCCATCTTATTTTTGGTAAGGAAGTTCATATAACCGCTGTAATAGTTCCTCAAAATCCGATATTTTGGGAACTACTATGTAGACAGAATCCAGTGGCCTGTGTTGGAACAGAAAAGCCAGTATGACGAGGTATCTAAGACCTATACCTTTTCAAAGTCTTATATCAACTACCGTAAGCCGAGGGCAGTCAGTACAAAGAAAGGAAACAGGCAAGACAGATGATGATTAATAATAAGGCAAAGAAAGATTAAGCCAAATTGAATGGAATTGTGTGTGCGTTTGTGGTAAAATAAGGTGAATTCGAGCAAGAGATTTTTCTTAACGGTACAGTCTTGTTTAACTTTATCTTTGCTCATAGGAACTTCTTCGCATTATGGGGAATTATTATTGCGGTTAAATACAAGAAATATCGTTTGAAGTACATATTAAGCAAGTAATTAGTTTTGTAGTTGGACTATTGGTTAATTGCTTTATCTTCTCAGCTTTATATGCAAAAACAAATAGTTTATGGATATACGTAATGACACATTCGCTAATTAATGTTTTTTCGTAAATAGTAATTGGTGGTAATCAATATGTACTGTTTATTTGTAGAATAATGATTATTGTTATAGCTGTTGTTTTTTCAAATCAGGAAAGAAAAAAGTAAAATAAATCTGAATTAATGGAGGTAACTTATGAATATTTATGAAAAATGTCCAGAATTTGAAAGTGAAAGATTTTTAATTAGACTATTTCACGACAAAGATTGCGATGATTTATTAAAAGTATATAGCGATAAAAAAGCATTACCTTTCTTTAATAGTGATAATTGTGATGGAGATAATTTTTATTACGCAACAAAAGAAAGAATGGCAGAGGCTATTAGTTTTTGGCATATGTCATATGAAAATGGTTGGTTTGTTAGACTTTCTATTGTTGATAAGGCAGCATCAAGTGTAATCGGAACAATAGAATTATGCTTGAGAGTGTCAGAAGATAAATTTAATAATATGGGAATTTTAAGAGTAGACGTGAGAAGTGATTATGAACAAGAAGATGTATTGAGTGACATTTTTTCACTTATTACACCAAAACTTGAGGAAACGTTGGAATGTAAAGGTGTGCTTACTAAGGCTCCAATATATGCAGTAGAAAGAATTAAAGCGATTCAGAAAGTAGGTTTCACTAAATCTGAACATTTGTTGATTGGAAAAACTGGATATGCCTATGATGGATATTGGACAATCGGATAATAGAGACAACTTCCAGTTTGTCGGAAAAAATCAAGACAGAAAAAAATTGAATATTGTTTACCTTTGGTAGCGATTTATTTTAACAGTAAATCAGCTACCTTTTTTATTTTCAGAAACCAATAACACAGCAATGGACAGGGCGGCGGGATACCCCGCCGCCCTATTTTAGTGTTTTATTTGCCCTACAAACGAGAAATTGTTTTATTTCTCAGTGTCCTTCAACCAGTCCATACCGGGATACGGCTCACATGTGTGAGCGTACCATTCAACGCATTTTGCCGCCAACTCTCGATCCCGCATAGTACATTTCAAAGGGAAAACAGACTGCCCATCGCTTGGCGTAATGGGAGCCTCTTCATTAGAGTCCAGAAGTTCCGGGTCAAAGCAAGCCCAAGTAGTATTCGTTTCAGCGTCCCAGATTTGTAAAAAAATCAGATCAGGAGAGGATTCCATCATCAAAAAGCCTTCCTCGTTGTCCTCATCCGGTGCCATCATCACGCTGTGATATTTTCCGGCACGGACATTTTCCACAATCTTTCGGACACCCAGATCTGAAATATCTTTGATTGTCTGGCTGGGGAGCGCACCTCGGCTGGCTATTTGAATCTTAATGCCCTCCGGCATAGATGGGACTTCACGCTTTCTAATAATTTCTTTCATAAAAACCATTTTTCCTTTCAAAATCACAACTTCCGATTTGTCGGTTACAAGTATATCACATCTCCCCGCCGAAAACAACCCACATTCTATTCCGTTCCGACTGTCCAGACGGCTGTGGGTAGATTTTGTGGTGCCTCTTCCCGCCCGACCTCTTCCAAAGAACAGAATGGAATGTTACGCAATAGAACGCCGTTTTTGAGGGCAGTTCATCTATTCCTTTTTTGCTCTTTATACAGTTTTTCAACTTCTGGGATATTATAAACTTGGCTCTATCAAAGGCAAGGTATTTATGTATATTCCGGTTACAGGTTTTGTTATAATATTGTTGCTCATTACAAAAATTCTTGTTGGTAAAAGTATGTTGTTTGTAAGTATAATTAATTCCCCTGTTTTTTTAATTTTGACAGGAAGTCTTTAGCTTGTGATTATAAAAATTTAAAATAACTACATAATAAAAGGTTAGGGCTTGATAAATATATTCTGTCGTATATAATATATCTATATTTTCCCCAGAGATAACTTTATAGGAGAGCATTTATGAGAGAATTACTATATTTACATACCCCAAGTTACGAGGAACTTTGGTATCGGCAGAAAATTATGCAGGATTCTGATACCATGAGTTATAATAAAGGTTATGATTTGGATTTTGAAGGATATGACAAAGCAACAGGGTGTCTGGCTTTTCCTGAACAAAAATGGGCAGATTGGTATACTTATTTTAATGGACAAGAACCGCAACGCTTTTATGCTTATATCGTTCGAAAAACCGATGGTATCTTTATTGGAGAGGTCAATGTTCATAGAAACCCAAATGCTCCTTGGCATGAAATGGGTATTGTTTTGGAAGCAAAATACCGTGGAAATGGTTATGGAACTGAAGCTTTGTGGTTGTTGTTACAACATGCTTTTGAAGAGATGAAAGTCGATATTATTCACAATGACTTTGAAGAAGAACGAATCGCTGCTATGCAGACACATTTGTCAGTAGGATTTACAATATATCGAAAAGAAAATGGTATTCTCGAATTGACGATTTCCAAAGAACAGTATTTTAGACAAAAGGCAATTCGTAGTATGGTTTTGGAAAAATGAAATATGACAGTAATTTCGAAATCTAACGTTAGATATTATACTAAAAGGAGTGATATCATGAAAGAAAATCAGATCTATAGCTATTGTAGAATTTCCAAAAAAAACACAGAAAATTGAGAGACAAATTGAAAACATTTCCAAGGCATACCCTACTGCAATTATTATTACTGAAGCATTTACTGGAACAAAGATAAATAGACCAGAGTTTACCAAGCTACTAAAAAAACTTTCCCCGGAGATACGGTTGTATTTGATTCTGTATCACGAATGAGCAGAAATGCAGAGGAAGGAATAAAGTTATACTTTGAATTGTTTGATAAGGGTATAGAACTTATATTTTTGAAAGAAAGATAATCAATACGAATATTTATAAAGATAGCCTGAGAGATAAGATAGAACTACAGGGAACAGATGAAGATGAGATATCAAAGGCTTAAATAATTATTTTCGCAAACTGGCACGAAAACAAATTCAGATAGCATTTGATAAACAGCAGAACATCAAAGTATATGAGAAACTAGAACAGATTGAAAAAATGAAGCGTGAACTTATATAGTCATATAATTATATAATATAGTATTCTTGTAATACCAGCAAAAATATTTTGCCCTACTGGAACAGTTAAAAACAAACAGAGCCAGAACCAAAGCAGGAGAAGCCACAAACAAAACAAAAATAGACATACAAAAGATGTTAAAAACACTTGTAAAAATATCAATATCGCTGTACCGATTACATTACTGGATAATTGGGAAGATATAAAGATTGTTCATGGTAGTAACCTTACAGAGTACATTACTAAGCTGATAGCAAAAGATATAAATGCCAATTATCCAATGAGTCGTAAAACCCTTGCTTTAACTGTGAAGAATGTAAAAGAATGTTAATTACTTAAAAACTAATTATCTTTTAATTTGTCAATTCTATTAATAATTAGTTTTGCATAAAAAGAAATTATTATTGTTAACATTATTAATTCTGAATGTGTTAGCAAATGAAAAGAACCTTCAACAGTTTGATAGCCATTTAAAAGTTTACTAATAATACTGAATAGGAAAAGACTTCCTGAAAAAAATACTATTATTGTAATTATTACAAACATCAAAATGTTTTTCATTTTTATCTTCCTTAATCTTTTAATAAAACTATTGTACTAAGAAATTATTTCAAAACAAGTCAATGTTATTCAAGACTACTATATTTTGAATAACTAATACTTAGTACGATAATTCAGTTAAATTATTCATCGACTCTATATATATATGTATCTTTATGTTCAGTATTTACATACCAACTAAAAGAAATACCAAGACTAACTCCAGACTCTGAAAAACTTACACTAGGAGTAGTAAATAATTGAGAATGTCCATATGCTGCCATAATTTCAAGCGTGTGCATATTACTTGAGCCACTAGATGGTAGAATCCATAAAAATCCATAACTAGCTAGAGCTACCGCATATTCGCCTGTTGTTGTTTGTCCCATTTCTATATTATAATAACAAGAATCAAAGTTATCAGATTGATTACTTGGAAAATCATGATATAGTAAATCATTTTTATTCCCATCTAAGTAATACATAACCTCTAATTCATCTACTATTGTTGTTGAATTAAGAGGATAAGAGTTACTATCACTAACTCTCCATGTCAAGGCAATAATATCTGTTGCTGTCCATATTGGGCAACTACTCCAAACAGCCGAATAACTTAATTTTACTAAACTTGAATCCATTGAACTTTTTGATAAAGTAAATGTTAAGGTTGCACCTGCAAAAGGAGTTGCTTCTAAATAATTGAATGCATCAATAGCACCATTATAGGATTTCAAAATTTTCTTATCTTGTTCACTGTAACCAGACTGTAATTGAACTTTTTGAGCAAAATCAAGCAAGTCCTGGTTAAAATCGTGATTTCTAAAATACTCTAATTCTTCATTTGTACATCCTTTATCTAATAATTCCTGATCAGATAGAGAAAGCAAATATTGCATAAATTCTAGTTCACTAATTTGAAATGTTGTTGTTTCATTTGCATATGCATATGTTGATGAAAATGATAAGACTAAAGCTAAGGTTAAAAAACAGGAAAGAAGTTTTTTCATAATATGTATCTCCTTATATAAGAAGTTTATTTTTAGTACAAGATAATTAGAATAGATAACTGCCAAACATAGTTTTACTATATATAGAATTTATTATAGATAAAAAGACCTATATATTCAGTATTATAGTAAATAAAATAATAACCTCCCTTCTTTAAAAAATATAGCCATGAGCAAACCTCCATACATTCAGTATTTATGCAGGTTTACGAGGCATGGCAATCTCTTTTATCACTCCAAATTTATAGTAATAACCAGCTCCAAATAGTATAATTAAGTTGTCAAAATCAATTCACCGAAAGGAGCTGATTATTATCTACCGTCAGGAAATTTTAAATGACATCCGTCTTTTTACTTCACAACCAGTTGCAAAGTTTATGATTCGCTTTTTCTGAATCTTGATTTATCCTTTGTACTAGAATTCCCCAAAACCGGAAGAAAAGGTTTTTCTAATCACGCCATGATTTGTGCATTTATTGTTATGAAATGCGAAGGCTTTTCCATGATTACAGACCTTGTTGATTATCTTAACAATAACCTTCTTATCGCCCATTACTGTGGTTTTGATATTTCTGCCCCGTTACCATCTTACTGGACTTTCGATTGTTTTCTAAAACAGATTGATAACGATATGCTTTCCTCCGTTATGAAATCCCTGGTTCTTTCTCTTTCAAAACAAGGTATGATTGATTCCTCTTTTATTGGTTTGGATTCGACTCCGATTGCTGCAAACACTTCGCAGAATAATCCGAAATCTTTTTTATCCAACAAATTTAAGCCAGATAACCAGCCCAAAGCAGATGCTGATTGTAAACTTGGTGTACATACTGCTTCTAACCAAACAGATGAGAAAAAGTATGAATTCTACTGGGGTTACAAAAATCATGTTCTTGTTGACTGTATTTCAGGTCTTCCCATTTATGAACTGACCACTACAGCCAATGTCTGTGATTCTACTGTTGCACTTGATATTCTTGCTGACACACATACCTTTTTGCCTATAACAGAATGTACTTTCCTTGCTGATAAAAGCTATGATGTTAAACATATCTATAATCAGGTAACTCTACGACGGAGAATGTATCATTCCTTTAAACAAGCGAAATGCCAAAAATCCAACACTTCTTCCACAAGGAAACCCTATCTGTGAAGCCGGGCTTGCCATGTGGAAGAATGGTAAGTTTTCCGATCGTGGGCGCACCCGTCAAAAATTCTGTTGTCCATTAAAAACAAGTAAAAATGCAGACTGTCCTTGCCATCACCAAAACTTCTACAATGACAAAAAGCATCGAGGCTGTACAAAATACATCACCATTCCCGATGATTTAAGACTCTCCATCGACAGAGACAGCAAATATTTCAAAAATAATTATTCTCTTCGTACAGAATGTGAGCGATACCATTCCCGTTTCAAAAATACTGGGCAGGAACGTATGTGGGTAAGAAATCTATCATCTGTTACAAATCTGAATACACTTGCCCATATCAGTCTGTTAGCAGTCGCTGTTGCTGCAATCAACAGCGGCATCGGACAATCCTACTGTAAGCTCAAAACTGTAAAACGAATCGCATAATAAAGAGCAATTCATACCCCTTATTTGCGTAGGTTCTGGACTTACGTTAGCTTTGCTATGTCATAAATTTTCAATCTTTTCAATTTACAGACGCTAACTGCCAAATCCTATATTTAAATCAAGGCGTTTTGCTCATCTCTATAAAAAATAAGATACTAATACAAAAGCTATATAAACTGACGGGTTTTATCTATTCTAAAAATCTCATATAAAATTTTTGAGGGTTAAATAAATTTCTTTATGAATTACTCACAATTTATATTAACTTTTTATCTATTTACTAAATTATAACATATTTTTGTTTATAAATCAACAGTTAATTGTTATAATATTACAACAAATCGTATAAATCAGGTTTTTCAGATACAAAAAATGATAAATAATTTTAGTATAATTACAGTTTATGTTAGCTAATAATCACAGTTTACACTTGATAAGGTAGTATTAGAACTTGAAAAGAAGAAACAAATACAACAGTTGAAAATCAACAAACTAGTTAGTAGAAATTAATAAATATCAGAAGAAATATTCATTTTTCTCTACTGAAACAGTTAAAAAACCAAATGGTAGCAGTTGAAATGATGCTTTTATTTTAGATCATAATACTATTGATTATTAAGCGTTATTTGCCTCAAATTCGGCTTGTAATGCCTTTAGGGTAGTTGCAGTCAAAACAGCTAGAAATCGCTTATATACACTTATTTACACAAGGTAAAACGCTAAATTTTATTATCGAATATATGTTCACCTATGGTATAATTTCAGTATCGAGAGTAACGAACGTTTTGTTGATACAGTTCCAGACAATTCTAATATAATGGGAACATGGCTCTATATGGAAAATTTACAGATAATAAGAAAAGGCGATATGCCCTCTATAAATATATATCGCCTTTTCTTATTATTAAGATTTTGACTATACCTATCAATCCAAAAGCTCTTTTAAAATTCAAAAAATTTATTCCGATACAAATAAACTCAACCATTCCTTATTTATATCATCTGGTACAGAAAGAATACCTCTTTTCATTCCCTCATACAACGAACAGGTAACAAAACTATTTAGATAATTGCATAGAAAGTTTCCCATCTGCCAATGAAGATGTTCTGGTATATCTGCTTTATATTGATCAAGAACAAGTTTATATGCTTTTTCAAAATATTCTTTTACCTGTGGATATAACTCATATGCCAATTTTCCAATCATCTTTTTGCTGTCCTGTTCTACAAAAAAATAATTTTGCCTGAAAATATCTCCATCTTTTATAAACAGTTTCTTCTGAAGTGCAATACTGAATAAATATTTTTGATCGTCTGATAAATCATGAATTGATATATTATTTTTTATAATCTCGCAACATAAAGCAAATACACCATCAGGAATACTAAAAAATACATTACTATCAAGACCACTCCAATAGTGAAAATAACCTTGTGCAAATTCTTTATTCACTTTATGAACTGGACCATCAAAAGGAATGTACTCTTTCCAGTTCGAATCTTCAGCATTTTGATTTGAAAACAGATATTTATGATATCCTAAAGCAATCCATTTTCCTCCATTTGGTCGATTAGGAATATTCTGATATATTACCGTTTTACAGACCTTATGTTTAAACTCTGATAAAATAATATCTGTGATAATGTGGATATAGACCCATAAAAGCCTGTCCCATGTAAAGCCTGCCGTATTGAATTTAGAACTTTCAAGAAGTGTTTTATGTCTTTCCAAAAAATCGATAAGTACATTATAATAATCTGGAAAACAAGTATTATAAATCTTATTTCTGATTTCAATGTTATTTGGAAGAATAACAAAATCCGTCTGATATTTTCCAGAAGAAACTTCTTTTATCAACTGATTTTCTAAAAGAGTGTTTATTTCATCTTCCATATATACAGTAGGTACTCCAATTTCTGTACAAAGCTGTTCTATTGTTAAAGGTGTATGGTAAGCAGCAAGTAAAATGTTTTGTGGAAGTTTTCTTTTTGTAAGAATCATTGGCTCATTATTCATACCCGGATTTCCCTGACAGGATAGTAACAAAGTATCAGGATTATAACTTTTTTCTCCATATTCACGCATAATATCAAGACCCTCCTTAATAGATTTCCTTGCACTGTGAAGCCACCATTTAACAGTATTTATATTTTTCCCAAAAATATTTGCTATTTCACTGCAACTTTTACCTTCAAAATAATATAGAACAATTACTTTTCTATAATTTTCAGAGAGCAGTGCTATTTCACGATGAAGAATTTTTTCTGTTTCACCATGAATATATTGCTCTTCTATATTATCGGAGGAAGGAAAAATTTCATCCAGATAAGCAGTTGTTCCATATTTTTTAGAACGTAGCCACTTAAAAAATGTATGATTTGATACACTCCATACAAAAGCACCTAAATTTTCAATTTTCTTTCCAGAATATATCGTCTTCAAAACTTCAAGTGTTATTTCCGAAGAGAGATCTTGTGCTTCTTCACGGGTATTTACTTTTTGATAGCAAAAACCGAGAATCTTTGCAAGATATTCTTCTTCAAATCTTTGGATTATATCTCTATCAATCAATGGATTCACCTCGCAAGTTTTCACAACATGTTGTTTCATCTATTAAGTACCCACATTTCAAATTTGGTTGGCACAATTTTAAAAAAGTTGTATCATAAATATCCTATCTATTATTATAGTAATGTAAATTTATTCTTTTTAAAAATTAAAAGTCCCTCTTCTCTCATCTTGCAAAGTTCATTTGACATAGCACTGCGGTCAACAGACAAAAAATCTGCAAGTTGCTGACGATTAAATGGAATGAAAAAAGTTGCACAATTCTGTCTATTCGCTTCCTCTGAAAGATAAGAAATCAACTTTTCTCTTGTAGAACGTTTTGATATATGGTTAAGTTTCTGTACCAATTTTCTATTTTTTTCAGAAATACAAAAAAATAGATTTTGTATCACTATAGAATGAAATTTGCAGGATGTAGAACAAAGTGTTAAGATTTTCATTACATCTAAAAAAATAACTTTACTATCCTCGATAGCCACTACATCATTCATTAAAGCTGTACTCTCTGGTGCTACATATGCTTCTCCAAACATCTCTCCTATTCCAATTATATTGATAATACTACGATTTCCCCAATAATCATCTCTTTGAATATGAAGACTTCCCTCTAATAAAATAGAAATGTAACTTAAATGTTCTCCCTGTCTAAGAACATAATCTCCCTTTTTATAGCTGTAGCATTTTGCTTGTAGACAGTCAAGCATTGCTAAAATTTCCTCCTCTTTAACTCCTGCAAAAAGTTGTGTCTGTTTTAAAATAGGTATATATTTCTCCATAATATCCTACTTTCTGTTGTAAAAACAACCGATTTATTTTTTTAATTATAGTATAATTTCAATAGAAATTCAATACGACATAGGAAATATACATTTAGGGAGGATAATGATGGTTAGAAAAATTATCAAAATTGATGAAGAAAAATGTACGGGTTGTGGAATATGTGCTACAGCCTGTCATGAAGGTGCAATTGGTATAATAGATGGTAAAGCAAAACTTTTGCGTGAAGATTACTGTGACGGTCTAGGAGATTGTCTACCAACCTGTCCTACAAAAGCAATTACTTTTGAGGAACGAGAAGCACTTGCCTATGATCAAAATGCTGTAGAAGAATCGAAACTTCAAAAAGAATCTTTACCTTGTGGATGCCCTGGTACAAATTCTAAAACGATTCAACATATCGATTCTGTCTGTGAATCTGACCTTTCTGTCAAAGCAGTAAGCAGATTAAATCAATGGCCAGTACAGATTAAGTTATTACCAGTAAATGCACCTTATTTTGACGGTGCAAATCTACTTGTAGCAGCTGATTGTACAGCATATGCCTATGGAAACTTCCACAATGACTTCATTAAAAATAAAATTACTTTAATTGGATGTCCAAAACTTGATATGATAGATTATACAGAAAAGCTGACACAGATTATTGCAGGAAATAATATTAAAAGTGTTACAGTAGTTCGTATGGAAGTTCCTTGTTGTGGTGGTATTGAAAATGCAGTAAAACAGGCACTTATGTCAAGTGGAAAATTTATTCCTTGGAACGTTATCACAATATCAACAAATGGAACGATTATAGAATAAATTTCATAGTAACGTATAGATGAGTTCCTTTTTATTCTAAATTGGTATTGAATTGTTTATAGTTGTATTTATATAATCTTCCAATTAACTATCTTGAAATGTTGTTTTCAAGATAGTTAATTTGCATTTACGATTAAATCTGCTGTTTTTATCTTTGGAACAAGTGAATTAAAATCATCTTTTTGTACACAAGGTTTTCCATAGCGACAGGCATTACAGCCTGTACAGCCATTCACATTCAGTTTATTTAATGATACAAGCTCTATTTGATGTCCAGCTTCTATAGCTCCTTTCATAAAGGATTCTGCTAACTGTATCGTATTTCCATTGGTTCGCCCATCGCCTAAAATGACTATTATTTTTTTCAAATTTTTCACTCCCTTGCTTAATATCGTTCTTTATGCTATTCTATATTGGCAATGTCAAAAAAACAAGTACATACTTTTTTGACAAATACTATCTTTAAGGAAAGTATTTGTTAGTAGAGAACAGAAAACAGTGGAAAATCTTTTTCCTTTAGTGGACTATTATGATAAAAAAGATATAACTATAATCAAAAAAAATGGAGGTTAAGATGATAAAAATATTCGCTCTTGGTATTCTCTTCTTCTTTTATTCTGTCTACATTGGAAAAATGTTAATGCAAAAAAGAAAGGGAATTATAACCGATCATATTGCAAAAAGTCAAATACATAATAAAGAATTTTACATAGAAATAATCATGAAAATTGCCACTTATAGTATAGTTTTCGTTGAAATATTGTCAATTATATTTGGATATAGTCTACTTCCTATATGGCTACAGATTGTTGGTTGTGTGATAGGATATATCGGGGATTTTATATTTGCAAATGCGGTTTGGACAATGCGTGATAGTTGGAGGGCAGGACTTGCCAGAGAAGATCAAACGAAAATGGTTACTAGAGGAATATATAAGATCAGCCGAAATCCTGCATTTTTAGGATTTGATCTCATGTATATCGGTATCTGTCTTTGTTTCTTTCATCCCATTTTGTTTGTATTTACAATTTGGGCTATTGTTATGCTACATTTACAAATTAGACAAGAAGAAAAATATCTTGCAGAAGTATTTGGACAAGAATATCAAAATTATAAAGCAAAAACAAGAAGATACTTAGGTTGGAAATTGACAAAATAATGAAAAAAGATTGGAGATAACATTTATGTTTCGGATAGAAGTAGATAATCTTGGTTGGATAGATATGCGTAAAGATAACTGTGAAGATTTGTGTCTACATGGATATGTAACTGTGTATATTGGTAAAAGAAAGTTAGCATATAAAGCAACTGTAAGTGCAACTGCTTTGTACTTATTAAAGTCTCTGACCGAAGATCATATCATTTATAAAGACAATCAAATGCTTCCATGTTGTGGCTTTTGTTTAATCGCAGATGATAAACTAGAAAATGTCGTAATATCCGGTTGTCCTAATGGTATTGATTGGTCTGTACTTCATAAAGGAGAAACAGTCCAATTAATTTTAGAAGATGGTTCAGAAACAGTCCTCTCCCTCTATGAATATAAACAAGAAGTGTTTCAATTTGTAGATAAAATTGAAAAATTTTACAAGTTCAGCCTGCCGAGAATACTTCCAACAGATGAATTTGATAGAAATGGATATATTGCCTTTTGGAATGAATGGCACCGTAGAAGAACAGAAAAATAATATAATACTTTGATTTTAAAAGGTAGTATCCCAATATATATACTCTCTTGAAGTATCATTTATTTTTTTTAAATACTCTGTTTTTCTATTATAAAAAATACCAGAATCCAAGCTTTCATTCATTTCCTCATAGAAAAGCTCAACCAATTTTGGCTCAAGGATATGATATATGAATGGTTTTATTTCTCCAAACAAAGTTTCAATCCGTTTTCTATTTATTTCTCTATCAAAAAATTTAATAATCGCATCATTCCAAAAAAATTTTTTTGAAAAATATCCATCATCAAAATCCCAAATATGACTTGTCCAAAATTTCCGTGTTTCATTTATAGCAAGTAAATTATCATTTTCCTTAAAAAGAAGAATCGAAAGATATTGAAAAAATGAATATTTTATTTCTAATGATCCTTCAAAAATTTTTCGAAATAACTGTTTAATATTATTATGATACAATGCAGTTGTAGTATTAAATAGAGAAATCCATTCAAGAATACATACATTCTGTCTTTCCATTTTCTTTATTGTGTGATGAATATAATATTTCATAATAGCTTGATAATTTCTTTCTCCAACCGCATACCTAAAATTTTTTTGATTAAAGAACATTGCCAAATTAAATTCATAATAAATATCGGTTGCTATTTTATTATTATATAACACAGCCCACTCCATCGCCTTTAAATAAAATGGCAGCAGGTATTTTATTAACTCTGGCTGAATACGCTCAGAATAGATACAATCCATTGCAAAATTATATAAAATCAAATATTCTTCCTCTATCTCTTGTTCTATCTTTTGATTTACAATAAATTTTTTTAATTCATATATATCTGTTTCATCAAGCTGCATCGTTATAGGTATCATGTTACATTTCCTCACTTTCAAATCCATGTATTGCTTTATAGTATATCACATTCTTGAAATGTCCATAATAACTTAACCACCTTAAATTGATATTGCAGTTTCAGGATATATATACTTATTTGTTTACTATAAAAGACAAATATGACAGAAAAAATATTGGTAATACTGTAATATCACATTTCTTGAATATTTGAGGGAATAAAATTTGGGGGCTCTTTTTTACAGTACATAATTTTATCGATTCCTTTATCCCATATTGCATACCATCCGTTCTCAACCTCTAATTCAAAAATCTTTTCCATTTCTAATTCTGGATATGAGAGACATTGAATCAACTCACTTGCTGTAACTGCTAATAATTTACCCGTAGGAATATGCAACCATTTAGGAAAATCTATAATTTCATTGCCTTTTTCAATTTTACATTCCTTTTTCATACTATCCAAAAGCCAAATTATCATCTTTCCATGCCCACAAAATTCCCTTATTTGTTTTGTTTCTCGTGATCTTACAGTCTCCCACGTCTCATTTGGAAAATCAAAAATTAATTCCGTTTTTCCAAATCGATCGAGTAAAATATCCATAGCATATAACATATCACTATTCAATTCTGCTAAATAGCTTTTATCTATAAAAACAAAGCCATCTATTTCTTCACATTCTAATATGAATTTCATTTTCTATTTCTCCTTTGGCATAAATTCCTATTTATCGCTATCAGTATAGCACACTTTTGACTGGATCACAATGATATATTATGTTCTTTTAATTTCTCTTTTCTCAGTCACAATTCCCTTTACATATGGAAGAAGATTGTATACAATAATCCTAGATACCATGACGAGAAAATTAAAAAATATTTTTTGAAAAGGAGATTGAAAATGAATATTAAAACATATGATGAGGAGCTTGTTAAGACCTTTTCAAAAGCTGCATATAATGCGTTTTCAGCCTTAAAAAAGAATTATAAAGAACAATTTTATTATTATGTATTTGTTTTTGATCTAGGACTTCCATACATTTCTGCGTGGTCTTATGAAGCACTGGAAAAAACAATTATAAATGATAAAATAACGGATGAAGAGAAAAATTGTTTTAAATGGAGTTGTTCCGATTCTCCATATGTTTTTTATGGATATGATGAATTCTTTCATGAAATACAAGAATTGCTTAATAAAAGAGACGAAGAATTATCGAATGAAGATGATGAATGGGATATACGAGTGAATTCAATGGAAGAAACAATGAAAAGACTTGATAGATCTGGATTGTTTGGAACTGGAGAGGAGCGTAAAAATGTAGTTATTAACGTAGAAATAGTACCTCCTGATGGTTCAGAATATCATAGAGCCATACGATTAAATGAAATGTCTTCTGTTTTGTCTGAATACTTGAAATCCTGTGAAGATCCAGAAGACGAGATTGAATAGACAGCCTGTAAATTTTCCAAATATTTTTTCTATCTCATTTTTGGCATAATACTGGTGATTTCTCAAAATGCCAAAAATTAGCACCCTTTTTTGATTTCCTATCTTGGTGTGCTGTTCTGTATATACGACTATTGTGCAATGATAAAAAGTACAATTCTACAAACCATAATTTACTTTTTATCATTGCACAATAGCCAACATTATAACATCATGGAATTCTCGCCCAAAAGGATAATAATGAAGAATTCCCTCCTGCAAATATCCATTTTTTTTAAGTACACGTATTGAAGACCTATTTTCTATATGAACAAGACCTTGAATTCTTCGAAGCCCAAGTTCTTTTATGCCGAAATTGGTTACTCTTGCTGCGACTTCAATAGCAACACCTTTTCCCCAACTATCATAAGAATAATGGTAAGAGATTTCCGCTATAGTTTTTTTAACAAATCCTCCTAAATCAATTCTTCCAATTACCTTTTTACTTACTTTTTCTTTTACACACCATGTAAATACAAGTTTTCTTTTCAAAAGTTTCCCATTAACATTATTGAGCTAATTTGTAATGTGCGGTTCCTTATCAAATAGCGGTACTCCGACACCAAGAAATTTCTGCACTCTATCATCCCTTAATATATCAAAGTAATCTTTAAATTGTTTCATTTATCAAAACTCCTTTATTTATACGTAAGATACATAATCCTCTAAATTACATCTTTTAAAATGTTCTTGCGAAGGCATTGCGTCTGTATATCCCATAATTAAAATTGCAACAGGCTCAATGTTGTCTGATAAATCAAATTCAATTTTGATAGCTTCTGGGATAAAATACATTATCCATGTAGTTCCTATGCCAAGTTCTGTCGCTTCCATCATCATATGTGTTGCAACGATACTTGCATCTATATCACCACTATTTTTATCATCATATAATCGTTTCCAGCACTTTTTCCTGTCATAACAAATAATAAATGCAAGCGGAGCATTATAATGACATTCTGTGCATTTCTTCAATGTTTTAAGTCCTTTCTGTGAATTAACCACGATTATTTTCTGTGGTTGGTAATTATGTGCAGTTGGTGCAACATTTCCAGCTAAAAGAATTTTATCTATTATCATCTGTGGAATAGGAAGTTCTTTGAAATTTCGTACAGAGTATCTTTTTTCTGCTAATTCTAAAAAATCCATATTTTTCTCCTTACAAATTCTATTATTGGTGGTTTTATTATAACATTTCATTCTAAAAGTCGAGTTCGGCAAAAATTATCCTTTTCGATTTCTGCAATCTAATTTTTTTTAGTGTAAATACAACAAACTAGAATTTGTAATTATTGAATTAAAATTCATAATCAATACATGCTCTATCAACTCTAACAGAAGATACAAATTTACCAAATTCTAAATGTTGCGGTGACTTCTGATATTCATTTAACATTTCTACTGTATCAAAGTCGAAAATTAAAGCCACATCATAATTAGAGGCTGGTGTTTTTTCTGCATTTTTAACTATGTTAAATTTTTTAATTATATCTAATTCTTTAAGCTTTTCGGCTCTCTCAAAAAACTCTGCAATACTTTTTTCTTTGTTGTCTTCCTTTAATGTGAACATACATATATGTCTTATCATCATAACACCTCTTCAAATTCAAATTTATTTCCTCATTAGTTATGAATATTTTATCACAAAACCTATTATCTGTCATTCCTTTTCCTCTATCACTTCCGTAGCCATCAGTACACTCAAAAGGATACCTTTTGAAAAAAGTTTGCTATTAGCAGATTAGTAGTAACAGCTCTGAAAGTGCAATTTCGTGTTCGATTCCCTCTTAGCAGCATGGCTGATAACAAATATTCAAAAAATCAAGTCCTAAGACTTTATGTCTAACGTATTCTCGTAGAACCAAGTTTATTGTGCCTTTTTATTGCATATCATAATGTAATCCATGATATATTTAACAGAATTGCAGGCGTCTTCAAAAGTAATATCCTTTGCATAATCAAAATTTTTCTGATACTTTTTCCAAAGATTCTGCATCTGTAGATTATCCTGATTTCCTTAATGATTTCCACATAATTTTGCATCACATGACTACTCCCCCTCTTTGCGCTTGTACGATCCAATGCCCGTTTCAAAATATTTTTATCGCATTCGTTTCCACGCAAAGCAAAGATAATATGTATATCATAAAAATCTCTTGGTCGGGTATTGGCAATACTGCGTGATAATACAGTTTCTATTTTTTCTGCCAGAACTGTTTCCAGATTATAAGCCAATATACTTAATGTCCTGTCATCAAAGAGAAGTTTAAATGTATATTCTATTTCTTTCGGTGTGATTATATCCCCAGTCGTAACATCTACCGTCAGAGGTACACTGATGGGAGGATAATTCGCTTTTAAAGAAACACGTATGCCGGGATAATCATCCGTTTCACGAATATCATAAATATCTTCTAAAGTAAAGCTCACATCATCCTCTATTTCAACAGCACATATTTCCTTAAAAACCTTTCGGATTAATTCATGAGTTAATGTAAAGCCTTTTATTGTTGTATCCAGATCCATCGTTGTTCTGGTATCCAGCCCAACAATTACCGATATTAAGAATCCGTCTTTTAATATAAAATTATTTTTATATGTTGATAGTGAAATTCTTTCCAGCAGCCTCTCCAATATGTAGTTCTGCATGACAAGTTGTGCAGAAATATTTTTCTCTGCTGCCTTTTTCTTAATGAACGCTTTAAGCTGCATTGGATTTCTGGTTATCATAGCAGCACCTCCATATAATGCAATATCTTTGGTTTTACCCTTAGCTGCTCCGCATATTTCATCAACTTGTGTATATCTTTTTCTTTAGAAGCCGCGTACCGTTTCATTGCTCCATTTACGATCTGAATATCACTGCCGCTGCCACGCACAATGTCACATAATGTTCTTTCGAGATTGTATATTTTGATGGGATTCCCGCAGGGCGACTTTATTTCGATGATTCCAAGTGTATAATTATCTGGCACAACTCGTTTCACAATAATATTTTCCTGTTTAAGAGAAGGCGCATTATACCCTTTTGGAAAAGTCATTGTATATTTTTCCGGTGTCCTGTCTGAATATTCTAAAAGGTACAATGCTGTATCATGGGAATAGATACCCCTTCTATACTTGCACTGCAGCAGATGGAAGTCATCCTCCCATATATCACTCCGTATATAAAGCCCCCGTCCATAACGATATAATTCTCCATCCTTTACAAGCTTCTGCAATACGCTTCGGTGAATTCCGGATTCTGTTATCTGTCTGGTCGTAATGATACCATCCGATGAATTTTCCAAAAGAGTTTTTATTGTAATCTCAGTTCCCATGACAATCGCTCCTTTTTTATACACATTATATTGTATATAAATAATGTGTGTTTGTCAAGTTTTATGATACATAAACACATTAAAGTGGTATTCCATTCCCTGCGCCACTCCAGCACGACCTACAAGCTGAACAAAGGGGATCGGAAAGCCACCCAAGGAAATATCGACCACGCACAGATCGACATGATCACGGAAATCTATACACATATCATGGGTAAAAACTGGAAGATCAACGCACAGAAATTTGAGACTTCTTTTTACCCCAATCCCGATAAGAGGTCGGGGGCGCGAAGGCAAAGCCACTGCAAAACCTACCGGCAGCCATCGCAGTAGTGTAGACGGTCTGGATAGGAGGAACGGATGTAGAATGGGAATTGATTTCAGTGGGAAGATATGCTATACTTCTAACCAACAATCGGGACTTGCGAGGAATAATATATTATGGATGAAACTAATATAACTAAAAAAGAAGCCGTCAAGCTGGTGCGGAAACGCTTGAGGGAATTGCTCAAACCATTAGGATTTCAACCGCATCCAAAAAGCGGTAACTGTCTGATCCGCGTCAGAGAAGATTTTATTGATGAAGTCAGCCTACGGACAGACGGCTCACATTTGACACCGTGTTTTCATATCTATTATAGAAAAGCTCCCTTTGAGAGTGCGTATGTGGATTTGGTCAATGGCTCATTGTTGCGTGTCATGAAAAAGCAGGAACAAATTGAAACAAATCTCTGGTGGAATGTGACCATTCCAGAGAACGGGTCTTATTATTACAAGACGGAACATTTCGAGGAAGTGTGGAAGGATGTGGTGCTTGCGTTAGAGCGATACATTCTGCCGTATATGGACGCCATGAGCGTGAAGAAGCTGCTCTCATTTATGGTGAAAGGGCAATGGCGGGAGAATGGAGAGGAAGAAATCTTTCAGGTATATCCGATTGTGTATTTCAGCGATAAATATTTTGCGTGTATGAATCAAGCTGCGGTATATGGCGTTGGAATGTGGATAGCCGAACGTTATGCAGAAGGATTGCCATATATCATTTTTGCGCAGAATAAGTATCGTGAGCATATCAGACCGCGCGAACTAGAAAAAGAGCAGTTTAATGAGGGACGTGTTTTAGGGGTATTGGACACGCTGATTGACATTTATGAAAGAAAACCAGAGGAATTAAAAGATACCATTCAACAGTTGTCGAGTATGATTTCTGCAAACTGGATGGATTATATCATGTGATTTGGTACTATTATCAAACCTCCAGCCTATCGGGCAAACAAAACACTAAAACAGGCGACGTTGATAAGTATTGACAATCCCGCCGCCCTGTCTGTTATCGCTCCATATCCTGCTTTCTGTAGGGCTGTTGTTTCCTCTGTTCCTGCCGTAAGATACTGTAAACGCTCTTTCTGATTTTCTCGGCTTCTTTCACTTCCTCTTTCAGTGCAAGATACCGTTGATTGAGCGTTTTCCTCTCGGCAGTCAATTTGGTGTATTCTTCTTTCCATGTCTTTGTCGGGATTGTGGTCTTGCCGTTCATC
>CAJUGJ010000013.1 GCA_910586015.1 uncultured Lachnospiraceae bacterium
AAGTTCGTGAAAGGTGATATTTCGCGAACTTTACTATAATCAAAGGAGCATTTAGAATTGGGAAAATGAATAAGAAAGCACTGTTGATAACAACAGTAAGTGGTTTTGTTCCACAATTTGAAATGGAAAATGTTAAATTGTTACAGGAGTTAGGATATGAAGTACACTATGCGTCTAACTTTAAAAATCCACACTATGGAACAGATAATCAGAGGTTAAAGAAAACAGGAATTCAAAACCACCAAATTGATTTTGTACGTTCTCCATATCACTTTTGGAAGAATTTAAAAGCTTATCATCAACTGGTAAGACTGTTACAAAAGGATTTTTATGAACTGATACATTGTCATACACCAATGGGTGCAGTTTTAGCTAGACTTGCAGTACGTCGAATAAATGGAAGAAAAAAAGGGATTTACGTTATTTATACTGCACATGGATTTCATTTTTATCAGGGTGCACCATTAAAAAATTGGATATTATATTATCCAGTAGAGCGATGGTTGGCAAAAGATGCTGATCTTTTGATTACTATGAATGAAGAAGATACATATCGCGCTAAAAAGATGTGCAGATATTTGACAACAAAAGTAAAATGGGTGCATGGGGTAGGAATTGATCTTTCCTATTGGACAGGAAAAAATATTACTTCACAAGAAAAACAACATATACGTACAAAAATACGAAAAGAGTTGGGAATTTCTGGAGAAGCAACCATTTATTTGAGTGTAGGAGAATTAAGTAAACGAAAAAATCATCGAGTAGTGATTTCTGCCTTTACTAAACTAAAACAAAAACAACTCCTTTCAGAACAAAGTTACTATTTAATTGCAGGAAAAGGAACAAAGTTTTCCTCGCTAAAACGTCAGATTTATCGTGCTGGATTACAAAAACAAATTATTTTGTTAGGATATAGACAAGATATTAGAGAGCTTCTTTTTGCTGCAGATGTTTTTTTATTTCCTTCTTTACAAGAAGGGATGCCAGTGGCACTTTTAGAGGCAGCAGCGGCTGGCTTAGATTTACTTGCAGAAGATATCCGTGGAAATCAAGAAATTCTACAACATACAGATGGAATCTTGATTTCTGGAAAAAACAAAAGTGCATGGATAAAAGGATTACAAATAGAACAACAGCGAAGAGAACAAAAAGATTTAATAAAAATACCATTAGAACAGTCTTCGATAGAAAACGGACTGAAATTGTATGATAAAGCAGTTATTAAAAGACAGATGAAACGGGTTTATGAAACAGTTGTTTTAAAATCTGAAAAAGGAAACAAAAAATAAGAAGAGTTATATTTAATAATGATATGAAAGAAGAGAATATCTTTCTATGAAAAAAAACGTATATCCTTTCAAACCTACAGTTTTAGTTCTACTTTCTTGCTACAATGGACAAGCATATTTAAAAGAACAGTTAGATAGTATTTTGACACAAAAGAACTGTAATGTAGAATTATTGATCAGAGATGATGGCTCTGTAGATGATACAGTTTCTATTCTCAAAGAGTATGAATATCATTATTCAAAATCAGGGGGAAGTGTAAAAATACTTCCCGTTCTTTATGGAAAAAATTTGGGTGTAATTCGAAGTTTCTTTATACTCTTACAACAGGCGTCGGTTTTACAGTATGATTATTATGCTCTCGCTGATCAGGATGATATATGGATGGAACATAAACTAAGTCATGCAGTTAAAACATTAGAAAAGGAATGTAGAAAGAAAAAGAGCAATATAAAAACATTTCCATGTCTATATGCAGGTGCAGTTCAACCAGTGGACGCTACAGGAAAAAGGCTTTCTACAGGAATGTCTTACTCTAAAGTTAGACCATCTTTTGGAAATGCTTTAATAGAAAATATCTGTACAGGTTGTACTTGTGTATTTTCAAAGGGATTACTTTCTCTTTTAAAAGAAAAAACACCAAACTTTGTAATTATGCACGATTTTTGGTTATACTTAGTTGCTGCTGCTTTTGGAACAGTAATCTATGATCCACAGCCATATGTATTTTATCGTCAGCATGAAAATAATACTGTCGGAATGGCTATTACCCGTTTAGAAAACTATAAAAGAAGATTAAAAAATTTTAAAAGACATAGAGGACAATTATCAAAACAGGCAGGAGAGTTTTTTAAAATTTATAAAAATGTGATACCAAAAGAAAAGAAACAATTAACAAAATTATTAATAAAAAATAAAAGAGATAAAACGATACGAAAGCAGTTACTTTTTGAAAAAAGAATTTATCGACAGAATTGGAAGGATGATTTTATCTTTAGAATATTTGGACTATTTGGGTTGCTCTAATAGATAAGATTCAATGGAGGGTATATGAGAATACTACTTAGAAAATGGAATACATTTTTACGAATCTTAGAAGAAGAAGGATTAAAAGCAGTTTTCTACATGATATATATAAAATTATTAGGAAAACTAAATATAAATCTTTCTTACGCTATTTGGAGAAGGAAAAATGAATTAAACCAAATTAATTTACAAAGATTATCATTTAAACCATTTTTATCTGTTATTCTACCTGTTTATAATGTAAAAAATAAATATTTAGAAGAATGTATTCGTTCTGTACTTTGTCAAACATATGATCATTGGGAATTATGTATTGTAGATGATGCTTCTACTATAACAGGAGTTAAAAAAATATTAAAAAAATATCAAAATAATAACAAAATTCATATAAAATACCGGAAAGAAAATGGGAATATTTCAAAAGCTACAAATGATGCAATTACAATGGCAAAGGGAGAATTTATTGTTTTTTTGGATTGTGATGATACTTTGGCAAAGAATGCTTTATATGAAGTAGCCTTAAAAATCAATGATTTTCCTTTATGTGATGTGATTTATTCGGATGAGGATAAAATTACATCAATAGGAAGAAGATATCTTCCATTTTTTAAACCAGATTGGTCTCCAGATACAATAATGTCATTTATGTATACTTGTCATTTATCTGTTTATCGTAAAGATATATTAGAACAGATTGGAGGACTTCGTTCAGAATTTGATGGAGCACAAGATTATGATTTGATTTTACGTACAATGGAGATTACAGATAAGATTATACATATTCCAAAAATATTATATCATTGGAGAACACATAATCATTCTACAGCAAAAAATTTAGAAGCAAAACCATATATACAACAAGCAGCAAAAAGAGCGAAAGAAGAAGCTTTAAAAAGAAGAGGGATTAAAGCATTTTTAGAGTTTAAAAAGGATAGTTATCAGTGGAATGTAGTTTATCAAATAAATCCAAAAGTTCTTGTAAGTATTATTTTATTATCTAAAGATCATCCAAATTTATTACAAGTTTGTATTCAAAGCTTGATTCGAACAATAAATATGCCATATGAGATAATTGTATGGGATAATGGAAGTAGCCTAGAAAATAGAAAAAAATATGAAAGAATATGCAATAATATAGGATGCAAATATTATTATGAAAAAGAAGATTTTAATTTTTCTAGCCAATGTAATAAAGCAGCAAAAAAAACAAAAGGATCCATATTACTATTTTTAAATGATGATATAGAAGCAATTAAGACTGGGTGGATGGAGCGAATGGCAGGACATGTCTTATTGTCTCATGTAGGAGCAGTAGGAGCGAAGTTATATTATCCAAAAAGTAAACTAATTCAGCACTGTGGTGTAATTTCGCTTTGTTCTGGACCAAGTCATGTTCTTTTTGGTAAAGAAGATAACCAAAATTATTATTTTGGAAGAAATTGTTGTGTTTATAATTATAGTGCAGTAACAGGAGCTTGTTTTATGATTCGGAAAGAAGTTTTTGAACAAGTGGGAGGTTTTGATGTAGAATTTCCAATAGATTATAATGATGTAGATTTATGTTACCGTTTATCCGAATCTGGATATTATAATGTAGTTCGTAATGATGTTGTTTTATATCACTCTGAATCTGTTTCTAGAGGAAAAGTACAATATGATATACAAAAAAAAGCTCAACAAAAAAAAGCACTAAGCTTATTAAAATATAAACATCAAAAAAGAAAAAATGATCCATTTTATAATATTAATTTAACACAACACAGAGTGGATCTTAAAATAAAGTAGGTTAAAAAAGATGAAAAAAAAGAGATATATACTTGGTATTTTGTTCTATGTTATATGTATACTGGGTTTAAATTTATTACTTTCCTTTATTGTTCGACATAATAAAAAGGATTTAGAATTTATAGAATTAAAATTGAATTATAAAACACAATTACAAGATACAGTACAAGTGTTCTGGGGAGAAACAGAAGAATTTGTAGAAGAAAGTTCTCAAACAATTTTTTGTTCTAGTGGAAACTTAAAATTTCAAATTCCTACTTATATCTCTTATTTGCGAATTGATTTAGGAACACAGCCTGATAAAAAAGAAGTTACAGATATTATAATAAGTTATAGAAAATGGAATGAAAAATTTAATTTATTTCAAAAACAAAATTTTTTATATTCTAATGATATAGTACATTTAGAAGAAATTCAAAATGGTGCAAAGTTAGAAACAATAGGACAGGATCCATACTGTGTATTTTATTTGGGATATCTGACAGGTCTAAAAAGAATTCAAGAAAAGCAAATAAATGAAAAAGTTTTATTTATCTGTAGTTGTTTAGATTTAATAGCTGTTTGTCTGTTTATATTTCGAAGAAAGGTAAAATTTATATGGAAGGTCTTTTTAAAAAATAGAAAAATGATATGGAAATTAGCATGTAATGATTTTAAAACAAAATATGCTGGTTCTTATTTCGGAATTTTTTGGGCATTTGTTCAGCCAATAATTACAATTACTCTATATTGGTTTGTATTTGAAGTTGGATTAAAGAATTCAAAAGTAGGAGAAACGCCTTTTGCAATATGGTTAATTGCTGGTTTAGTTCCTTGGTTTTTTCATTCAGATGTAGTAACCAATGTAACAAATTGTTTTATTGAGTACTCTTACTTAGTAAAAAAAATAAGATTTCCAGTTGGTATTTTACCACCGGTTAAGATGATATCTGCAATGTTTGTACATTTATTTTTTCTTATAATTTTATTACTTATATATTTGGGTTTTGGATATGAATTTAAGTTCTCTCTTTTTTGGTTATTATATTTTTCCTGCTGTATAGGAATCTATTCTTTAGCAATAAGTTCTATAACAAGTATATTATATGTCTTTTTTAAAGATATAGGACAAATTATAAGTATTATTTTACAAATTTTTATGTGGATAACACCTATTTTATGGAATTTAGAAACATTAAATATAAGATATATATGGATTTTCCAATTAAATCCTATGTATTATATTGTAAATGGATATCGCCAAATAATGTTTGGAACTCCTAAATTACTATCTTACAGATTTCTTATGACATCTTTTCAATTTTGGGCAGTTTGTATAGTATGCTTAACAATTGGATATAAGTTATTTTATCGATTAAAGCCACATTTTGCAGATGTTTTATAGGAGGAGAGAATGACTGAAGAAATAGTAATTAAGGTAGAACATATGAGTAAAGTTTATCCATTATACGAAAAAAAGACAGATCGATTAAAAGAAACTTTTTTTGGGAAAAAACTTCATAAAGAATATTTTGCTTTAAAAAATATTACATTTACAATATTTAAAGGAGAAAACATTGGATTACTTGGAGTAAATGGAGCAGGAAAATCTACATTATTAAAAATATTAACAGGAATTTTAACACCTACTGAAGGAAATGTAGAGGTAAATGGAAGAGTATCTGCATTATTAGAACTTGGAGCAGGATTTAATATGGAGTACACAGGAATTGAAAACATTCATTTGAATGGGACTATTATGGGATACTCTGAAACAGAGATTGAAAAACGAAAACAAGAAATTATTGATTTTGCAGAAATAGGGGAATATATTTATCAACCAATAAAAACCTATTCTAGTGGGATGTTTGCTCGTCTTGCTTTTGCAGTAGCAGTTAATGTAGAACCAGAAATATTAATTGTAGACGAAGCTTTATCAGTTGGAGATATCCAGTTTCAAATTAAATGTTTAAAAAAAATGAAAGAAATGATGGATAGTGGAACAACTGTTTTATTTGTATCACATGATATTAGTGCAATCCGAAGATTTTGTACACGTGGAATTTGGATTCATAATGGTGAAATTCAAAAAGACGGTGAAGTTAATGAAGTAGCAGATGAATATTTAGGATTTTTGCGTTTTAAGAAAGAAAAAGAACAGACAATAATATCATCTTTAAATGAATTTCAGGATAAGAATACTATAGTTGCAGAACTTGTCCATTTTGCAATGTTAGATCGTACAGGAAATGAAAGATATGAATATGAATTAGACGAATATATAAAACTACAAATAGTTTATGATGTTTATGATGATAAAATTAAAGATCCTGTTTTAGGTGCAGCAATTATGCGAGAAGATCATACTTATATTTGTGGAGTAAATACCTTACTTGATAAAGTAAAAATACCTTGGAAGTATGGAAGAAATATATTTTATCTCGAATATCCTTTAGGAATTAGAGCAGTTGGAGGAAAATATTATTTTGATATTGCCATTTTTGACGAAACAGCTACTGTACAAATTCAATATATTAAAAATATTAAACAGTTTAAAATAATTTCAGAATATAAAGGAGAAGGTTGTTGTATTATTCCTCATGAATGGAAATAGGAAAGTAGGAAGATAATGGATAAATATAATTTTTCACTTGATTTGGATACAGAAAATTCTATTTCTCTTATAATAGATATGCTAGAAAAAAATAGTATAGTTTTAGAAATTGGACCTGCACATGGAAGACTTACAAAATATATGAAACAAGTACTTTCTTGTACAATAGATATTGTAGAATTAGAAGATAAAGCAGGAATTTATGCAAAACAATATGCTAGAAATGCTTTTCTTGGAAAAGAGGGAGATGTAGAATCAAACTTTTGGTATGAGAAATTAAAACAAGAAAAATATGATTTTATTATTTTAGCAGATATTTTAGAACATTTAAGAGAACCTGAAAAGTTATTAAACCGATGTAAAAAATTATTATCTCCAAAGGGTGCTATATTGTTGTCAGTGCCAAATTTAGCTCATACAGATGTAATTTTAAATTTATTAAATGATCAATTTGACTATCAAGAAATCGGACTACTTGATAATACTCATATTCATTTCTTTACTTATGAATCTTTACAAAAAATCGTTGAAAAGACAGGATTAGAAGCTATAGTAAAAAAAGCTACTTATTGTTCTGTAGGATTTGCTGGATTAAATACAAATTATAATCAAGTATCTCGGGATTTAGCAAGAGAACTAAAAAAGAGAAAATATGGAGAAATTTATCAATTTGTATGGAAGTTACAAAAGAAAGAAAAACTCATTCAAAAACAAATTGTTTTAAATGAATCTTATAATAATTGTTATGAAAGCAAACTGTATCTTTTGACAAATTCAAATATAGAGTATTCCGAAAATCAAGTTATCATATTTAAAATTAATCCAGAACAAGAGGAAATTACTCTCACATTTGATATTACAGGATATGAAGAAATAAAACAGATTCGATTAGATCCTTTAAATGTAAATTGTATTTACAAATTAAATAATATTAGTATAAATAAAGGAAATATAAAATTACCAATTCTTTATCAAAATGGAATAGAAATAGTAGATGGAATACAAATTTGTGGTACAGATGATCCATATATTATTTGTAATTTTCCAAAGGAAAAGAGTACAAAAATTGAAGTAAGCTATACTATTTTAGCATATGATACAAAATTTATTGAAAAACTAGAAGAGAACTTAAAACAAAAAAGATATTCGAAAAAACAACTAGAATTTGAGGAAAAAACACTAGAAAGTCAGTTAAAAGAAAAGGATATTCGAATTGGACAACTAGATTGGAAAGTGCATGAATTAGAAAGAGATCTAGGACTTAGAAAGAGAATTATTATAAAAATAACACAACAATTAAAACAGAATAAACAACAACTTAAAGAAGAAAAGATAAAAAGCATAGAATTTCAAAAAAAGGATATTCGGATCGGACAACTAGATTGGAAAGTGCATGAACTAGAAAAATATATTAATAATTTAGAAATAAAACAACAAGAATTAATAGAAGAGAATATTAATTTAAAACAGCATTGGAAAGACATTCAAAAATTAAATGAACGTATTAATCAAATAAAAAAGCGTTCTGGATGGACAATACGAAAAAGATAGCTATTTATATTAAAGAAAAAAGTGAGGTATAAACAGAAATATGAAACATATACCATGTTATCTAGAACAAATTTTATTAGTAAATGAAAAAAAGATTGTTATAGAAGGTTGGATAGTAACTAAAGAAACTAAAATAGATATTTTTTTGGATCAAAATGGGAAAAAATATAGTTCAAATTTTTTAACATTATATCCAAGAGAAGATGTAGCAAAGACTTTAGAAATTGAGTTAAAAAATGCAAAAGGGTTTTATTGCGTGTTTGAAGATATTTCTAATGATTTAGTTCGTGTACATATAAAATCAGAAGAACAAGAAGTTTATTGTGAGGAGATAAAGCCTATACCCAAACAAGAGGAAGAAATATTAAAATTTATTGATAGTATTTCTTATAATATAAAAGAACAAGAATTAAAAATTAGGGGTTGGGCATTTTGTAAGTTCGAAAATCAACCAGTAAAAGTAAATATATATTCTAAAGGAAAATTATTGGCTGAATTATGTGCAAATAAAGTTAGAAACGATGTTCATACTACATTCCAACGTTATGAAACTTCATTATATTGTGGTTTTTCAAAAGTATTATCAAAACAAATAAAGACAAATAAAATAAGTCTATGTTTTATAAGTAAAAAAGGAAAGAAAGAATGGATTCATACTAATCTTAATCAAGGAAAACAGTCTAAAATCAAAATTTTGGCACAATCAATAGTAAGATTTTATAGAAGAATAAGAAGAGAGAAATTATCTTTAAAAGAGATCTTAAAAGAAATAAAGATTACTTTAGATGGAGTAAATAATGAGGTAAAAAAAGCATCTCTAAAAAAGAAAATTGTATTCCATAAAAAAGAAGAAATTTGGAAAGAAAATAATCAATGTAGTAATAGTTTAAAGGAAGAATTAATAAGGAAAATAGAAGATAAAACTATAGGTATAGTAATAAGTGTAAAATCAGGAAAAAATCTATATCAGCAGATAGAGAGTATCGACAACCAATATATAAAAGCTTCAGAGGTCTTATTACTTGTAGAAGATAATAGTCAAAAAGAAATTCTTCAACAATATGAAAAGGAAAATAAGATTTTTATTTTAACTATTAAAGAAGGATATTTTAGAATCAGTAATTGGAATATACAAAATATCTTATTTATGCAGGAAGGAATCATATTAGATGAAACTACAATATTACAGTTACTCTTTGAAAATTCTCCTAAACAGTTTGATGTAATTTATTCAGATAGCCAATTCTATAATGGAAAATTGAACTTTAAACCCGACTGGTCTCCAGAACATATTTTATCTTGCAATTATATTGGTAATTGTATTTTAACTACAAAATCTTTATTAGTTAAAATATGGGGACAACAACTACCTTTAAATAAAGAAGCAATATATGATTTTATTTTACGGACATCTGAAATGAATGTAAGAATTGGGCATATTAAAAAAGTTTTATATAAAGAAGAAAATTCAGAAGACTTGTCAGAGGATTATATAAATCAAAAAAATATTTTAGAAGAATATTTTAGAAGAAAAAAGTTAGATGTTGAGATAAATAAAAATACACAAATCAATCAGGAAGAGTATCCAATATTTAGTATAAAGTTTTTAAATGAAGGTGAAAAAGTAGATATTATTATACCTACAAAAAACGGAAAAGATATATTAAGCCGTTGTATTCGTTCTTTAGAAAAAACATCTTATAAAAACTTTGTAATAACAATTGTAGATAATGCAAGTGATGATCCAGAAATGTTAGAATATCTAGAAAAAATTCAAAGTGATAGAATTCGTGTACGAAGGATTGAAAATGAAAGTAAAAAGGGATTTTCCTATTCCTATATAAATAATCAAGCAGCATTACAAAGTGAGTGTGAATATTTACTATTTTTAAATAATGATACTGAAATAATTACAAGAGATTGGCTATCTTGTATGGTTGGTTATTTAAATATAAATCAAGTGGGAATTGTAGGAGCAAAACTGTTATTTCCAGATGAAACCATTCAACATGCAGGTATTATAATGGGATTGCATGATAAGATGGCAGGACCAGCGTTTAAATTACTGTCTATAAAAGAAAAGGGATACCTTAATTTTGAAAATACTACTAGAAATTATTCTGCTGTAACTGCTGCCTGTCTTTTAATTCGAAAGAAGGATTTTTTTTCAGTTGGAATGTTTGATAATAAGGAATTTTCGGTTGCCTATAATGATTTAGATCTATGTATGAAAGTAATAAATCAACTTAAAAAAACAAATGTATTTGTTGCAGAAGCTATGTTATATCATTATGAAGGTGCAACGAGAGGATATGTAGATAAAATAGAAGAAACAGTAGCATTTCGTGAAAAATATAAAACTTATAAAGATAGTTATTATAACTGTAATCTATCCACAGAAAATGAATATTTTGAACTATCTACTGCTTGTACGTTAACTGCTCCAAAACTTCGTATTCCAAAGGTAATGTTTATATTACATAATTTAAATTATGAGGGTGCACCTTTACAAATACTTGAAATTGCAAAAGGATTATCTAAACAAGGAAAAATTTTAGTTGAAATTGCAGCAGCTTCAGATGGAAAACTTACAAAAAAGATTAGAGAAGAATTTAGTATAAATCCAGTTATAATTCCATGTGAAATAAAAAAATTAAAAAATTATAGAGAATATGAAGAAATAGTAAAACAATATATGCAGTCTATGAAAGAAAAAGAAATTGATCTTGTGGTAGCAAATACTATTGAATGTTTTTTCGCAGTTGAAGCAGCAAAACAATTAGGTATTAAAGCAATTTGGGCAATTCATGAAAGTGTAGATTGTTTTCAGTATTTTTCTTCTTTAAATTGGAAGATACAGCAAAGCTATTTAAATTGTTATGGTTATGTATATCGGTTAATTTTTTGTGCAAAAGCAACACAAGTCATGTATAAAGACGTAGATATAAACTATAGTTCTGAAACAATACATAATGGAGTAGTTTTTGATAAAATTGAAGAATATAAAAAGAAATATTCTATTTCAGATGCTAAAAAACATCTCTCTATTTCAGAAGATACATTAATGATCTTAATTCTTGGAAATACATGTATAAGAAAAGGACAATTAGACTTTGTAAAATCAGTAAAACGGTTAAAGGAAGAGCTACCAAAACAAAAGATGCTTTTTTATATTGTAGGAGGAGTAGAGGGAGAATATTTAGAAGAAATACAAGAGTATATTATAGAAAATCAATTACAAAAAGATGTAATTATTATTATGCAAACAAATCAGACAGAACAATATTATCGAGCGAGTGATATATTTGTTTGCACTTCTTATAATGAATCATATCCAAGAGTAATTTTAGAAGCAATGGCATTTGAATTACCAATTATAACAACACCTGTATTTGGAATTTCAGAACAGGTTTATGAAAATATAAATGGATATTTCTTTTCTCCTGGTGATATAGAAAATATGACTGAAAAAATAAAACAGTTAATTTGTAATCCAGAGTGCAGAAAAAAGTTTGCGACAAATTCAAAAACGGTTCTTCGTTTTATTAATAGTTACGAAGAAATGATAGAAAAATATAGTCAAGTAATTCAACAAGCATGGATTAGTTCTTATCGAAAATAATATGGATATTTAAAATAATTCAGGGAGGTAAAAATGAAAGTTCTGACATTAGATATTTGGGATACAGTCTTACGTAGAGAATGTGCACCAGATGAAACTAAATTAGCAGTGGCAAGATTTCTTTTGACCTATTTCCGAGAACTTATTAATATAGAATTTTATTCAGATATCTTTTCAATTCAGCAGATAAGACAAAAATGTGAGTGGAACTTGGCACAAGCTTCAAAAGAAGCTGGAAAAGATGATGAATACCAAATACAAGAGGTGCTAGAAGCTACTTTAGATGAAATTATTAAAGGGCAATTAGAGATTTCTACTAAAAAGAATTTAATAGAAAAGTTAGTAGAAATAGAACTACAACAAGAAATACAATTAACACGATTAGATCATAATATTGTAGAAGAGATCAAAAAATATAAATCAGATCGAATTTATTTATTATCTGACTTTTATTATCCTTCTAACTTAATGACAAAAATCTTAAGCAGATATGAAACTCAACTTCCTTTAGATGGTATTTTTATTTCATGTGATTCTGGTTATAACAAAAAAAGTGGAAGATTATTTTCTTATATAGAAAGTCAACTCCATATTACTCCAAGTGAACATTTTCATTTAGGAGATAATAAAAAAGCAGATGTTGAAATTCCTAAAAAAATGGGGATCAATAGTATACAATATCTACCTGAACAAGAACAAAAACAGAGAGAATTAAAAGAACTACATTATAAACAAAGACTAGAAGGAAATTTAGAGGGATATTTAGAAAAGGTTAAAAAAGATTTACCAGGACAAGGAAATCTAATTGGAGAAAAATATTCTCTAATATTTTTTGACTTTGTTTATGAAATTTTAGAAAAAGCAATTCAAAGGAAAGCAAAGAAGATATATTATTTTACACGTGAGGGGGAATTTTTTAAGAAGATCCACGAAGAAATTATTAAGACAGATTTATTTTCAGAGTTTGTACCAAGAGCAGAAATGTTAGAAGTAAGTAGAATGGCTACATTCGCTCCTTCTGTATATAATGCAAATCTTGAAGAATGGATGAGATTATGGATTCAATATCATGATCAATCTTTTAGTACATTTTTTACTTCTCTTGATATTAATATTGAACCTTACATGAGTTTCTTAGAAAAATATGAAATCCAATCTCAAGAAATTATTTATAAAATTTATGAAGATGAACGAGTAAAAAGTTTATTAAATGATAAAAATTTTAAAGAAAAAATATCAGAAGAATTACAAAAAAAGAGAGAATTAATAAAAAAATATTTTGAAGAAAAAGGCATTTTTAAAGGAAAAGAAAATTTATTTATTGTAGATATTGGATGGAGAGGATCTATTCAAGATAACATTGCAATTTTATTTCCAGAAAAACAAATTTATGGATATTATCTTGGTCTATTTGAGCCTTTTTATCCGCCAGTTTCTAATACAGAAAAGGAAGCGTTTTTATCCAACCAAAATGCAGAAGAATATTTATGGTGCCTTAGTTATGTTGATCCAATTGAAATGCTTTGTAATTCTAATAGTGGTAGTACAATGGGGTATCGGATAGAATCCAATAAAGTAAAAGCAATAAAACAGAAAGTGAAAGAAGAAGATAATGTATATTTTAAATTTACAAAAAATTTTCAGCAAGAGATTCTTTCAACTATAAAAATTTGGTGTAATTTTGCAAAATGTTATTCTATGATGGCAATAGAACTAAAACCTTATGCTTTAGAAAGTCTAAAAAATTTAGTTACTGATCCAGATCCTAGTTTAATAGATATGTATTTTCAACTGAAACATAATGAAAACTTTGGAAGAGGATTATTAGAAAGTAAAGAACAAACATTATCGTTAATAAAAATCTTTAAAGCTTATTACTCCAAAAAAGCAAGAGAAACATTATTTCGTTTAATAGAACAATGTCATTGGCCTCAAGCATTATTAAAAAAATATCATTTACCTTGGTTAAATGAATATAACCAGAAGTTAAAACAAAATTTTGTAGAATATATTTCTCCATTTAGTCTAAAAGATAGTGCAATAGTTGATATTTCAAAATATCAAGAAGAATCAAGAGAAATTAAATTTTATATTGAAGAATTTGAATGTAAAGAACAATATTTGGATATTAAAGGTTGGGCACTAATACCAGGAATAAATAGTAAATCATGCAAAATTTTCTTTTCTTTCTTTAACTCTGAAAGGACTTACTATTTTACAGTAAAAACAATATTAAGGAAGGATGTTACAAATCATTTTTCTGATGGAACAAACTATCATTATAGTGGATTTTTGGTCCATATTTTAATGAGCAAACTTCTTTCGGGAAAATATCAAGGACAAATTCTTATTATTGAGGAAGAAAAAAGAATGAGTAAAATAAATATACAAAAAAATATACAAATATAGTGAAGTAAAAATTTGTATAATAAGTAATTTTATTAAAAGGAGAACTATGATTTTAAAAATCATAAATATAACATGTATATAAAAAAAGAAAACAAAAAAATATTAATATTTACTACATTTGTACTAATAGGAACGATTTTTATATATTTATTTTCATCTTTTTGGGTTGCAAATAAAATTATTTCGCCACTCAATGTATCAAAAGTAAAAACGATCTATGGAGAAGAATTATATCAAAATAGAAAAGATTTTAATCTTATAGATGATAGTATTGTTTCTGAATCTACAGATCCTTGGCTTATTTGGACACCAAATAGTCCCCCTACTTATATAAAAATTATAGTAGATAAAATTTCGAAAGATACTTTTGCACAGATATTTTATGCAAATGAAGAAGAAATCTTTACAGAAGAAAAGTCAATTGGGTTTACTTTAACAAAAGGAGTACAAAAAGTCCAATTACCTTTAAAAGATAACTTTAATGGAAAATTAAGGTTAGATTTAACAAATGAATCAGATATTAAAATTTCAATCAGTAAAATTGAATATTCTACAACTCCAATAGAACTAAAAACAATTTTTACTATTTTTGCTATATTAGAAGTTTTCTTTCTTACTATCCTTTTTTTATTCTTTTTTAAAACTTCTACTATAAGAAAGGGATATGATTTCTGGCTTAAAATAGATATACAAAAAAGATCCTTATTTCTTTTAACTTTACTTTTAAGTTTTTCCTGTATCATTATTTATGGAAAAATAATGATTGATAAAAAGGTTTTTATATATACCGATATTGGAGGGGATACACTAAATGCCTATTTTGCATTTTATAATTACCTTACAGATTCTTTAAGAGAATTCGACTTTTCAGATTGGACATTTTTTTATGGATTAGGAACAAGTAATATTAAATTTTCTATCTATATGGCAGATCCATTTTCATTTTTGGTTATTATTGTTAGTTCTATATTTGGAAATGAAGTTATTTCATACATGTTACTTCTTAGTCATATTTTAAAAATTATAATTTGTGGTTTACTTTGTTATAAATATCTCGGATTTTTTCAAATATCTGAACAGGCAAAAGGAATTGCTTCCTATATCTTTGCATTTAACGGATTTTTAATTTTATGGGGACAGCATTATTTTTTAGGAAGTTTTTGTTTTTATAGTATCTTAATTCTTATTTGTATAGAAAATATTTTAAGATATGAAAAAGGTATATTACTACTTAGTTTTGTTACTACTTTTATAGCTATATTTTCTGTTTATTGTGCTTATATGATTTTACTTTTTAGTGGCATATATGCTTTCTTCCGTTTGCTAGATAATTTACAAAAAGGAAAAATAAGAGAGACTATATATAAAGCATTAAAATTAGTAGGTTCTGTAATGTTAGGATTATCTATATCAGCAATAATGTTTCTTCCGCAAGTACATAATCTATTAAATGTGACAGACAGGTTAGATTCCTCAGTAAGTACATTAGAAAAACTTATATTTTATTTAAAACAATGTTTTAATAAATCAGTGATTGTAGAGTATTTAAAACAATTTTTATCTAATAATCTTAACGGGATAGGGAATGGATATATAGGTTCTGCTAATTATTATGAAGTTCCTCAATTATTTTTTTCTATATTCTTTTTCATATTCTTTATACAGTATTTTTGTAATATTTATAGAAAAAGTTATACTAAGAAACAAAAAATAATTCGATATTTGGCTATTACCTTAGTTGTACTATTAGTTTTTCAGCCTACATTATCTATGATACTAAATGGTTTTGCTTATCCATTTGGAAGATATACATTTTTATTAATGCCTTTATTTGCATTAGTAACGGCTATAACATTAGATGATATTTTAATTAAAAAATATATAAATATTTACGCTCTGCTCTTTTCAGTAATTGTAATTGTTTATATAGGAAACTTACAAATTCCAAAGAGTCAAGAGAGTATTATAGAGAAACTACAGATTTTAAATTGTCTACTACTTTTAATTTTTTGTGGCTCTTTGTTGAGACAGAAAAAAATAAGTTATAGATTATTAACTATTTTAGTTGGAATTAATCTTATATGTGATAGTTATTTGACTACAAATGCAAGAGGACTTTTACAACAACAGTCGCAAATTATACAACAACCTAGAGGTAATAAGGATACAATGGATGCCCTAAAGTACCTACAAGAGATAGACTCGTCTTTTTACAGAGTAGAAAAAACATATTATGATAATAATGCACTTACTGATTCATTAATACAGGGATATTATGGGATTTCTACTTATAATTCTACTTTAAATAAAAATATAATTGATTTTAATAATAATTTTATGAAAGAAGAAGATAATAATTGGTTTGCACAATTTATATTTAGTAATAATCCTGATAATTTAACACAATATTCTCTTCTTGGTATGAAGTATTTATTGACAAAAAGATTACCACAATATATGCAGCAATTTGAAATTTTGAATAAATTTGGAGATGTTTATGTATTACACAATAAAAATGTAGATAGTGCTATAGCTTTTTATGAACATTTAATTTCAAGAGAAGAGTTTGATTCTTTGTCATATATTGAAAAGTTAGATGTTTATTCTTGTGCTATGGTAGTAGAGAATGAACAAGAAAAAGTTATTTCTTATTCAGAAATTTATAAGGAATTAAATTATCAAGACATTACTTTAGATTGTGCTATACGAAAAGATCAAAGTAACATATCACAAACAATGGAAGTTTTGGATGGGGAAGAAATTATTTTTCTTTCTAATTTGGAAGCAAGAAACAGTATTTACTTTCAATTTGATATTGCCTGTAATTTTGATGGAAGCATATCAATAGTCGCAGATAATGGGAATGGATATTTAGAAGAAAATGTACATTATGAAACAGTATCACAAGGAAGAGAGAAAAGCATAAAATATTTGTTGCCAGAAAATACAACTTCTATTCGTATAAACGGTACTTCAACAGTATTTTCAATTAAAAATTTTAAGTTATTAGAATTAAAAAAATCTTTGATTCCACAGATACAAACACAGGAGTTAGAGCTAGACAAAAAAGAAGATATATTATCAGGAATTGTTACAACTAAAACAGATGGATATCTATTCTTACCAGTAGTATATCAAGATGGATGGAAAGCAGAATTAGATCAAAAACCAGTAGAATTGATTCAAGCAGATGCAGGATTTATTGGTTTAAGGTTATCACAGGGAACACATTCATTTTGTTTAAAGTATGAAATGCCTTGGAAAAAGCAAGGGGCAATATTGTCCTTATTTGGGGTAACAATATGGGGAGTTCTTTTATTAAAAGAAAAGAGAAAAAGAACTGAAAATTAAAATTTTCAATCAAATTTTTAGATATCATATAAAAGTGAGGCTAGAATATAATGATTTTATTTGGAATTTATTCTTGAGTACAAAGTATTTTATATCATATAATGGAATATTTACCATCGAGTATTCGAACATGTATTTTTAAATTATGTTTAAACAAATTTGGAAAGAATTCTTTTATTGATTATAAAACTTATATTAGATATCTAAAAAGGTAAGTATCGGAAATAATGTTACTATTAATAGAGGCGTAAGATTATTTTCATCTTATCATTTAAAAGACGTTATTATTGAAATAGAAGATAATTGTGCTATCGATCCAGAGGTTTGTATGTTTGCTGCAGGACATGATTATAGAGAGCTATCATTACCAAATACAGCTGCTAGTATACATATTGGAAAACATGTTTGGATTGGAGGAAGAAGTATAATTCTTCAGGGAGTGAATATTGGAGAAGGAGCAATCATTGCCGCAGGCTCTATAGTTACGAAAGATGTTGAAAGTTATAGTATTTATGCAGGGGTTCCAGCAAGAAAGATAAAGGATAGAACGATAGATAAATGATAAGAAAAAGGAAAAAATTATGATTAACTTTAACATACCACCCTATACAGGAAAAGAAACAGAGTACATAAAAAAAGCGATTGAGAATCATAAAATTTGTGGAGATGGGATATTTACAAAAAAATGCAGCGAATGGCTAGAAAGAAAATTTCATATAACCAAGGCATTACTAACAACATCTTGTACACATGCTACAGAAATGGCAGCAATTCTTTTAAATATCAAAGAAGGAGATGAAGTAATTATGCCTTCTTATACTTTTGTTTCTACGGCAGATGCGTTTGTGACAAGAGGAGCAAAAGTTGTATTTGTAGATATTCGCCCAGATACCATGAATTTGGATGAAACTTTGATTGAAGAGGCAATTACAGAAAGGACAAAAGTAATTGTCCCTGTCCATTATGCAGGAGTTTCTTGTGAGATGGATACCATTATGCAGATTGCAGAAAAATATAATCTTGCGGTTGTAGAAGATGCAGCACAGGCGATGATGTCTACTTATAAGGAAAGAGCATTAGGAACAATAGGTAATTTTGGATGTATTAGCTTTCATGAAACAAAAAATTATTCTATGGGAGAGGGAGGAGCTATTTTTATTAGAGATGCAAATGATATTGAAAGGGCAGAAATTATCCGTGAAAAAGGAACAAATCGCAGTAAATTTTTTAGAGGACAGATTGATAAATATACATGGGTAAATGTCGGTTCTTCCTATCTTCCAAGTGATATGAATGCAGCCTATCTTTATGCACAATTAGAAATAGCAGAAGAAATTAATCAAAATCGATTGAATTCTTGGCATTTATATTATAAGTTATTAACTCCTTTAGAAAAAGAAGGAAAAATAACACTTCCTGTTATTCCTGATGAATGTAAACAGAATGGACATATGTTTTATATTAAAACAACAAATTTAGAAGAACGTATGAAATTGATTGAATATTTAAAAAAGAACGAAATTTCAGCAGTATTTCATTATGTTCCTTTACATAGCTCACCAGCCGGAAAGAAGTATGGTCGTTTTTATGGTGAGGATATCTATACTACAAAAGAAAGTGAAAGATTACTGCGGCTTCCAATGTATTATGGAATTACTTCAGAGGAAATTTATAGAGTTACCGATTGTATCATGAAATTTTATAAATAGGATTAGGAGATATAAAAGATGAGAAAGAAACTGATGATACTTGGAGCTGGTGTATATCAAATGCCATTGATAGAAGAAGCAATAAAACAGTGTGAAGTTTTATTAGTTGCTCCTAAAATAGAAGAAGAAATAAAAAAGCTTGTAGATTATTATTTTCTATGTGATGTTACAAAGAAAGAAAGTATTTTAGAAATAGCTAAAAAAGAAAAAATAGATGGCATAATTACCGATCAGACAGATATTGCAGTACGAACAGTTGCCTATGTTGCTGAAAAGTTAAATCTTTCAGGAATTGGTTATGAAACTGCTTGCCTATTTACAAATAAATTTCTTATGAGAGAAAAATGTGATCAGTTAGGAATTCCGACATTACCATATAAACTTGTCAAAACATTAGAAGAAGCTATTGCATTTTATAATGAAATTGGAAAAGGAAAAGTAATCATTAAACCAGTAGATAATCAGGGAAGCAGAGGAGTACAACAAATAGAGTCTGAACAGGAATTATGTCAAAAGTTTAATGAAACAAGAAAGTATTCTAATAACAGTATTTTAATAGAGAAAATGGCGACAGGACAAGAGTTTGTGATGGAAAGTCTTTGTATAGATGGAAAGTATTATCCATTAATTTGTGGAGATACAAACTATTTTTCTATAAAGGATGCGTTTGCAGCAAAAACACGGATATTTCCATCTAATGCAGATAGTAAATTGGTGAAGCGAGTAAAAGAACTAAATCAAAAGATTATAACGGGTTTTGGATTAAAGCAGGGAATAAGTCATAGTGAATATATTATGGAACAAGATGAAATTTATTTAATAGAAACAGCAGCAAGAGGCGGCGGTGTATTTATTTCTTCCGATCTCATTTCTTTAGGGACTGGATTAAATACAGAAAAGTTTTTAATAGCAATGGCATTAGGAGAACAAAAAGAAGTTCCTTCATTAAGCTATGATAAAAATACATGTGGTTATATGGCATTTTTTTTACCAAAAGGGGAAGTTATTTCAGTGCAAGGGATAGAAGAGGTACTTTCTCTTCCTTTTGTTCACAGAAATCTATTAAGAAATATTAAGATAGGGACAAAAACAGAATTTCATTTAGATAAAACAGCAAGATATTGTATGATTGTAAGTGCTAAAAATTTGAAAGAACTAGAAGAGCGAATGGATAAAATTAAAAATTTACTAAAAATAGAGGTATTTGATGGAGAAAACATAAAAGAGATTATATGGGAGTAGTGAATAAAAAATATGAAAGAAGAAGTAAAGAGAAAGATATCAATTATAATACCTTGTTATTGTTCAGAAAAGACACTTGAAACGGTAGTAAAAGAAGTGATTGATGTTATAAATACAAAGCAGGAATTTTTTTATGAAATTATTTTGGTAAATGATAATTCGCCCGATCAAGTTTGGAATGTTATAAAAAAACTTGTACAGGAAAATACAAATATAGTAGGAATTTCTTTAACAAGAAATTTTGGTCAACATGCGGCACTTATGGCTGGATTTCAAAAGGCAACAGGAGATATTATAGTATCAGTAGACGATGATGGACAAATTCCAGTAGATGAACTGTTTTTCCTGATTGATAAACTAGATGAAGGATATGACGTTGTATATGGTATATATCCTAAAAGCAAGAAAAAGAAATTGCGTGTTTTTGGAACATGGATTAATAATAAGATGACAGAGATTATGCTTGATAAGCCAAAAGGATTATGTACAACGAGTTTTTATGCTGCAAAAAAGTTTGTGATTGATGAAGTCCTTCGCTATAAGAATCCCTATCCATATATGACTGGATTAATATTAAGAGCTACTAAAAATATTGGAACAGTACAAGTAAATCATAGAAGTAGATTATATGGAAAATCAGGATATCATTTTAAAAAATTAGTTGCACTTTGGATTAACGGATTTACTGCTTTTTCTGAAAAGCCATTAAGAATAGCAACCTACACAGGAGGTATTTGTGCAATAGCAGGTTTTATATATGGAATCATTACGATAATAAGAAAATTAATAAATTCTAATATTCAGGTTGGTTATAGCTCACTTATGGCAGTAGTTCTGTTTATTGGAGGAGTTTTAATGATACTTTTGGGTATTATTGGTGAATATATTGGTCGTATTTATATTAGTGTTAATAATGCACCTCAATTTGTTATAAGAGAGATGATTGGAAAAGATATAAATGAAAAAAATACTTATTTGTGATTTTGATGGTACATTAATTAAAGAAAATATTGAAAAAAGATTATTAGCTTATTTATTAAGAGAAAAAAAATTAATATGGTATCAGTATATATTAGCAGTAATTTCTTTACCTATCAATTTATTGAGAAAAAAGATAGGGAAAGGAAATTTATTTAGTGCTTGGAGTGCTTTTCTTTCTGTTAATAAATATAATCAACTAATTCATGATTTTTTAGAAATGGAAGCCAAAAAGATAACATTAAACTCAGAAGTTTTAGATTATATAAAAGATTTTAATGGAAAGAAAGTTTTATTGACAGGCAGCAGACTTGATTTAGTCAAAAAATATTTATTGTATTATAATCAGCAGGATCTATTTGATGAAATAATAGGAACACAAACAGATAGAAGAGGTTTTATTATTAAAATACATCCATATGGAAAAGAAAAAATGAAATATATTAGAAAATACAATAATACAGTTGGAATTGGGAATGAGTATGCAGATCGTTATTTTTTAAAATTGTGTAAAGAGGTAATTGTAGTAAATCCTGATGATAAATTAGAACAGATTGCAAAAAAAAATAACTGGAAATTGATAAGATGCGTATAAATGGTGAGGAAAAATAGTATGTTTGGACCAAATACATATTTTGAAGATAATGTAAATATTTCTTATTCACATAGAGATAAACAATTTTTTGAATTATTTGATAAAACAAGAGAGCTATTTTCAGAGATTTTTCAATTAAAAGATTATGATATTTTATTTATACTAGGAGGAGGTACAACTGGAGTTGAATCACTTTTTTATTCTTGTAAAAGAAAAATTAATTTAATAGGAGTGAATGGATTTTTTAAAGATAGATGGGAAAAGATGAGTAAAAATTATTATAAAAGTAGTAATAAATCTCCATTTGAAATGTATTGTAGACTTGAAACAAGTTGTTCAACAGCATATGAGAAACAAGGATGTTTTATTGATGCAGTAAGTGCATTTCCCTATTATAGTATACCAAAAGATACATTGGGATTTGTAACTTGTCTTAATAAACAATTAGGTTCTTATATAGGTCTTGCAGTAGTAGGAATAAGAAAGGATATGTGGGATGAATTTGTTGATGAAGATGAGATATCATATTTAAATTTAGCAAGATATAAAAAATATCATTTAATATCACAGACGCCTTTTACAACTCCCACTTATATTTACGAACATTTTTATAAGGTGCTTTGTGAATTTAATATAGATAAATTTAAGGATAGATTAGATCAAGTAAGTGATATGATAGTAAATACTATAGGAAAAGAAAATATAATAGGAGAACTGAGAGGACCTGTAATAACTTTTAAAAAGGATAGTATACCAGAAGAGTTTGCTAGAAAATATAATATTTATGGCTATTGGGCAAAAAGACCGCATTATCAGATTTTTACTTATACAGATAAAGTTGAAAATTATAAAAAAGTGATGATAGAATTAAACAGATATAGAAATGGAAAGTGAGAGTAATATGAATTTTTTACTATATTCAAAGAGTCAGGACGAGATAAAAGCAATTCAATATAAAAAAATAAAAAGAATAGTTTTATATGCCTATGAAAAAAGTCCATTTTATAGGCAATTATATAAAAGTTTGGATTTTCATCCTGAGGATTTAAAATGTTATGATGATATTAAGAAAATACCAATTGTAAAACGGATAGAACTAAAAAACACACCAGTAGAAAAGATCTTGACTACAAAAGATTATTCAAAATTACATCTACATACTACAAGTGGTTCCTCAGGAATACCAGTTAAGTTTTATTATAATAATAGAGAATTATGGTTGAAAAACTACGGAGTAATTAGAAGTTATTTAAAGATGGGAATGAAGTTTACAGATACAACAGTCGCATTAAGAGATCCCATTGATATAAGAAAAAAAGGGATTTATGAAAAAGTAGGAATTTTAGCCTATGATTATTATAATATTTATGAGTCTATTACAAAAATCTATGAAGCAATTTGTAATAAATATGACAAAATTGATGTTTTAAAAGGGATGCCAAGTGATTTAATGAATTTAGCATATCATATTAGAAATGGAAAAAGAAAGTTTCCAAAAGTAAAATTATTAATTAGTGATTGTGAAGTCTTAGATGATTTTTCAAGAAAATATATTTCGGAAACATTTCATAGAGAAATATTAGATTATTATGCTAGTGTAGAAAATGGATGTATTGCATTTCAGCTTCCTAGATCAAAAAAATATTTTATTAATGAGGATCAGATCTTATTAGAGAATAGAACACCTTCTTCTAATTTAGGAGATGCTGTAATTACAAACTTGAGAAACACTACGTTTCCAATTATTAGGTATCAAATTGGAGATATGATTGATTTTGGAGATGGAAAGTCAGATTTAGATTCTATTAAACTAAGAACAATTAATAAAATCTATGGAAAATACTTAGATTTTATTATTTTACCAGACAAAACGATAGTTTCTCCTCATATTCCAAAACAGGAATTGACACATTTATCTGGAATTAAAAAGTTTCAGATTATACAAAGGGACTTTTCAAAAATTGTCATAAAAATTGAAAAAGATATAGATTATCAAGAGGATACAGAAAAAGAAATTTTAAAACGCTTGGATAGAGTATTTCATCATCAAATTGTATGTAGTATTGAATATGATCAACAGTTAAGTATTAAAACTACAAATAAATTTAAGTGTATTCAATCTGATATAGCACAAAGCTTTTTGTCAGATAATCCTATAAAATCTTAAAGGAGAAATAGAATTCGAGATGTCAAAATTAAAGTTGATCATTCTTTTACATATCATATTTATCTTATATTCTCTTACAGGAGTTTCAAATAAGTTGGCAGCAAATGAACAATTTTTTAGTTTTAAATTTTTTATGTACTATGCAGTAACTATTCTTCTATTAGGGATTTATGCTATAACGTGGCAGCAGATTATAAAATACGTACCTTTAACAACTGCATTTGCAAATAAAGCAATAACAGTAATATGGGGAATTGTATGGGGAATTGTATTTTTTCATGAAACCATTACAATTAAAAAATTAATAGGAACACTATTTGTTATAACAGGAATTATTATTTATGCAAAAGCAGATGGGAAGGAAGAAAATGGATAGTAAGGTTATTTTATATTCTTGTATATTATTAATTGGAGTTTTTATTAGTGCAATTTCACAAGTAATATTAAAAAAAGCAGCACAAAAACAGTATTCATCAAAACTAAAAGAATATTTAAATCCTACAGTAATATTTGCGTATACTATATTTGTAGGAACTACTATTTTATCAGTGATTGCCTATAAAAAGATTCCTCTATCTATGGGAGCGATACTGGAAACTACCAGCTATATTTATGTTACTGTTTTTGGTATAACAATATTTCATGAAAAACTTAATAAAAAGAAGATATTTGCACTTATCTTGATTATAACAGGAATCCTTATTTCTATTATATAACTTTTTAGAAAGGATTTATTATAAATATGAAGATAGAAAAAGAAAGAATAGACTGGTTAGATAGTTTGAGAGGGTTAGCAGCTTTTTTAGTGGTAGTAGGACACGTGGCAATTTTATTTAAAATATATTGGATAGAATCTATCATATATTTTTTTCATATGCCACTTTTTTTTATGATTTCAGGAATTACATATCAACTTTTTATAAAATGTAATACAGTAAATGATCTAAAAAAGCTATTTTGGAATAAAATTTTGAATTTATGTATACCTGCTTTTATTTTTATTTCTTTTAGTATATTGATATTTAAAGATAAGAAAGATATCTTTTATTATTATAACTGTGCTTGGTTTTTAATCCACTTAGCATTGATTATGACAATAGTGATTATTCTTCATTATTTAAAACTAAAACAAAAAGATATTGATAGATATGTCTTTATAAGTGCGATTTTATTATGGTTTTTTATTGGAGTAATACAGATTATTCTAGTGAAAAAAGAATACATTGTTTACTCCAAATTTGCTTGTGAAATCTCAAAATTTTTTGGATATTTTATTTGTTTTTATTTAGGAAAGAACATAAGCAGTTTGTTATATAAAAAAGATTGGAAGAAAAAAATAGATATTAAACTTTTAGCAATATCATTTCTATTTTTGATATTACTTATTTTATTTACAATAGCAAAAATTAATACAAATGATAGTTTACCTAAAATAATGATTGGTATACCCGTAAGTATTTTAATAATTATTTTGTTTTATCGTTATAAAAAGAAATGTAATAAGTTAGAAAGACTATGTTCAAAATTTTCTATGGAAATATATTTGATTCATAATACAATCATTCATGGAATGATTCTACTACTGATAGATTTTGAAAAAGCATCTAAAATAAATATAATACTGTTAATTATATTTGATATTTCTATACCCATATTGATTGGATTAATGGAAAGAAAAGTTAAGTTATTTAAGATGATTTTTCGACCAACCAATTTTTATATAGATATAAAAAATAAGTCAAGTTTATAAAGGAGACCAATATGAAGGGTATCATTTTAGCTGGTGGTTCTGGTACAAGGCTTTATCCACTTACTATGGTAACATCAAAACAACTATTGCCAGTTTATGACAAACCAATGATCTATTATCCATTATCTACACTAATGTTAGCAGGAATCAAAGAGATTTTAATTATTTCAACTCCACATGATTTACCAAATTTTGAAGATCTTTTAGGGGATGGAAGTCAATATGGAATATCGTTATCCTATGAAATACAACCAAGTCCAGATGGATTAGCACAGGCATTTTTATTAGGAGAGAACTTTATTGGAGATGAGTCTTGTGCAATGATATTAGGAGATAATATTTTTTATGGAAATGGTTTTCGCTCTATTTTAAAGAATGCTGTTATGAATTCAGAAAAAGGAACAGCTACGATTTTTGGGTATTATGTCAATGATCCAAAACGTTTTGGAATTGTAGAATTTGATACAGAAGGAAGAGTAATTTCTGTAGAAGAAAAACCAGAGAATCCAAAGTCTAATTATTGTATTACAGGACTTTATTTTTATGATAAAAGGGTAGTAGAGTATGCCAAAAGAGTAAAGCCTTCCAAAAGAGGAGAGTTAGAAATTACAGATTTGAATAGAATTTATTTAGAAAATGAAACACTTCAAGTAGAGCTATTAGGACGTGGTTTTGCATGGTTAGATACAGGTACAATGGATAGTTTAGTAGAGGCATCAGATTTTGTTCAGACAATACAAAAACGTCAGGGAATTGAGATTTCTGCACCAGAAGAGATCGCATATATTAACCACTGGATTACAAAGGAAACCCTTTTAAAATCGGCTGTACGCTATGGGAAATCACCATATGGAGAACATTTAAAAAGAGTTGCAGAAGGAAAAATTAATTATTTTTAAAGATAGAAAAGGAGAAACTCAATGAAAATTTTAGTGACAGGCGGTGCAGGATTTATTGGAGGAAATTTTCTTCATTATATGGTTCAAAACTATCCACAAGATCAAATGGTAAACTTAGATCTTCTTACTTATGCAGGTAATTTAGAAACGGTGAAATCATTGGAAGATAAACCAAATTACCGTTTTGTACATGGCGATATTGCAGATAGAGATTTTATTATGAAGCTGTTTGAAAAAGAAAAATTTGATATTGTTGTGAATTTTGCTGCCGAATCGCATGTAGATCGTTCTGTAATCAATCCAGAAATTTTTATTCAGACAAATGTACTTGGAACACAGGTATTATTGGATGCTTCAAAAACGTATGGTATAAAGCGATATCATCAAGTTTCTACTGATGAAGTATATGGGGATTTGCCATTAAACCGAACAGATTTATTTTTTACAGAGGAAACACCAATTCATACCTCTAGTCCATATTCCGCAAGCAAAGCAGGAGCGGATCTTTTGGTATTGGCTTATTATAGAACCTTTAAACTTCCAGTGACGATTTCACGCTGTTCAAATAACTATGGACCATATCAATTTCCAGAAAAATTAATTCCCCTAATTATAATTCGAGCACTTGAAAATCAACGGCTCCCTATATATGGAAAAGGGGAGAATGTAAGAGATTGGCTTTATGTTACAGATCACTGTAGGGCAATCGATTTAATTATAAGAAAAGGAAAAGAAGGAGAAGTTTATAATATTGGTGGGCATAATGAAAAGACAAATCTCGAGGTAGTAAAGATGGTTCTTAAAATACTTGAAAAACCAGAAAGTTTGATTCGTTATGTCACAGATCGTCCCGGACATGATCTCCGTTATGCGATTGATCCAACTAAAATGGAAAGAGAATTGGGATGGAAACCAGAGTATACTTTTGATACAGGTATGGATAAGACAATTAAATGGTATTTAAGTAATAAAGAATGGTGGCAGAGAGTTATGAATGGAGAATATCGTAATTATATTAAAAATATGTATGATAAAAGATTAATAGAAAGGTAATCTATGGGAAAAATTAAAGTAACACAAGATTGTAATGGAATTCGAGGTTTAAAAATAATAGAACCAGAAATATTTTTTGATGAACGGGGTTATTTTATGGAAACTTATCAGGCAGAAGAATTTAAAAAGGTAGGAATTTCTGATACTTTTGTCCAAGATAATCAGTCGGCTTCAAAAAGGGGAGTATTGAGAGGACTTCATTTTCAGATTCGATATCCTCAGGATAAATTAGTAAGAGTAATTCGGGGAGAAGTTTTGGATGTTGCAGTTGATTTAAGAGAGGATTCCGAAACATTTGGTTCGTGGTTTGGTGTAGTATTATCTGAAGAGAATAGAAAACAATTCTTTATTCCAAAAGGATTTGCCCATGGATTTTTAGTTCTTTCAGAACAGGCAGAATTTTGTTATAAAGTGACTGATTTTTATCATCCAAATGATGAAGGCGGAATTTTATGGAATGACAGAGAACTTGGAATTGATTGGTTTGGAACAAAAAAGATAAGCGAAAAAGATATTATTCTTTCGGAAAAAGATAAAAGATGGGAAAGCTTTCAGCTATATAAAGAACAAAGAAAAAGGAGCTAGATCTATGAAGGTACTTGTTACAGGAGCAAAAGGACAATTAGGTTCGGATTTGCTGCTTTGTCTACAAGAAAGAAAGATTCCATGTCTTGGTGTAGATAGGGATGAATTTGATATTACAGATACAAAGGCAACTAAACGTTTTCTGACAGAGTATCACCCAGATGCAGTCATTCACTGTGCTGCTTATACAAAAGTCGATCAGGCAGAGCAAGAGGCAGAACTTTGTTATAAAATTAATGTAGAGGGAACAAAAAATATTGTACAGGTATGTAAAATATTAGGTTCAAAAATGCTATATCTTAGTACAGATTATGTTTTTTCTGGAACAGGAGAAAATTTTTATAGACCATTGGATACACCTTCTCCGCTTAATGTTTATGGAAAAACAAAATATGAGGGAGAACGTCACATTCTTGCTGAGTTAGAACAGTATTTTATTGTACGGGTTTCTTGGATTTTTGGAAAAAATGGAAGTAATTTTGTAAAGACAATGTTGCGTCTTGGTAAAGAACATAAAGAAATAAATGTAGTACAAGATCAAATCGGTTCTCCGACATATACAAAAGATTTAGTATCTCTTCTTTGTGATATGATTATGACACAAAAATATGGGATTTATCATGCAACAAATGAAGGAATATGTAGTTGGGCAGAATTTGCGAAAGAAATTTTTAAACAAGCAGGGCTTTCTGTCACAGTAAATCCAATTCTAACCTCCCAATATCCAACAAAAGCAGTCAGACCTATGAATTCTCGTTTATCAAAAGAATGTCTTACGAAAGAAGGATTTGAAAGATTGCCAGCATGGGAAAATGCGTTAAAGAGATATTTGGAAGAAGATGTTATAAAAAAGAATTAATATAAAATAAAAAGTAAGTCAGAAATTCAATGTTTCTGACTTATTTTTTATCTATTTAAAAATAAGTCTTTGAAAATATTGATTTTTTTTGTACATCTATGCTATGATAAAGAAATAAGAATAGAAATAGTCGTAACATGGAGGATGGAATGGGAGAGGAAAAACCAAAAGTTGTAGATATATTGGATATCAGATATTATTTGGAACATCAGTTAATGCCTAAATGGTTTTTGAAGGATACAGAAGTTTTTTTAGCAGCACTGTTAAAACCAAATACAAATTTTCTTTATACAACTATGCAAAAAATTTGTGAAAAAGAGGAAGTAGAACTACCTTATCAGAAAGAACAATATCAATTAGAAATATTTTCTATTTCGGAAGAAATAGAGGCGATTTGTATTATACTCCCAGAACCAGAAAAATCTACTCTATGTAAACGTATTTATTTATTATTCGCTCATAAACAAAATAAGTGTAAATTTTTTACAATAGAAAAAGGAGAGATATTTGAGTCCCGATGTACACTTAATTATATAGAAATGAATTTTTTGGGTGGGTGGGATTTAGAAGAAGAACATTTGGTACATTTAAATTATGGTGTTTGTTTAAATGGACAAGAGGAAGAAGTAAATAAAATAAAAGAATTATTTTCAACATAAATTATGAAAAACAAAAGAAAGGATAATACAAAAATATGAGCCAACAAGTAATAAAAGTAACCGGAACAGGAAAGATGTCAGTAGCACCAGATCAAATCTGCTTGACTTTTAGTTTGGAAGATACAGTGGGCAGCTATGAAAAAGCAGTCAAAATGTCAGTAAAGAAGACACAAGAGTTGAAAAACTGTTTAGTTTCTCTAAATTTTAAAGAAAGTGATTTAAAAACGCTCTCTTTTTATGTGAATACCAATTTTGATCAGGAAGATAGAAAAAAGATTGTAAGTTATAGTTTTGTACATCGTATGAAGTTAGTTTTTGACAGAGATGAAGAACAGTTGAGCAAGATATTAGAAGCTGTGTCAAATAGTGAAACAAAGGCAACTTTTCAAATAGAATACCTCTTAAAAGATCCAGAAAAGATAAAAAGTAAACTTATGGAACAAGCTGTAAAAGATTCTAAAAGAAAAGCAGAAGTGTTAGCATTAGCAGCGGAAGTTAAATTGGGAAATATTGTAGAAATAAATTATTCTTGGGATCAAATAGAATTATATTCCAGACCTATGAGTCACAGTTTAGCAGTGCCTGCTTTTCTTAGTAAGAAAAGTTTTAATATAGAACCAGAAGAAATTTCTATTAGCGATACCGTAACCGTAGTATGGGAGATAGAAAGATAATTTTTATTATTCATAATTTTCATAAGATTGCACAGACTGTTAGAAAATAAAAAAAGGAGCGGTCTATTCTTATGAAATCTATTTGGAGTGAAACAATACAGATGCCTAAATATCCTTCTCTTTCTGGAAACTGTTTTACAAAAACAGCTATCATTGGAGGAGGAATAACAGGAATCTTAATTTCCTACTTTTTAAATGAGGCAGGAGAGGAAAATGTTATCTTAGAGGCAAATGAAATTGCAGGCGGACAGACAAAAAATACAACAGCAAAAGTAACTTCTCAACATGGTCTGATTTATTCAAAGCTATTAACTCAAATTGGAAAAGAAAAAACAAGTCAATATGCAAAAGCCAATCAAAATGCAGTTTTAGAATATGAAAAATTAATTCGGACAAAAGGAATTTCCTGCGATTGGGAGAGGATTCCTTCTTATTTATATTCATGCAGAGATGTTGTATTGTTAAAGAAAGAAGAACAGGCAGCAAAAGAAGCAGGCTTAAACGTATCTTTTACAACAAATACAAAGCTGCCCTTTCCTGTTCGTTCTGCTTTAAAACAGGAAAATCAGGCACAGTTTCACCCCTTAAAATTTCTTATAGGTCTTTTAAACGAAATGACTATCTATGAACATACAAAAGTGGAAAAGATTGAAAATGCAAAAAATGGACTTTATTTACTTTATACTTCAAAAGGAATGGTTACTGCAAAAAGAGTTATTTTTGCCTCACATTATCCATTTATTAATGTACCGGGATATTATTTTTTAAGGATGCACCAAGAACGAAGTTATTGTATGGCATTTCGTAATGCACAAATGTTAGATGGAATGTATTATGGAATTGATCCAGATGGATTGTCGTTTCGAAATACAGAAGAATATTTGATTTTAGGAGGAAGCGGTCATAGAACTGGTGAAAATAGAAAGGGTAAAAATTATGAAAGGCTTAAAAAAGCGGTAGCAGAATTTTATCCTAAAGCAAAAGAACAAACAGCTTGGTCAGCACAAGATTGTATGCCTTTAGATAATATTCCTTATATTGGAAGGTTTTCCAAAGCAAAGACAAACTGGTATGTAGCTACAGGATTTCAAAAGTGGGGAATGACCAGTTCAATGGTAGCAGCACAATTAATCTGTGATTTAATTATAGGAAAAAAGAATGAGTATGAAACTCTTTTTTCTCCACAGAGAGTTCCAACTCTTTTTTCTATTCCGCAGATTTTAGACGAGGGAAAACATACGTTTAAAGGACTTGGAAGGCGTTTATTTCTATTTCCAAGACAACAGGCAGAACAAATTCCTGTAGGACAGGGAAAAGTAATAGAGTATCGAGGAGAAAAGTTAGGAGTGTATAAAGAAAAAAATGGGACAATCCATGCAGTTTCTGTGAAATGTCCACATTTGGGATGTGAACTTAACTGGAATCCAGAGGAACTTAGTTGGGATTGTCCTTGTCATGGTTCGAGATTTACATTTGATGGACATTTAATGGATGAACCTGCACAAAGCAATTTAAAGAGAAAAAAATCTTTTAAAAATAGTTTTCTTTCAGAATAGATTGGTCTATAATAACAATATAGTAATTTAAATAAATGTAAAAAGGGGACACATTTATGATAGGAGAAAGTATTCAAAAATTGATTGGTTATGGGTTGGAGCATAAATTATTGGAAAAGGAAGATGTGATTTATTGTACCAATCAGATATTAGAGGCATTACAAAGAGTAAGTTTGGAAGAAAAATTGTTAGCATCTAAAACACAAGGTAAAGATTTAGAAGAAATTTTAAAACCACTTGTAGAAGATGCTATAGCTCGTAATGTAATTGAAGATACACAGACAGAGAGAGATTTATTTGATACAAAGTTAATGGGTTTACTTACACCAAGACCTTCTAGCGTAATTCGTACTTTTTGGGAAAAATATAATTTATCTCCAAAGGAAGCAACGGATTTCTTTTATACATTTAGTCAAGATTCTGACTATATTCGGAGATATCGAATTTTAAAAGATATGAAATGGAAGACAAAAACTTCCTTTGGAGAATTAGATATTACAATTAATCTTTCTAAACCAGAAAAAGACCCAAAAGCTATTGCAGCAGCAAAAAATCAAAAACAGTCTGGATATCCTAAATGTTTACTCTGTGCTGAAAATGAAGGATATGCAGGACATTTAAGTCATCCAGCAAGACAAAATCATAGAGTTATTCCAGTTAAAATAGATGGTGGATCATGGGGATTTCAATATTCTCCTTATGTTTATTATAATGAACATTGCATTGTATTTAATCAAGAGCATATTCCGATGAAGATTGATAAAAGTGTATTCCGGAAATTGTTTTCTTTTGTAGAACAGTTTCCACATTATTTTATTGGTTCAAATGCAGATCTTCCGATAGTGGGTGGTTCTATTTTAACTCATGAACATTTTCAGGGAGGAAATTATGAATTTGCAATGGCAAAAGCTCCAATCGAACAAGAAGTTACGTTTCGTGGATTTGAAGAGATAAAGGCGGGAATAGTAAAGTGGCCAATGTCTGTGATTCGACTTTCAGGGAAAGAGCCAGAACGTTTAACCGATTTAGCAGATCATATTTTAACATGTTGGAGAGGTTATACAGATGAAGAGGCATTTATTTTTGCACAAACGAATGGAGAACTACATAATACAATTACACCGATTGCAAGATGCAGGGGAGAAAAGTTTGAATTGGATTTGGTGCTTCGCAATAATATTACAACAAAAGAACATCCATTAGGTGTCTATCATCCTCATGCAAATTTACATCACATAAAAAAAGAAAATATTGGTCTGATTGAAGTAATGGGACTTGCTGTGCTTCCTTCAAGACTAAAACAGGAATTGGCTCTTTTAGGAGAAGCGATGTTAGAGGGAAGAGATCTTAAAAAGGAAGAAGCTCTTGTAAAACATAAAGATTGGGCAGAAGAAATTTTAAAGAAACATCCCGAATTTTCAAAGGAAACAATGAATTCGATCTTAAAAGAAGAAACAGGACAAGTCTTTTTACAGGTTTTAAAAGATGCAGGAGTATATTCTAATACAGAAGAAGGAAGAAAACAGTTTTGTAAGTTTTTACATACTGTTGGAATGAGATAATAATAGGGAGTGATGATATGGGGATTTTACAAAAGTTCCGAAAATCGATGGGGGCAATTTCGAAAGATACACAAACAAAGTTAGAACAGCAATGTGAACAACTCAGAGAACAATTAACACCAATTTTTAACGAATTGGAAGAAATTGATTTGACAGGAAAAGAATATCATCAATTGGAGGAAGCAGTACAAAAGAAGGAAAGTTGGGAAGAAATTTTAGAATCTGTCAAGACGATGGAACGAAGAGTTTATAAAACATTTAATTATACAGCATTAAAGAAGGAAAGAGAAGAGTTAGAAAGAGTATGTAAACAGTTAGAAGAGCTCTTTAGAGATAATAATCAAAAATATTCCAGACGTCAGGCAATGGCTTATTCTGTTAAGCTACTACCTGTGGAGGGACATCGTTTAGATTTTGAACAACTTTGTGTGATTGTAAATCCAGCAAAAAATCATCTACTTGTTGGAGGAGCTGGAACAGGCAAAACTTCTATCATTATCGGATTAGTAAAATACCTGATACATTTTCAGAACTATAGTCCAAAGGAAATTTTACTGCTTTCTTATACAAAAGATTATGTAAAAGAGATGCAAAGAAGAATTTTAAAAGAATGTAAAGCAATTCCAAGAATAGAAACTTTTCAAAAATTAGGATTAGAAGTTATTGCGGAGGTTGAGGGAAAAAAGCCAAATAGTTCTATAAAAGGACTATTAGAGGAAGTTGTTCGAGAAACATTCCAACAGGTACTACAAAAAGAGTGGTATCAGAGAATACTTTTATTTTATCAACTTTATGCAAAAATTCCTACCAAAAGTTGGACACAACTTGGAAAGGAAGAGGAGATACAACAAAATTCTTTTACGACATTTTTAGGCGAATCTGTACAGAATCATGCACAAGTTCTGATTGCTAATTTTTTATTTCAATTTGGAGTTACTTATCAATATAGAGAATCATATCAAACGAATATAAATTTTAAAAGAGTAGGAGAATATTGTCCAGACTTTTATCTTCCAGAATATGGAATTTATATAGAATATTTTGAGTTAAACCACAATAAGAAGAGTTCAGAAGAGATAAAATGGAAACAAAAACTTCATAAACGTTATAAAACAATATTAATAGAGTCATATGGATTTGAGTTGGAAGAGGGAATATTACTTAGACAGTTAAAGAAACGGTTGAAAAAACAAGGAGTTATTTTAAAGGAAAACGAAGAGCTTTGGAAAATACCTTTTGATTTGACAGAACAAATTTCTTTAGAAAGATTTTTTGTTACGATTATAGAACAGATGGAAAGTTGTCGTTATACACTTTATGAGGCAAGACAGCAAAATAAGCAACGACCTTTAAGAGAACAGGTAGCAAATGCGTTTATTTTAAAGTTAGTTGAACCACTATATGAAGCATATCACGAGGAATTACGAAAAAGAAACGAAATAGATCTTCATGAAGTACTTTGGAAAGCAACAGACTATCTTAAAAATAAAAAATATTATCATAATTATCAAATTGTGATAGTAGACGAGTATCAAGATATTTCGAATTCTAGGTTTGAACTTTTAAAGGCATTGCGTTTTCAAAAAGAGTTTCACCTATTTTGTATAGGAGATGATTGGCAGAGTATTTATCGTTTTTCTGGTAGTGAAATGAATCATATTTTAAATTTCGAAAAAGATTGGGGTATTAGTGAGATTGACTATTTAAAAACAAGCTATCGACTTTCACCAAATGCAGTTAAGTTAAGTAGTCAATTTATTTTAAAAAATCAGAATCAAAAAGAAAAGGAATTATATTCAGGACTTTACCAACAAGAGGCAGCAGTAGAACGTATTTGTGCAGAAAATCAACAGAAATCCATGCAAAAAATTCCAAGTAGACTTTTAAAACTTTCCGAAAATAGCACAATATTTTTACTTGGTCGTTATATTACAGATCGAGATTATTTGTTCCAAATTCCAGATTTTGAATGTTGTTATAATAATGTCACAGGAAGATTAGAGGTTATATATAAAAAACGTCCAGATCTTCAAATTACATTTTTAACAATTCATGAGGCAAGAGGGCTTGAAGCAGATTATGTATTTGTATTAAATAATCTAAAAATAGGAACAGGATTTCCAGTAATACAACAAAATCCTTCTATTTTAAATCTTTTTGGAAGTGGAGAAGACTTTCCTGACGCAGAAGAACGAAGGCTATTTTATGTAGCGATAACTCGTGCTGTCTATCAGACCTTTTTTGTATTGGAAAAGGAAAATGAAAGCGAGTTTATTCAAGAACTTTCAAAGATTAGGGAGGGATATAATTATACAACAAAGTTAAAGAGTAAAGGGGAAGAAAAAATTTATGCAGCAGGTAATACTTGGAAAAACGGGAATTAGAGTGAATAAAAATGGATTTGGTGCATTACCAATCCAAAGAATTTCAAAAAAAGACGCATCAACACTACTTTTAAAAGCATATGATAATGGAATTACATTTTTTGATACAGCAAGATTTTATACAGACAGTGAAGAAAAATTAGGAGAAGCGCTTTCTTTTGCTCGCTCTCATATCATAATTGCAACAAAAACAGGAGCAGTAACTGCAGAAGGCTTTCAAAAGGATTTGGAGACATCGCTTCGTCTTTTAAAGACAGATTATATCGATTTATATCAGTTTCATAATCCAGCATTTTGTCCAAAACCAGAAGATGGAAGTGGACTATATGAAGCAATGTGTGAGGCAAAAAAACAGGGAAAGATTCGGCATATTGGTATTACGAATCATAGATTAAAAGTAGCATGGGAAGCGATAGATTCTGGTTTATATGAAACACTTCAATTTCCTTTTAGCTATCTTGCAGCACAGTCTGAATTGGAATTGGTAGAAGCATGTAAAAGGACAGATATGGGTTTTATTGCGATGAAGGCACTTTCTGGTGGACTGATAACAAACTCAAAAGCAGCATATGCTTATCTTAGTCAGTTTGAACATGTTTTGCCGATCTGGGGAATTCAAAGGGAGAACGAATTAGAAGAATTCCTTTCCTATCAGCAAAATCCGCCCAAAATGAATGAAGAGATTTTGGCATTTATTCAAAAGGAGAAAGAAGAGCTTTCAGGAGAATTTTGCAGAGGATGTGGGTATTGTATGCCCTGTCCAGCAGGAATTGAAATTAATAATTGTGCAAGAATGTCTTTATTATTACGACGTTCCCCTTCACAATTACAACTTACATCTGAAGTTCAGGAAAAAATGAAAAAAATAGAAAATTGCTTACATTGTGGACAATGTAAGAGCCGTTGTCCTTATGGATTAGATACACCAAAACTACTTGAGAAAAATTATCGAGATTACCAAGAAGTTTTAGCTGGAAAGACAAGTGTTTGTTAAAGTATAATATATTATCTGTGACTTATTTTTATTATACTCAAATAATTGGATAAAATATTGAAAAGAAAAGAGTTTCTGAAACGTAAATAGAAATTTTATGTTTCAGATCTTTTCTTTTTATACGATCTATGTTTAAATAAGAGTAGAAAAAAAGGAGTGTGAATATATGCAGGAAGTGAAATCACCAAAAAAACCGATACTATATTATTACTTAATTGCATTTTTAGTTTTAATGATTTTAAATGCAGTGCTGTTTCCAAAATTGATGACAAAACGAGTAACAGAGGTAGATTATGGAACTTTTCTTTCTATGCTCGATTCAAATGAAATTGCACAAGTACAGATTGAAGAAAATCAGATTATTTTTTCAGATCGTCAAACGCCTACAAATTATTATAAGACAGGCATCTTAAATGATCCAGCATTAGTAGATCGGCTGTATAAAGCAGGAGTTACTTCGTTTGGAACTCCAATTGTAGAAGAGATGTCACCATTACTGAGTTTTATTTTAACTTGGATTTTGCCAATCGTTATTATGGTAGTTGTTGGACAGCTTTTAATGCGAAGTATGACAAAAAGAATGGGCGGCATGGGAAATGCAATGTCGTTTGGAAAAAGTAATGCTAAAGTTTATGTGCAATCTACGAGTGGTATTAAGTTTGCAGATGTTGCCGGTGAAGATGAAGCAAAGGAAGTATTACAAGAAATTGTAGATTTCCTACACAATCCCCAAAAATATTCTGAAATTGGAGCAAAAATGCCAAAAGGTGCACTTTTAGTTGGTCCACCCGGAACTGGAAAAACACTGCTTGCTAAAGCGGTTGCAGGGGAATCCAATGTTCCTTTCTTTTCAATTTCTGGTTCTGAATTTGTAGAGATGTTTGTTGGTATGGGTGCAGCGAAAGTTAGAGATCTGTTTCAGCAGGCGAATGAAAAAGCACCTTGTATTGTTTTTATTGATGAGATCGATACTATTGGAAAAAAGCGTGATGGCAGTGGAATGGCAGGAAATGATGAAAGAGAACAAACATTAAATCAACTTTTAACTGAGATGGACGGCTTTGATGGGACAAAAGGAGTTATTATTTTAGCTGCCTCGAATCGACCAGAATCATTAGATCCCGCACTGCTTCGTCCGGGAAGATTTGATCGTAGAGTTCCCGTAGAACTTCCAGATTTAATGGGAAGAGAAGCAATTTTAAAGGTACATGCAAAAGAAATTAAAATTAGTGATGGAGTAGATTTTTCTGTAATAGCCAGAGCAGCAGCAGGGGCGTCAGGAGCAGAACTTGCCAATATGATCAATGAGGCGGCATTACGTGCTGTAAGAGACGGAAGAAAATTTGTGACACAGGCAGATTTAGAAGAGAGTGTGGAAGTAGTTATTGCAGGTTATCAAAAAAAGAATAAAGTGCTTTCGGATAAGGAAAAGCTAATTGTGGCATATCATGAAGTGGGACACGCTTTAGTTGCAGCATTACAGACTCATTCTGCACCAGTGACAAAGATTACAATTATTCCAAGAACATCAGGAGCGTTAGGATATACCATGCAAGTAGAAGAAGGAGAACATAACCTGATGACAAAGGAAGAGATTGAAAATAAGATTGCCACACTGACAGGAGGAAGAGTAGCAGAAGAACTGATTTTTAATTCTATTACAACTGGAGCATCCAATGATATTGAACAGGCAACTCGTCTTGCACGTTCTATGGTTACTAGATTTGGTATGAGTGAAGATTTTGGAATGGTAGCACTAGAAACAATAACAAATCAATATCTTGGAGGAGATACTTCCCTAGCCTGTTCAAATGAAACGGCTTCTTTGATCGATCAAAAAGTGGTTTCGTTAGTAAAGAAACAGTATGAAAAAGCAAAAGATCTGCTTGTAGAAAATAAAGCGAAATTACATGAACTTGCAAAACATTTATATGATCAGGAAACAATTACAGGTGAAGAATTTATGGAAATTCTTCAAAGAAAGCCTATACCAGAAGCAATAGAGGAAAAGACAGAAGATTGAAATTTTTAGTCTACAAGTTTGTGTCTGTGCGACATTCACAAACTTGTTATATACAATATAAATATAAAAGTCGCACAGAGATGAGGAAAAAATGGAAAGAGTAGTTGTAGGAATGTCTGGTGGCGTGGATTCTTCAGTGGCAGCATATTTATTAAAAGAAGCTGGATATGAGGTAATTGGAGTGACAATGCAGATTTGGCAGCAGGAAGATATGTTTTCCAAAGAAGAAAACGGAGGGTGTTGTGGATTAAGTGCAGTAGAGGATGCGAGAAGGGTAGCAGAAAAATTAGAGATTCCTCATTATGTGATGAATTTTCGTACAGAGTTTCAAAGTAAAGTCATAGATTATTTTGCAACAGAATACTACGCAGGCAGAACTCCCAATCCATGTATTGCCTGCAACCGCTTTGTAAAATGGGAGTCTTTACTTGAGCGATCACTTTCGATTGGAGCAGATTTTATTGCAACTGGTCACTATGCAAGGATTCAAAAACTTCCCAATCAAAGATATACACTACAAACTTCCATAACTGCAAAGAAAGATCAGACATATGCCCTTTATAATCTGACACAAGAACAATTAAAACGAACAAAAATGCCAGTAGGAGATTATACAAAAGAAGAAATTCGTGAGATTGCTAAAAAATTAGAACTACCAGTGGCAAAAAAGCCAGACAGTCAAGAGATCTGTTTTGTTCCCGATCATGATTATGCTTTCTTTTTAGAAAGTTATACTAAAAAGAAAGCAGAACCAGGAAATTTTGTAGATCAAAATAATAAAGTTTTAGGAAAACATAAAGGAGTAATCCATTATACGGTTGGACAGAGGAAGGGACTGGGACTTGCTCTTGGTTATCCAACTTTTGTTGTAGAACTTCGACCAGATACAAAAGAAGTGGTTTTGGGAACAAATGAGGAACTTTTTGAAAGACATTTGATTTGTAATAATCTCAATCATATGGCAGTAGAAACGTTTCTTCCAGGACAAGAGTTTTTGGCAAAAATACGTTATAATCACGGTGGAGCACCATGTAAAATTTTAGAGGTTGGAAATGACTGGCTTCGATTAGAATTTTTAGAGCCACAAAGAGCAATTACTCCAGGTCAAGCAGTTGTCTTTTATGAAGGCGACTATGTGGCAGGAGGCGGAACAATTTTATCTCCTAAAAAGGGATAAATTTGGATTCTTTTTCATGAAAAAGAGTGTAATACCGAAAACCTGCTTCTTTTAATAGTTCTTCTGCCTGTTTAAAGTTTCTGGCTACTTGTTTTGGAGAGTGGGCATCTGAACCAATCGTTATAATTTCTCCTCCTAATTTACGATAACGTTTGAGAAGTTCTAATTTTGGATGGGGATTAGAAAGCCCATGAGCATATCCAGAGGTGTTACACTCAATTCCAATCCCCTTTTCAATTCCCTTCTTTAACCCAAGATCTATAATATCCAAATAGTCCTCTAATAGATAGTTTCGTATTCCACTTGGAAAATAACGTACAATATAGTCAAAGTGACCATAGACTTGAAAGTCATTATAAAAATTTATGTTTTCAAAATTCGAAAGAAAATAATCATTTAAAGCTTCTTGTTCTGGTTTGTCTCTCCAATACTCTGACTCATAAGGGTCAATATAGTTTAATACATGAGTAGAACCAATACAAAAGTCAAATGGATATAAGGAAAGTAATTTTTGATAATAGGATTTTGTTTTTTCTTTTTGTTGTGGTTCATTGCGAAGTCCAAGCTCTATTCCGATTCCAATATCAATTTGTTTTTTATAAATTTCTTTATAATGAGTAAGGGCAGTAAAATATGCCTCTGGATTTAATTCAAATTCCTTTTTACCAGAAGGAAGTGTTTGATGAGAGGGATAATCATAGTCCATATGATCAGTAATACAGCAGTATTTTAGTCCATTCGAAATGGCTGCTTCAATCATAGACTCAACACTAGCAAGAGAATCCGTAGAAAATGAAGTGTGCATATGATAATCTGCTTGTATCATCAGTAAAATCTCCTTTTAAATTTTAGTCGCTAATCAAAGTTAAAGCCGAAATATCTGGTTTAACAACAAGGGAATAATTTGTATAGTAGACAACAAAACCAGGTTTTGACCCATTTGGCTTTTTCACATTTTTTCGTTCTAAATAGTCGATTTCTACTTTATCACTGGTTCTGTTTTTGGAATAATATGCTGCCAATGCGCCTGCTTCTTCAAAAACTCGATCAGGAAGAGATTCACCTTCAAATTTAACCACAACATGAGAACCCGGAATTCCTTTAGCATGAAACCACCAGTCTGTACCATTAGCAAAATGAAAAGTAAGTTCATCATTTTGGAAATTATTTTTTCCTACATACATATGATATCCGTCAGAGGAGAGATAATGAAGAGGACGACTTGTGACTTTTACCTTTTTTTCTTTCTTTTTCCCTGAACGGAGAGAAGCATTTTTTTCATGGCGTTTCATATAGCCATATTCAATTAATTCTTCTTTTATCTGTGTGAGATCTTCTTCCTTTTGTGCAATCTCTAAAGCTGTTCGAATAGAGTCTAAATGTTCTAATTCAGATTTTGTTTCTACGATTAAAGAGGATAGGGCTTCATAGGTTCGCTTTAATTTACTGTATTTTTCAAAATATTTTTTGGCATTTTCCATCGGTGTAAGAGTTGGATCGAGTGGAATAGTAATATCTGTTCCATCATAGTAATTGACAGTTTTTAATTCTTTTTCGCCTAGTGTAATCTGATATCCATAAGTCGTTAAGAGTTCTCCATAAATTCTATATTTTTCCCGCTTTTTTGTATCTTTTAATTGCTTTAATTGCAGATCATATTTTTTTGAATCTCGTTCAATAACATTAGATACTACTCTTCTAAGATCGGCAGATTTTTGACGGATACGGGTAATTTTATCTTTGACAGCATAAAATTGTTCTAATAATTCACTGATAGAAGAAAAGGATACAATCGTTAAATTAGGATCTTCCTGATAGCAGGTTAGAGAAATACAGGAAAATTCTAATGGTTCTTTATCACGGTAAATAATATTAGGAGTAAATTGTTGATTATTAATTGGTTCCATAAAACGGGTTAAACAACCATATAGATGTTGTTTTGCAGACTCGTTTAAAGCACTGACAGATTCTTGAGCATCCATACCTGCACGATAACAAAGTTCATTAGCAATAAGTGGACTAACACCTGTAAGAGAAGAATAGAGTGCTTTTTCTAAAGAAAATGGATTTTTTTGTATACCAAGACAAAAATCTTCATAGCTGACACAAAGAGGATTTTTCTTTTCTTCTGCTTTTGGAATAAACCATGTACGACCAGGTAGTACTTCTCTGACAGAACTGACAAAACCAGAGATATGCTTAATGCTATCAATAATAGTAAAGCTACTATCACAAAAAATAATATTACTGTGTTTTCCCATAATTTCTACTATAAGATATTTTTTACATAGATCACCCAATTCATCGAGATGTTCAATTTCAAATTGAATCACTCGTTCCAGTCCCGGCTGTATAATCTGAAGAATTCTTGCACTATTCAAATATTTCCTTAAAAGCATACAGAAATTAGGAGCTGTCATAGGATTAGAGCGATTTTGTTCTGTTAAATAGATCAAAGGTAGGGCAGCTCCAGCAGAAATAAATAATTTATAGGAATCATAATTTTTTATAGTCAGAACTAATTCATCTTTTTCTGGTTGACTGATTTTTAAGATTCGTCCTCCGATTAACTTTTGCCGTAGTTCAGACACGATATTTGCAATTACAATACCATCGAACGCCATAAGTTAGACTTCCTTTCCAATTAAATTTTTATTGATGGTCTTTAGTATAACAGGAAATAAAAAGAATAACAATCTTTTTTAAATTTATTGTTTGCTATAACAGAAAAGTTGATTTATAATAAAGAAAAAAGATGAAAACAAACAAATTTAATAATTTTTAATGATGTATTATTTGACAAGCCTGTGGGGAAAACATATAATAGAATTTGAAAAAATGGCTACTACAATCCTATTATGATAGAAACAGAACTAATGGTGTCTGTTAGTAAAATCGTAAATTGGATGAAAAGCTACACGACATATTCTGTATAAAATTTCTCATGAGATTATTAGCGAAAACCAAGTGATAGTTTCGGAAAATTTGCAGATAAAGAATATGGTAAAACCATCCTTTAGTAAAATCAATATCAGATGTGTCGTGGTATGAGCTGGCAAAGCAGTTAGAATATAAGGCAATGGAAGACAGTATATCAAAATAGATACGTTTTATGCCAGCAGCCAGTATTCTATGTGCGGTTATCAGAATGTAGCCACATAACAGAAATATCGATAGGGCAGGGACTGCCCGAATTTATGCCTGTGGAGTTAGTAGATTACGAGGATGTTGAAGCAGGAAGCCTATTGGTTTTAGACAATGGGTAGTCCACTTTTTCTCCTGTAGAAGAGAAAAATAGAAATGGAGGTGAAAAGATCAATGAATAAATTTCTGCATAAGATGGAGAGAAAATTTGGACGATATGCTATTCAAAATCTTTCTTTAGCACTGATTTTGTGTTATGGGGCAGGATATCTTATCAAAATTTTAAATCCAGCTTTTTTAAATTATCTTACCCTAAATCCCTATCAGATTCTACATGGACAGATCTGGAGACTTGTCACATGGATTATGATTCCTCCTTCGGAATTGAATCTGTTCACATTATTTATGTTGTATTTTTATTATTCCATTGGAACAAATTTAGAAAGAACATGGGGAGCCTTTCGTTATAATGTATATTTGTTTTCAGGAATGATATTTACAGTTTTGGGAAGTTTTATATTGTATGCTATTTTAAATGTTCAGGATGCACAAATTATTCAACAGATGGGAGCAGAAGGCTATTTTGGAACATTAGGAAGAATTTATTTTGCACAGTTTAGTACGTATTATGTCAATATGTCAATCTTTTTGGCGTTTGCTGCTACATTTCCAAATGTTCAGGTTTTATTAATGTTTATTATTCCAATTAAAATTAAGGTTTTAGGTATTATTTATGCTGTTATGTTAATCTATGAATTGGTTATTTCGAATCTTCCAATTCGAGTAATTATTTTGGCATCTCTGTTTAATTTTATTGTATTCTTTTTTACAACAAGAAATTATAAGCAGATTTCACCGAAAGAAATACACCGAAAGAGAGCATTTAAACAGGCTGTTCGTCATAGTGGAATGGAGAATGTAACTCAAGTAGGAGGTAAAAGTGTAGTAACAAGACATAAATGTGCAATCTGCGGCAGGACAGAGTTAGATGACGATACATTAGAATTTCGGTTTTGTTCTAAATGTGAAGGAAATTATGAATATTGTATGGATCATCTGTATACCCATGAACATGTACACAAAAGGTAACAGAGATCGGATTAGGAGAAAAAATGGAGTCAATGAAAAAGAAAACAAAGATTGTCTGTACACTTGGTCCTTCTACAGCTTCTGAAGAAGTTTTAAGAAAACTGATTGAGAATGGGATGGATGTTGCCAGAATGAATTTTTCACATGGAGATCATGAAAGCCATGGAGAAGAAATTCGAAAGATTAAAAAATTAAGACAAGAGATGAATGTTCCAGTTGCAATCCTTTTAGATACAAAAGGACCAGAAATACGAACTGGAGTTGCAAAAGATGAAAAATCATATACATTAGTAAAGGGCAATCAAGTTACAATCACAACAAGAGATGTTGTCTGTGATAGCAAAACAATTAGTGTTACGTATGAAGACCTACCAAAAGATGTAAGTGTAGGAGGAACGATTTTAATTTCGGATGGATTGATTGAATTAAAGATTCTCTCCATTGAGGGAACAGAAATTTTATGTGAAGTATTAAATGGAGGAGAATTAAGTAGCCGAAAAGGAGTGAATGTCCCAAATGTAAAACTAAATCTTCCTGCAATTACAAATCAGGACAGAGAGGACATTATCTTTGGAATTAATGAAGGAGTAGATTTTATTGCAGCTTCCTTTATTCGTAATGCAGAAGCAATTCGAGAGATCCGTAAAATTTTAAAAGAAAGCAATTCCGATATTGCAATCATTGCCAAGATTGAAAATATGGAAGGTGTAGAGAATTTAGATGAAATTATTGCTGAGTCGGATGGAATTATGGTGGCAAGAGGAGATCTAGGTGTAGAAGTAGAGACACAACGACTTCCATTTTTACAAAAGACTATGATTGAAAAATGTAATGCAGCATTTAAGTTAGTCATTACAGCAACACAAATGTTAGATTCTATGATTCGCAATCCAAGACCAACTAGAGCAGAAGTATCCGATGTTGCAAATGCGATTTATGATGGAACAGATGCAATTATGTTATCAGGAGAAACTGCTGCGGGAAAATATCCAATTGAAGCAGTAAAGATGATGGCAGAGATCGCAATAGAAACAGAACAGCATTTAGAATATACGTCATTAAGTAAAGCAAGAATGATAAGTACCATTAAACAAAAAGAGGCAGTATCTTCTGCAATTAGTTACTCCGCAGTTGCTACAGCACAGCGACTTGGTGCGAAATTAATTATTGCTTCTAGTTTTTCTGGATATACGACAAGAGTAGTTTCTAAATTTAAACCAGCTGCAAATATTATTGGATTATCTCCTCTTGATCGCACTCTTTATAAAATGCAGCTTTATTGGGGAGTAAAACCTGTTAAGGTACAAGAAGTTAATTCCACCGATCAACTTTTAGAGGAAGCAGTAAAAACAGTAAAAGATCATGAACTTGCAAAAGAAGGAGATATTTTAATTTTAACTGCAGGAGTTCCAGCTGGAAAAACAGGTGTTACGAATATGATTAAGGCGGTTACTGTAGAATAAGAGGATGAGGACATGAGTTGGCTATTACTAGCAGACGGAAAGGAGTTTATAAGGGGGAAGTGGAAAATGGGATGTCTGTTTTTGCTGCTTTTTGCAGTATTTACAGGCATTTCATTATATGTGTTTACCTCATCAGACAAGAAAAATCAAAAATTAGAGAGAATTCAAATTGGAATTGTTAATTATGATACTTCTGAATATTCAAAATTGCTTTTAAGCTTTTTTGACGGGAATGAGGCAGTTCAAAATTATGTAGAAATTCAACATGGAACAAAGGAAGAATTAGAAACACTTCTTTTACAAAATAAATTGCAAGTATTGTTAATTGTACCAGAAAATTTTGTACAAGATATGATAAAGATTGAAAATACTCCTCTACAGATTTTATTAAATATTGAAGATAAGACAAAGGCTCTTTTAATGAAAAATCTACTAGAAGGATATGAAAAGTTTGTTTCTGCTGTAGAAATTAATTGCGTTACACTATATGAGGTTATGGAACAAGACGGTTTGCAAAGAGATCTGATTGATAGGAAAAATGTCGAAATTTCGTTAGCATTAATTACTACTATAGTAAATAAAAATGATCTGTTTGCTCACTTAGAAATAAATAATTTAAAACGAGTTCCATTAGTTATATTTTACCTTCATGTAATTTTTTTGTTACTTACCATGTATTTGGCAGCAGGGTGCGGAGAAAAAATTTTACAAGAACAAAGAACAGGACTTTTTGCTAGACTTTTGAGCACAGGTATAGTGCCTTCTCTTTTTTATTTAGAAAAAAGTCTACTATTTATGATTATTTCTTTTGTTCCAGGATTTTTTTGTTATTTTACGCAATTTATATTATCGAAAGGAACTCTTCCAATAGAAGGATTTTTACTTTGGATTGTAGCAGCACTTTTTTTTAGTGTATTTAGTTTTTTTTTAAGTGGGTTTTTTAAAAGTGAACAACAATATATAACAGCATTTTATCTTATTATTTTCTTTTTGACTGTTTTAGGTGGTGGAATTATTCCATTTTTATATCTGCCAGAGTCAATGACAAAAATTGCAGAAAAGACACCATTATATTGGATTGTAAAACAGATGAATTCCTTGATATTAGGAGAAGTGCCGATTGAATTTTGGAACATAGTCAAAGTTTTATTGGCAGGTATTATACTGTTTTGGTTTGCTGGAATAGCACTACAAAAAGGAAAGGGGAGAAAAAGTTATGAAGAACTCTAAACTTTTTTGGTTTTTTTATGATTTTTTCCTTCAAATGCAGTTACGACTGCGACTTTTTGTAAGAAATCGAATGATATGTGCAGTGATTTTTCTAGCGGCAATCAGTTTTTTTCTTTTGATTCGTGATTTTAACCTACAGGCACAAAATAGAGCCGCCATTCCCATTGGAGTGGTAAATGAGGATCAAATAGATCATACCCCAACAACAGCTTCTACACAATTACTTCATGGACTATCAGAAAGTTCTTCTCTTTTAGTCTATGAAGGAACACAAAATGAGTTAGAGGAATTATTGTATGATGGATATATCAACTGTATCTTTGTAATAAAACAAGGATATGAAAAGCGACTATTAGCAGGAGAAACAAAAGAACTGATTACTGTTTATGAGGGACAAGATGACTCACTAGCAATGATTATTTCAGATATAGTAGCAGGTGAGATGATGTATCAGATCTGTCTTGCAAGAGGAATTCAGATCTATCAAAATATTCCACCCGGAGAAAATGGAAAGCATAGTTATAAAGAGTATCAACAATATGCCAAACAACTATTAGAGTCTGAAAAATTTGACTATTCCTTTTCTATTATATATGTAGATACTGGACAAATAGTTCAGGAAAAAAAGGAATTGAATAATAGTTTGTTATATCGACAAATCCTTGCAGGAATTGCAGCAATGTTTTATTCTTTCGTAATTTTATCTATATTTTATCAGATAGTAAAAGAAAAGGAGCAAGGATTATGGATCCGCAGAAAGTTAACAAAAATGCAGGAGATAGCACAAAATTTAGGAGATCTTTGTTCAGCAGAGATATTATTATCAGGACTAAGTGTTATTTTTTCTTTTTGTATTGCTTTTTATTTAGATAAAATGTCTATTTTTTTCAGTCTATGGTTAAGTTCCATGTTTTATAATTTAGTCATTGGAATTCTTTTTTTATTGCTTGCAAGAAAGATTCATCAAGCATCTTTATATCAGCTTATAGGAATAAGTTTTGTTGCAGTCTTTGGAGTTGCAGGTTTTTGTACTATGATAGAGGGAATTTTAATTCCAAAAATAAATTTGCTTCATCTAATTCCAAATACATGGTTAATTAAAAGGATAGGAGAACAGCTTTTATCATAATTGTCTAGGGAGGATATTATGGAATCTGAACGAAAGTTAAAGAGGGCATTAAAGAGTGGAAAAGATTTAGAACAGTATCTGCCAGCTTTTTTACAAGAATGTGCATCGACAAATCAGATGTATGCAGGAATGAGCTTTATTATACATTATTATAATCTCTATGAAGCGATTTTGGATAAAGAATGGACTTTAGAAAAAGAAAAAAAAGAATATGTCAAAAAGCTAAATGATTTGATTTCGGAAAATTTATTGGAAACTTTTGATGGAAACAAAAGAGAGAGTGCAATAAAAACAATTCATCAAATACGAATAGAGATTACAAAGAAAATGCAGATCTTAACAACTTATACAGATCGTTTTTTACTCTATGAGTATGTTTTAAATCGGTTAGAACTAAGATTTGAAGATCATTTAGAAGAAGTGAATGACGAAGCTTTTTCACAGGAGTTATTGACATATATTTTTGATACAAAAGATAATGTAGTGATTAACAGAAAGATTCAAGAGATGCTTTCCCAGCTTCCAGTACGTATGACAAAGGGAAGATTTTTTGATTTATTAAGAGGAAGTCTTTCAATCTATTTAGAAATGGACGTAGATGCGGTAGAAGATTACATTTATATGCTTCGGTGTGCAGCAGGCATTTATTATGTAAAAGAGGAAAAAGAGTATTATCCAACATTAAGCAAAACACTTACCCTGTTTAAAATGGAAGATTATAGGGAATTATCTAAAGAGAATTATGAACTACTTTCACAAGAACTAAAAACAGCAGTAGAACAGGTTACAAAAGAAACAGACTTTTATTATAATTTACAGGAATTATGTAATGTATTTTATGCTCTTTTATTAAATTATCCATATGCTTCTACAAAAGCTTCACAGATGTTACAAGAACTTCTTCCTGTAATAAAAGAAATTATAACGGAATTTGAACAGGAAACTTTCAAAAGAATAGAAGAAAGGACAGTAAGATTATTTGAAAAAACAGAAGGAAAGTTAGAGGAATTGGCTCAGTCAGTATTAAAACAGCAAGGAATTTTAAATGAAATCAAAGAAAGCCATATCTCAAAAGTTAATTCTATGATGTTAGGACAATTATTGGAATGTCTTTTACTTTCTGAGAAGTTATTATCCAATAGTCTTTTTGTTGAATTAGATACAAAAGAAAATGTTCAACCAAAAAAGGCAGATAGAGAGTATTTAGAACAACGGATAAAAGAAATTTCGGAAGAGTTTGCAGAGAAATTAAAAGAACAGCCACAAATTTTAAATCGTGCAATGATGGCGAGAGTTTTAAAGGAAATGCCAGTATTTTTTCAAGATCAAAAAGAGGTATTAGATTATATTAAAACATCTCTTTCTAGTTGTCGGGATCGAGAGGAAAAGATAGCTAGTATTCGACTGATGAAAGAATTGATGAAAGAGGGAGTTTAAAAATCAGAATTTTTATGGTATAATGTTGAAACAAAGAAAGAAACAATGTTTCAACTTCTGATTTTATGTGCACCAATGTGCACAAAGTTATAGTATAATGTTGAAACAAAGAAAGAATGTTTCAACTTCTACCTAGCTTTTAACAAGAAAAATACAAAGATAAAAAAGTATATGATAAAAAAGTAGAAAGGAGAGGCAAAATATTCAAAAATAAAGATAAGAATGATTATTTGGAGTGAAAATTTAATTTTAGGAGAAACAATAAAAAAGAAACATCGAAAAGTGATCCATGCGATCAAGAAAGGACGCTGGATTTCTGGAGTCTATCTGATTGCATATCCGTCTAATCCAGCGAATTTATTGGATCTAATTCCAGCAAAGGAACTTTTATTTCCGATTTATAAACGCAGTGAGATACATATCCTTGGACTAGCGAACGGAAAAAAGGAGGCGGAGCGGGTAGCAGCCGAAATGATTAAAGAGGTTTATCAAAAGACGGGCGGATTTCGGATAAGGGACTATTTTGGCTAGAGACCGCAGAAAGGTTATGGAAAGGCGGAAATGCTTACTATCATCGGACAAATATTACGAATTATAGGCATAGGATTGGCAGGTTTAGCAGGTATTCTGCTGTTATTTGTGCTGCTCGTACTCTTTGTTCCTTTACGTTACCGTGGCACACTGTCAAAAAAAACAGAGGGACAACAGGTAGATATTCGTATAGGATGGCTATTTCGGCTATTGTCTGCAAGAGTTTATTGGACAGGAGAAAAGCCTAAAATTACATTGCGGATTGCTGGAATTACCCTTTTCGACAGTACAAAGCCAAAAAAACAAAAAAAATTAAAAGATACAAAAGAACTTTATATAGAAAAAAAAGAAGACATACAACAAATACAACCAGAAATCACTGAAATGAATACAGAAAAACAAGAACCAGAGAAACAAGATCCGATTTCTGAGTCTATGTCTTTAGAAGAAAATAACATAAAAGAAGATAACATAGAAGAAGATAACGTAGAAGAGCTAGAAATATCAGAAATGAAATCACAAGGATGGAAAGTTTGGAATCTTCTAAAACGGTTGAAAGACTGGATCTGTTCTAAGGTGATATGGATAAAAAATCAAATTCGGTTTATCCTATCTTTGATATGGTCAGGAATAGATTTTTTAATGAATCTAAAAAAACGCCTGAAAGAGTCTATAGGAAAAGTAGGTAAACTTAGAACAAAAGCAGGATTAATACAAACATTTTTTAGAGAGAGTAATAACCGAACTGGAATTAAGGCGGTTTTGGGAATACTAAAAATGGTAGGGAAACATGTTTTACCTACTAAACTTTCAGGAAGCGTTGTATTTGGAACAGGGGATGCCTATTCGACAGCACAAATATTGGTTTATACAGCAATGTTTTATGGACTTTATGCAAGTAATTTTGACCTTCAGGCAGATTTTGAACAAAAGCGTCTGGAAGTTGAGATAAAATTAAAGGGAAGAATAAGACCTTTTAAGCTTTTACTTTATCTCTTCAAGTTATGGAGAACAGCAGAGTTTAAACAATTATTACGAAATATAAAGAAGTTAAAGGAGGAACTGTTATAATGGCAGATCAAAATTTCAGTGCAACAGCGGAAGCGTTATTTAAAGGAATGGATGCCTTTTTAACTACAAAAACAGTTGTTGGAGAAGCAGTAAAATTTGAAGATGGAACAATAATCCTTCCTTTTGTAGATGTTAGTTTTGCAGTAGGAGCAGGAGCATTTGTTAAATCTGACAAAAATAATTCCGGTGGGGCAATGACTGGAAAAATGTCACCGAGCTCTGTTCTTGTTATTCAAAACGGACATACAAGATTAGTAAACGTAAAGAATCAAGATACTATTACAAAGTTGTTGGATATGGTTCCAGATGTGATTGATAAGTTTACTCAAGCACCAGAGGAAAAACAACAAAATGCAGATATGGACGCAAAGGCAGCAGAGGTATTTGAACAAAAAGAATCTACAAAAGAGGAAGAAAATCAATAGAAAAGGGATTTTGAGAAAATTATAAATTTCTTCTTGCATTTTGTTTCTGCTTCTGATAGAATGAATGTGTTTGTGGACTATATTGTCCTAGAGTGTAATGGATGTAAGGAGGTGCTTTCGTTGGCAAGATGTGCAATTTGTGATAAAGGAGCTCATTTTGGAAGATCAGTTAGCCATACCAGAAGTAATGTTTCTGGAAGATCAAACAAAATGTGGAAATCCAATGTAAAATCAGTTCGTGTTAAAGTAAATGGAGCAACAAAGAAAATGTATGTTTGTACTTCCTGTTTAAGAGCCGGTAAAGTAGAACGTGCTTAGAGAAAAAGAATGTACTGGGTGTCAAGTGTTGACACCCTTTTCTTATGGAATAAAATATTTATATAAAGAGGAACTTTTTTGTCAGCAACAAAACAGATGATAACCAAGAAATAGGCAGATTAAGATAAGACATACAGCAAGGATACCATTAGTAAGAAAAAACATGATGATCATGCCTACAGCAATCCAAAATAAAATAAAACCTAACATTCGTTTCATAAAAAAGTCCCTCCCAATCCACTTATTCTTATTATATTCACTTTTTAAATGCTTGGTGCATGATTAATTTTTTAAATATGAGAAAAAGTATTTCTTTTTTCTATAAAACAGGTTATAATATAATTATGGTAGAAGTAAGAAAATAGATTGGAGGGCATACAATGAATGGAACAATGTTTACCCATTTGGGTGAAATAGAAGTAGATAGTGCAGTACTAAAAAAGTATGCAGGTTCTTCGGCTGTGGAATGTTTCGGTGTTGTCGGAATGGCTTCTGTCAGTGTAAAAGATGGACTTGCCAAACTTCTACGCAGAGAAAGTTTAAGTCATGGAGTCAATGTGATAATAAGGGATAATAAGCTTACTATAGATCTTCATATTATTGTTTCTTACGGTGTCAGCATTTCTGCGGTTGCCCAAAACCTTATAGAGAATGTAAAATACAAAATAGAAGAATTTGCTGGCATGGAAGTCGAGAAAATAAATATTTTTGTTGAAGGCGTAAGAGTCATCGACTAAGGTGTAAGGAGGAACGATCAGTGGCTTTGAAACAAATAGATGCAAAGCTTTTTCAAAAAATGTTTCTTGGTGGAGCGTTAAGCATCGAGGCAAGGAAAGAAGAGATCAATGAACTGAATGTATTTCCAGTACCAGATGGGGATACTGGAACAAATATGACGCTGACAATTATGGCAGCAGCAAAAGAAGTTAGTCAGTTAGAAGAACCAACGATGGAAACTTTAGCAAAGGCAATTTCCAGTGGTTCACTACGTGGTGCAAGAGGAAATTCAGGGGTTATTTTATCTCAATTATTCCGTGGATTTACGAAAGAAGTTAAAAATTGTACTGTAATTGATGTTACTGTTATGGCAACAGCTTTAGGTAAGGCAGTAGAAACAGCATATAAAGCAGTTATGAAACCAAAGGAGGGTACAATTTTAACAGTAGCAAGAGGAGGTGCAGAAAAAGCCGCTGAACTTGCAATGGAAACAGACGATCTGGAATATTTTTGTGCTGAGATCTTAAAGCATATGGAAGCAGTCTTAGAAAAAACGCCAGATCTTTTGCCAGTATTAAAAGAAGCAGGAGTAGTAGATTCGGGTGGACAAGGACTTTTAGTAGTATTACAAGGTGCTTATGATGTTATGCTTGGCAAACAAGTACAGTTTGAAGAAGGAATTAGTCCAATAAAAAAGAAAGCTTCTACTACAGTTTCTACAGAACAAATTGAAACTTCAGAAATTAAATTTGGTTATTGTACAGAATTTATCATTATGTTAGAAAAACAGTATGATGCTGAAACAGAAAGAGAATTTAAGTCCTATTTAGAGTCACTGGGAGATTCTATTGTTGTAGTTTCAGATGAAGATATCGTCAAGGTTCACGTACATACCAATGATCCTGGACTGGCTATTCAGAGAGCATTGACGTATGGTTCGTTGACCAAGATGAAGATCGACAATATGAGAGAAGAACATCATGAAAAAGTAATCAAAGAGGCAGAACGACAGGCAGCAAGAAAAAAGGAAGATGTACCACAAAGAAAAGAAGAAAAGATTGAAGTACCAAGAAAACCAGTAGGATTTGTAGCAGTTTCTATTGGAGAGGGCATGAATGAGATTTTTAAAGGACTGGGCGTAGATTATTTAATTGAAGGCGGTCAGACTATGAATCCAAGTACAGAAGATATGCTCACAGCAATCGAACAGGTCAATGCGGATACCATTTTTATTTTCCCTAACAATAGTAATATAATTTTGGCAGCAGAACAGGCAAAGAAGCTGACAAAAGATAAACAGATTATAGTTATTCCATCTAGGACTGTACCACAGGGAATTACAGCATTAATTAATTATGTATTTGATAAGCCAGCACAAGAAAATGAAAAACATATGACAGAAGAGATGAAGCATGTCAAAACTGGACAAGTAACGTATGCCGTACGTGATACTAACATCGACGGAAAAGAAATTAAGCAAGGGGATATCATGGGGCTAAATGATAAGACAATTCTTGTAGTTGGAGAAAAGCCTAAAGATACAGCATATGATTTGCTCTGTCAGATGATAGAACAGGAAGATGAGTTAGTTAGTATTTATTATGGAAAAGAAACAGAAGAAGAGGAAGCTTCACAACTGGCAGATAAAATTTCCAAAGAGTATCCTCATGTGGATGTTGAAATCCATATGGGTGGACAGCCGATTTATTACTATATTATATCTGTAGAATAGAAGAAATAAGGGAAAATATGCTTTGGTTTCCATTATATATGGAGATCAGAGCGTATTTTTTTATGTTGGAAAGGAGGATTTTATGGAACTTTCAGATCCTATAACTCGGATTAAAGGAATTGGAGAAAAGAAGGCAAAAGATTTTGAAAAAATTGAAATTTATACGATTTTAGAATTATTAGAACATTATCCAGAACGCTATGAAAATTATGAAGAAGCTAAGTCAATTTCTGATTTGACAGAGGGAGAATTGGTTGCTATTCATGGATGGATTGTGAGTGTAACAGAAGTAAAAAAGGTAAAAAATCTCCAGATAATTTCCTGCAAAGTACAAGATTCTTCAGGCTCTATTTGGCTGTCATGGTTTAATCAGCCCTATTTAAAAAATATACTTCGCAAAGGATATCGTTTTATTTTTCGTGGAAAAGTGGTTAATAAAAATACATCTCTTATTATGCAGCAACCAAAAATTTATAAAGAGGAAGAGTATGAAGCACTACTGTATATTTTACAACCAATCTATACATTAACAGATGGACTGACAAATCATGCGATCTCAAAGGCAGTAAAACAAGTATTAGATGTAGTAGATCTCTTTGATTTCTTACCAAAACGAGTTCAAACGGAATATTCTTTAATTGCAAGAAAAGATGCAGTATCCGAAATTCATTTCCCAAAAAGTTTAAAAACAGCACTAGAGGCAAGAAGACGTCTTGTATTCGATGAATTTTTTCTATTTAGTTTAGCATTACGACAATTAAAAGAAACGAAATTAGTTCAAAAAAATAATTTTGTGATGCAGCGACAACCCGATATTGATCGATTGATAGAATCACTACCATATGAATTGACGAATGCACAAAAAAAGGTATGGGAAGAAATTTATTCAGATATGACCAAAGAGGGTATGATGAATCGTTTAGTTCAGGGGGATGTAGGTTCTGGAAAGACTATTTTAGCAATTTTAGCTCTTTTTTTAACTGCTCTAAATGGATGTCAGGGATGTCTTATGGTGCCTACAGAAGTTTTGGCAAAGCAACATTATGAAGAAATTTATAGGTTATTATCTTCCTATGGAATTGAATGTTGTCTTTTAACTGGTTCAACAACAGCAGCAGTAAAACGCAGATTATATCAGCAAATAGAAGACCATGAGGTGGATATTATTATTGGAACACATGCTTTAATTCAAGAAAAAGCAATTTATGATAGACTTGCTTTAGTTATAACAGACGAACAGCATCGATTCGGAGTAAGACAAAGAGAACGATTAGAGAGAAAAGGAAATCATCCTCATGTATTAGTTATGAGTGCAACTCCAATTCCACGTACCCTTGCGATTATTTTATATGGAGATTTGGATATCTCTATATTAAATGAATTACCAGCAAATCGACTTCCAATTAAAAATTGTGTCGTGGATACCAAATATCGTCAAACAGCATATCAGTTTATAGAACAACAAGTAAAACAAGGACATCAAGCATATGTAATCTGCCCCATGGTAGAAGAAAGTGAAATTATGGAAGCAGAAAATGTAATTGCATATACACAACAATTAAAGGAAATATTAAGCGAACAGATCCGAGTAGAATATTTACACGGAAAAATGAAAGCCAGAGAAAAAGAATCTATTATGGAACGCTTTGCAGGTGGATTGATTCAAGTCTTAGTTTCTACAACAGTAGTAGAAGTTGGAATTAATGTGCCAAATGCTACCGTGATGATGATAGAAAACGCAGAACGATTTGGACTTGCACAGTTACATCAGCTTCGAGGTCGTGTTGGAAGAGGAAAATATCAGTCATATTGTATTTTAGTAAGCAGTTCTACAAAGGAAGAGACGTTAGAACGCCTTGAAATTTTAAATAAATCCAATGACGGTTTTTATATTGCAGAAGAAGATTTAAAATTGCGTGGACCAGGAGATGTATTCGGAATTCGCCAAAGCGGAGAAATAGTATTTAAATTAGGAGATATTTATCAAGATGCAAAAACATTAAAAGAGGCAAATCAAGCAGCAGATACTCTAACAGACGAAGAATATCAATCCGTATTAGAAAATTATCCAGCATTACAGGATCGAATGATACAGTTAGGATCGGGAAAACTTTAATATTTGGATTGAAACAACAATTTTACTTTCCTTTTTCAAAAAAGTGTAGTATAATCTATTACCATAAAGTTTACATCCAAAAATTGTTCCCGTGGATTAAGTGAAAGATTTTTTGTTTGATTTCAAATAATGGGGGAAGAAGTAATGCAGACTGATACAAATCATACCTTGTATTTGGTTGCGAATGAAAATTATCGTATGCTCACATGGTATTGCGAACTATTAGAAAAGGAAAATTATTGGGAACAGCCGCAAAAAATATTGGGCTATTCTATTTATGAATTTTTGGAGCTATATACTAATGCACTACTTATCAGGTTAGCAGATACTTTAGAAAAGACAGATCAAGAGCATAGAAAATTTATTCTCACAATTATGAAACAAAATCTGCTAAATCTATCAGCAAAAGAAGAAATTTCTCACAAGACAAAAGAAGAGGCAGAACGAATTTTGAAGGCACCTCCTATTTTATTGCAGTTATGCGGGCTTAGAGATTTTGAAAAAGCAACGGGAATTACAGGGCTCTTTTTTGATGCGTTATTAAATTTGATGCTGACATTTGGAAATTTAAATGGAGAAAAAAATGCAGGAGTATCTGCATTTTTAAAAGAGTTTTATGAAAAGATAAAAGTTTTTTTGTATTATGGAAGTAAGGGAGAGAATCTTTTAGATGAAACCTATCTGTTTTACAAATTATGTAGTGGAGATTTCATAAAACATACACAAGGGCTTTCTCTAGCAGGAGAAAGTTTTGATATATATTTAGAAGAAACACTACAATTTAAATGCCGAAAAAATTTAGAACCCGATCATAATACTGATCTAAATGAACAAAATTTAGAAGAAGAAATAGAATTAGAACAGCCACAACAGCAGATTTTGCAAGAAGTAGACATACAAGTAGAGCAGATAGAAGAACAAATTTTACAGGAATCAGAAGTAGAACCAATAGAACAAAAAGACGTAGAAGAAATAATAGAGCCACAACAAAAAGAACAAATACAACAGATCTTACAAGAAACAGAATCAGAACAGCCACAACAAATTTTACAACAAGAAATTTTGGAAGAACAGAATTTATTCACAGAACAAGAAGAATTTGTTTTAGATTCGGAAATAGATTCTTCTTGTTCTATGCCAAAATCATGGGCAGATCTAAGAACATGGGCGGATGAAAAAGCGGATATCATAGAACAAGAACCAGTTTACGAACAAGAGGAAACACATATTGTAGTTCGTTCTCCAAAAAAAGAGGAAGAACAGGCAACGTTAGAACAACTTTTAGAGAAATTAAATCATTTAGTTGGTTTAAAAGAGGTAAAGAAAGAGATTCGCTCATTAGTTAATTTAATTCAAATTCGTAAGCTTCGTAAGCAATATAATCTTCCAGAAATGGAGATGTCCTATCATATGGTATTTACAGGAAATCCGGGAACTGGAAAGACAACAGTAGCACGTTTAGTTGCAGAGATCTATAAAGAACTTGGATTACTCAGTAAAGGAACATTAGTAGAAACAGATCGTTCTGGTTTAGTTGCAGGTTATATCGGTCAAACTGCTTTAAAAGTCAAAGAAGTGATAGAAAGTGCAATGGGAGGTGTCTTATTTATTGATGAAGCCTATTCTCTTTCAAGTAATTTAGGAGTAAATGATTTTGGTGGAGAAGCAATAGATACATTAGTAAAGTTGATGGAAGATAAAAGAGATGATCTTGTTGTTATTGCCGCAGGATATACAGAAGAGATGAAGGGATTTTTAAAAGCGAATACAGGACTTGTTTCAAGATTTAATAAATTTATTGAGTTTCAAGATTATACAAATCAAGAATTAATTGAAATTTTAAATGCTATGGCAGAAGAAGCAGGATTTCATTTAGAAGAAGAAACAGTAGCTATTATTCAAAATTATTTAGAAACAAGAAGTTTAGAAGAGGTTGTAAGTTTTGGAAATGCCCGTGGAATCCGAAATATATTTGAAAAACTCGTGGTCAATCAAGCAAATCGAATTGTTGAATATGAAAAATTGACTTTAGATCAGCTTTCATCTATTACAGCAGAGGATGCTGCCTCTTGGAAAAGAGAAAGTAAAAAGCCTAGAAAAAAAACATCAACAAAGCCAAAAGTAGAGCGATCAAGAACATCTACAAAGGAAAAGGTAGTAGAAAAACCTAACAAGTGTCTGAAAAAACGGGCAGAAATTCATAAATTACAGGATGCTTAAATTACAGGAGAATTTTATGTTTGGAGTTGTTTTTCTTTTACTTTGTTTTATAACAGGATATTTTATTTGTAAAATTGTATTTCCAAGTTTGAATGAAGTTACAAAAAAGACGTTTCGTGGAGAAACAATTTTACTTCCAAAATGGTTTATTCAAGTTCCTGCTTGGTTTTTAACAGGAACTCTTATTATGACTTGGCTTACATATCTTGTAGGGTATTGTTTCAAAAGTCAAAGAGAGCCTCTTTTTTTTGCAAATTGGATTGTTATGCCAACAATTCTTTTATTTTGTGTAATCAATATAATAATAGACTGGAAAAAAGGGCAAAAACCAAAAAAATTTTCTTGGAAAGAAAATTTCCCTCAAACATTTGGAGAATGGATATTTGTTTTTTTAATTGTTTTACTTATTACTCAATTAATATTTTGGACATTTTATATCAAAGAGGAAAAGTTAGGAGTAGGACTTTCCGTATTCAGTGATTTTTCTCCACACTTAGGAATGATTCGATCTTTTTCTTATGGAAATAATTTTCCAACACAATATGCACATTTTGCAGGAGAAGATATTCGTTATCATTTTATGTTCCAATTTTTGGTTGGAAATCTGGAATATTTGGGATTACGACTAGATTTTGCTTTTAATTTACCCAGCATTTTTAGTCTAATAGGAACATTTTTGCTTCTCTATGTTTTAGCAGTAAAGCTTACTGGGACAAGAATGGTAGGATATTTAACTGCTCTCTTTTTTGCTTTCCGCAGCTCGCCTACTTTCTTTGTCTTTTTAATAAATCAGATTCGAGAAAAGGGAAGTCTGTTTGAAGCAGTTGCAACACTTAAAAATAATATAGAATTTATTGGTATTACTCCTTATGAATCATGGGGACTTTGGAATCTAAATGTTTATTGTAATCAAAGACATTTAGCATTTAGTTTAATGGCATTACTTTTAGCTCTTTTACTGTTCTTACCTCTTTTATATGAGCAGACAAAACGATTAAAAACCATAATATCGTCCAATAAAAATCAAGCATCTTCATGGAAAATAAAATTAAAATTTTGGTTTCAAACTTCTTTTTTAACAACACAAAGTTGGAAAATAAAAGATTTTAAATTAGCTATAGGTGCTGGAATATTGCTTGGGTCAATAGCATTTTTCAATGGGGCAGTATTAATTGCGACACTTTCCATTTTATTTGTGATTGCAGCATTTTCTGATCGAAGATTAGAGTTTCTTTGTATGGCAGTGATTGCGACAGGATTTTCTTTTTTACAGTCTGCTTTTTTTGTCGATGGAAATATAATTTCTCCTTCTTTTTATTTTGGTTTTTTAGCAGAAAAAAAGACAATAGAGGGAGTACTTTCTTACATTTTCCGTCTAACAGGTATTTTACCATTTGTATTATTGATTAGTTTTTTTATTTTTTGTAAGGGAACAGAACGAGTAATCTTTGTTGCTTTTACAGCTCCATTTATCATGTCATTTACACTGTCACTTACTATAGATGTTATGGTAAATCATAAAAGTATCATGCTTTCTTTAATGCTTGTTCAAATTTTTGCTGCAGGACAAATTGCAACTTATTTGAAGAAAAAATTAGTGATTTTTAGGATAATAGCTGTAGTTTTTATCTTTTGTATGACAGCAACAGGTCTTTATGACTATCATACTATACTTGTAAGAAATTCTCCAAAAAATAATTTGGAGTATGATTTAAACGATGAGCTATTATGTTGGATTCATGAGAATACTACTTCTAAGGATGTCTTTTTGACAGCAAATTATTACTTAAATAATATGCTACTTGGAGGAGCAATGCTCTATAACGGATGGCCATATTATGCTTGGTCTGCGGGATATGATACAAACTATCGAAGTATGATGGTCCAAAAAATGTATAGTGCTTCTTCAAAGCAGGAACTATACCAATGGGTAGAACAAGAAAATATCCGTTATATTGTTGTAGATTATGCCAATCGAACCTCTGAAGATTATGATTTAAGAGAAGATGTGATTGATATGGCATTTGAAAAAGTATATCAATCAGGAAGTGATGAATGGATGGTTTCGATCTATGATACAAAAAAAAGAAAATAAAAAAATAACTATGCACAAACTATACAGCACAAAAGTGCAGAAATGAGGTTAAAAATGTATTATAAATATGTAATTGTTGGAGCAGGTCTTGCAGGTCTTACAATAGCAGAACGTATCGCAAATCTTTTAAATGAACAAGTTTTGTTAATTGAAAAAAGGGGACATATTGGCGGAAATATTTATGATTTTTATAATGAAGATGGAATTTTAATTCATAAATATGGACCACATATTTTTCATACCAATGATCAAGAGGTATATGAATATCTAAGTACTTTTACAAAGTGGAATGATTTTTGGCATCGGGTGTTGAGTTATGTAGATGGAAATTTGATACCAATGCCAATTACAGTAGAAACGATCAATAAACTTTATCATTTGAATTTATCCTGTGAACAAGTGAAAGACTTTTTAGAATCAAAGGCAGTTTCGATACCAGAAATTCAAACAAGTAAGGATGTGGCATTAAGCAAGGTTGGAGAAGAAATCTATCAAAAGTTTTTTGAAAACTATACAAAAAAGCAATGGGGAATCGATCCAGCCAATATAGATACTTCTGTTATTTCTAGAATCCCTGTTAGGTACAATCGAGATACTAGATATTTTGCAGATAAATATCAGGGAATGCCAAAGTATGGCTATACTAAAATGTGTGAAGCAATGGCATCTCATCCAAATATTCGAATTTTATTACAGACAAATTATAAAGAGATACTTTCTGATATTTCTTATGATACTTTGATTTTTACTGGACCAGCAGACGAATTTTATCAGTATAAGTTTGGACATTTGGCATACCGCAGTCTTAGGTTGGAGTTTGAAACATTTGATAAAGAAAGTTATCAACCAGCTCCAGTTGTGAACTATCCAAATGACTATGATTTTACAAGAATTACAGAGTATAAAAAGTTGACTGGACAAGAACATAAAAAAACAACGATAGGAAAAGAATTTCCTTGTGCAGAGGGAGAACCATATTATCCATTTCCTACTAAAGAGTGTAGACAACAATTTGCTCTTTATCAAAAGGAAATGGAAAAAGAAACAAATGTATTTTTCCTTGGAAGGCTTGCAGAATATCGGTATTATAATATGGATGCAGTAGTACGCAGTGCATTAGATCTATTTGAAACGAAAATAAAGAAAGGAACAAACAGATAAAAATGGAAAAGTTATATATAGTTATACCAGCATACAATGAGGAGGAAACAATACAACAAGTAATCAAAGAGTGGTATCCTATTGTAGAAAAAGTAGGAGGGGAAAGCAGATTAGTAATTATTGACGATGGTAGTAAAGATAGAACTTATCAGATTATAAAAAAGGCAGCAGAACAGTATCCACAGTTAATTCCTTTAACAAAACCAAATAAAGGACATGGTGCAACGGTTCTCTATGGATATCAATACGCATTAAAAGAAGGAGCAGATTATATTTTTCAAACCGATTCAGATGGACAAACTTTGCCAAAAGAGTTTGGAGCATTTTGGAAACGAAGAAAAAAATATGCAATGGTTATTGGACATAGAAAAAATCGTCAAGATGGATTTTCAAGAATAGTTGTAACAAAGACATTAAAGTTAGTATTGTGGCTGTGTTTTCATGTTACTGTGACAGATGCCAATACTCCGTTTCGTCTTATGAAAGCAGATATTTTACGAGAGAATATTAAATTTGTACCAAAAGATTTCAATTTATCCAATGTAGTAATTTCGGTAATTTATGCAAAGAAAAAACTTCCCGTTAAATATTTGCCAATTACATTCCGTCCAAGACAAGGAGGCGTTAATTCAATTAATATGAAAAAAATTATAGGAATTGGAAAACAGGCAGTAAAGGATTTTAAACAATTAAATAAATGCCTGAAGTTTTAGGGGGATATAAATGAGGCAAAAGAAATTAAAGTTATTACCATGGATAATTTTAACTACAGGGTTTTTGTCAGTCTTTTTATTTGCTAAATGGCTATTAAAAGATGACTTTATGGTTTTTTTACAATGGAATGTTGCACTTATACTTTTAGGAGTTATATTCTATCCAATAACAGGGTTGATTTTTCATAAATTTTATGACGGTGGATGGTTATTTTCTAAAACAATAGGGGTTGCTTGTGGTGGATGGCTCGTTTGGTATCTATCTTCTACCTTATTTTCTTTTTCAAGAGTTACCTGTATAGTATGTATACTTATATGGCTTATTATTAATATCTTTTTGTTTTGGACTTTAACTCACTTTTCAAAGAAAAAAAGCCAAAAAGTTCCTTCCTTATTTTCAAAAGAAAAAGTATTTCATATGCTTTGTTCTGAATTTATTTTTTTAACAGCATTTGTACTTTGGACATATTTAAGGGGATTTAAACCAGAAGCTTATGGAACAGAAAAGTTTATGGATTATGGTTTTATGACTGCAATGTTACGTTCGAAACATATGCCACCACAAGATCTTTGGTTTGCAGGAGAAACGATCAACTATTATTATGTAGGACAATTCTTAGCCTCTTATTTAACGAAACTTTGTGGAACTACTGCAAATTATGGATATAATCTCATGTTGACTATGTTAGCTGCGTTTGGATTTTCTTTGCCTTATTCTATTGCCTCTAATGTAGCAAAAGTTTGGATAGAAGATAACCAAAAAAATAAAGAAACACATTTTCATATAAAAGAGAATATTTTAACAGTAATTTGTGGTTTAGTAGCTGGAATTGGAGTTTCTCTTGCAGGAAATGGTCATTATCCAATCTATGCAAAGATTAAGCCATGGATTCAAAAACTAAAAGGAGAAGTTATAGATTCGTATTGGTTTCCAAATGCAACTAGATATATTGGATATAATCCAGAAACAGACGATAAAACGATTCATGAATTTCCATCCTATTCTTTTGTACTTGGAGATTTACATGCCCATGTTATTAATATTATGTTTATTTTAACAGTACTTGCATTACTATTTGCATGGCTGTTATATCGAAAAGAAACAATGGATAAAGTAAGAAATCAGATGGCGACAGAAACAAAGAGTCTACTTACAGAGGCATTTCATCCAGCAATTATTTTTATTGGATTTTTTATTGGATTATTTCAGACAACAAATTTTTGGGATTTTCCAATCTATTTTGTTGTTTCAGGAGCAATTATTTTATTTTCCAATGCAATCATTTATCAATTTTCAAAAAAGACCATCCTTTTAACAGCAATTCATGCGGCAGTAATTCTTGGAATTAGTACGATTGTATGTCTTCCATTTACACTTACATTTCACAATATTTCTGCTGGAATTGCTCTGACTGTAACAAGAACACCAATTTATCAATTAGCTGTCCTTTGGGGACTTCCAATTACTTGTGTTATTGTCTATTTGGTTTTTATTATTTTGACACAGAAAAAGGAAGGAATATACCAAAAAGAAAGCAAGCAAAAGAAAAATCGGCTTTTTTGTCTGATTGGAAATCTTTCTACACCAGATCTATTTATTTTAACAATTAGCTGTTGTGCGATTGGACTTGTTATTATGCCAGAAATTATTTATGTGATTGATATTTATTCTGGTTCTTATAAACGTGCCAATACAATGTTTAAATTGACATATCAAGCTTTTATTATGTTTGGTATCAGTATGAGTTTTATCTTTTTAAAATTAATCTGTTTTTCTAAAGAAAAGAAAAGAGTAATTTTAGGAGTAATTGGTTTTTTAGTTTGGCTTACAACAGTTCCTTATATTTATACTTCCTGTAAAAGTTGGTTTGGAAATATAAAAGATACAAGTGGGTATAAAGGAATCGACGCAGCAGCTTTTGTAAAAAATGAATCCGAAGATGATGCCAAAGCAGTGGATTGGCTCAATAAAAATATTAAAGGAAGTCCTGTTTTACTAGAAGCTCCGGGTGATAGTTATACGTATTACGAGAGAATTTCTGTTTTAACTGGATTACCTACTATATTAGGATGGAAAACGCATGAGTGGTTATGGCGAAGTGATGAAACAGGAGACTTTCCAATCTCTGTTTCAGAACGTCAAGTTGATGTCGAAACGATTTATACATCCAGAGAAAAACAAGAAGTACAGAAGCTTTTAGAAAAGTATCAAGTAGAATATATCTATATTGGCGGCTGTGAACGTGAAAAATATGGAGTAGACTTGAATGAACTATTGTTAAGAAGTCTGGGAACAGTTGTTTTTCCAGAAGGGGATGAAAGTTACTTTGCAGGAACTTATATTATACAAGTAAATCGATAGAAACAAATAAAACAAACGTATGAAGAGATTTTTCCTTTATAAAATTTCGATTCATACGTTTGTTGAAAAGCATTACAATATAGAAAAAAATACATATAAATTTAAGGGGATAGTTTTTATTATGAAAAAGAAAGCGATAGTTATGTGGATAATTTTTGTGGTATGCGTGATCAGTACAATAGCACTACGATATTTTTCAGACAGACAACAGATACAATATGAAACGGTTTCGGCAAAGGTCATAAGTGCAGAGAAAAAGACATTAAAGAATCGTTCAAACGGCAATACATATACTTCCTATCATGTTACTGTAGAATATGAAGGAAAGGAGTATGAACTTAAAAATGCACATAGTACATATGAATATCCTAAAGGAAAAGAGATTACAGCATATCTGTCCCGTGGCAATTTATATGCAGATGTAGCAGGAGTAAAGTCTTCAACGCCTCTTTTCTATGCTTATTTCGGTTTTTTGGTTGGAAGTATAGTAATGCTTTGTGTAGCAATAAATTCTTCAGTAAAAGCAAAACGCAAATAATATATCTCAATAATTTTTGTGATGGTTTAGATTTTTCAAAACCATCACTTTTTTCTAAATTTCTTTAGATTGGATATCTAAAAGTTTATGGATGGCTGGGCGCATTTCAGGATGTTTACGATATTGAGTAACAAGACATTCTTCTTCTAAGGTTAAGTTAAGATCCGTTTTGGTGCTTTTTTCATCTTTATAGCCGAAAACTTGTAATATATCCTCAATTCCATAAAGTTCACAAAGTAACATAAGAGTATCGGCAGAAGGTTGAGTTGTACCATGTTCCCAAGCATAGATTGTTTTAGGAGCTGCAACAATATTATAATCCTTTAATAAACTTGAAACTTGTTTTACAGATAGATAATTTAATTTTCTATAATAGCGTAACATTGTAGGTATTCTTTCGTTTCTCATTTAATATCTCTCCTTTATGTGATTTGTATTATGACTTCTTCTACTTCCAAAATATTCTTCTTTTGTGTCATAAACATATTTTATCATGTTTAACCATTTCTGGCTATATTTTTAATTACTTAACATCGCTCCTTCGTAAATTTTTTCTTCTCTATTATAGTATATCGAGAATTTTATAGTGTCAAGAAAACTCTTAAGAAAAGAAAAAAGCTGTTGAAATTCTTTATAAAAGAGAATATAATGGTAATAAATAGAATAATTTCTTGATTAAAAAGAATATATAAATCAAATTACAAAGGAGAAAGAGGATGGGAATAACAGAACGTCTAATTGAGTATATGGGAAATAACAACATTTCTTTAGAAAAGATTTCACAACAGACAAAGATTCCAATAACAAAACTAAAACGGGGAGGAAAACGATCACTTACTGCGGAAGAACTTTGTATATTATGTACTATTTTACATATCCGCCCAGAAGATTTTTATGAAAAACAGATAAAACAAAATTAAAAAGAAAAATAAAAATTTAAGTAAACATTTTAATATTTTTGCATACGCTGATAGTAAAAGTGACAAAAAGGAAACAGGAGATCCTATGAATCATTTTTCGAGCTATGAGGATATGAAACGACAATTATTTTATTCAAAGCAAGAAGAAGGAACAGGAGATAGAGATACTGGATGTTATGTTGGAGGTAAAGAAAGTGGAGTTATGACACCACAAAATGGGGTATCTCCAAGATCGGGTGGAGTACCAGTGACACCAATTGCACCAGAAGGATCGATGCCAGTAGCACCTAGACCAGATGAAGATATGAGTCATATACCAACGACACCAATTGCGCCAGAAGGGTCAATGCCAGTAGCACCTGAACCAGATGAAGATATGAATCATATACCAGTGACACCAATTGCACCAGAAGGATCGATGCCAGTAGCACCTGGACCAGATGAAGATATGAGTCATATACCAACGACGCCAATTGCGCCAGAAGGGTCGATGCCAGTAGCACCTGGACCGGGAGTTACAATTTTACCACCAATTGTAATTAACTATGCAACTGTAAGAGTTTTTCATGCAGCATCTAATTTTGTTCCACTTCGTGTTACAATAGGAAATCGAACACTGACAAATGATCTAGCATTTGGAAAAGTTTCTGGCTATAGTAGAATTACAGATGGTTTTCGAATTGTAACTGTATATAGTACAGTATCCAATGAAGTATTACTTAGAGCAACACTTCCATTTACATCAGGGCAAAAGATAACACTTGCAATCATCAATACTGCAAATGGACTAGAGATCGTAACAGTTTCAGATACTGCCTGCCGCAATATTATGAATAACAGAGGATGTCTTCGTGCAGCAAATCTGACATTTGACGATGGACCATTTGATATTATTTTAAGTGATGGACGTATGGTCTTTTCGGATGTCCGTCAAAAAGAAGTAACCTCTTGGAAACAGGCAGTTCCAGGAGATTATGAATTTTACATTATGGAAACGCCATATGGAGTAATGCCGATTGATACTATGGGACGGTTAGAAGAGATGCCATATATTACTCAGGGTAGATATGTAGATGCTTCGTATTTGTTGAATTTCTATGTTAGAGTCAATGCTAAAAATATGTATACTGCATATATTATCGGCGGATATTACTCTGTAATGCCGCTTCAGGTGGTTGTAATCGAAGATTAAATAATAGAAGCTGTTGTAAAATAAGATTTAACTGTCATAAGATAGTATAAAATTTTATTTTGCAACAGCTTTTAATAAATAATATCAAAAAAAATAAAAATATAAAATTTATTGACAAATTTTATTAGATAATTTACAATAGAAAAAAGTATGTAATGATTGGAATTAAACCAATGTTAAAATCAGAATCAATCATAATTCCTTCAACAATTATATTTACTATTATAATAAAAGAAACATTTGAGTACATAAAAAAATATAATGATTACAAAAGAAAAAAAAAATTAGAAATACAATATTTTTAGCTATATATTATATCATATTTTTAATTGGAATAGTATATCAATTAACAAGGATAAAGAATCCATTCTATTATATATTGTTATTTATTATCTTTCTTTGTGATGTAATTATATTTCTTGTATTAAAAAAATAGTAATATAATAATTAGGATAGTTTAGAAGAAATACGGTAATTATTTTGTGATCGGGAACCAAGAAAGCTTTAATTAATGAGTGGCAAGAAGCCTGTGCGGAAATGTGGGAAAAATATGATAGAATTAAGCAGAGTAAACATGGTTTCAACGGTAATTTTCGTTGTTGTAATACGGCAGACCTTTGACTACATAAAAGGATTTCAGGATTATGAAAAAAAGCAAAAGATCCGGAATGGATTATTTTTAGCTAGTTTTTATATAACGCTTTTCATTGAGATGCTCTATCGAATGAAAAAGATAAATGATCCTTTCTATTATATATCTTTAGGTATTGTTTTTCTCTATGATCTAACTGTTTTTATTATATTTGAAAAGATAAAATAATTTATAGAAATTTATGAAAACTTAAAGCAGATATCTAAAAAAAGAAGATTTTTGGACATCTGTTTTTTAATAACCTTTTATATATAAGTATCAGAAACAAACTGCAGTTCTGCCATAATTCCATAATGATCACTGGTACACATATTACTATTTGGAAATATCTCTGTACCAAAAATGATAAAGTTATTCATTCCAAATGTTATAGGAGGTAACTTTTAAAGTACATTTATTTTTCTGAATAATATTTATCCTTAAATCCCAATTTTAATAATATTTATAATTTTTTCAGTAATAGATTCCATACTTTCTGTACCATCTATTACATAATCAGAAGAAGGCAATATATCCTTCTGCATTTGTACAAATGCTACCCTCGCATATTCTAAATATCTTCTTAAATCGCTTCTTATCTCTTCACCAGAAACATCACACATATCCCTTAAAATTCTTCTTGCTAGTGCAATATCCAAAGGTGTATCTATAAAAACAGCCACATCTATATACTTTCTGATTTGCTCATTACAATAGGCAAATGGATAATCAAGAATTAAATAATCACAGTTTCCAGCATTTTTTATTTTTAAAATATCTTTCTCTAGTGGTTTCAGATTCCATATATTGTAATCAGCACCATCAAGTACCCATTGATAAAAATCATCAACTGCTCCTTCAAATTCATAATCATCAAAGTACAATGTCTGTACATTTGGTAACTTTTTTTTAACTCTTTTTACTGTTGTTGTTTTGCCACCAGCTGTTACAGCTGCTATTGCAATTACTTTCATAAAATAATCCCCTCGTCTAAATATAAAACATTTGTCCTAGTATAGCATGTAATCTGCTTTTTTTAATACAGTTTTATAAGTTATTCTACTATAAATATATATATAATTCCATTAAATTTTACTTAAATTTGCTTTATCACTCTGTTTAAAGTTATTTATCTGCCTGTTCTAAAGGTGTTTTACGTCACTCTTGACTTTCTATAAAAAATATGGGTATACTAAGATAAGGTATTTAGGAGGAAAAAGTGAGAACGATTATTGATACAGCAAAACGATTATTATTTAAAAATATAGCGTGTCTGCTGCTGTTAGAATTACTTTATAAAGCAGGATTTTTTATGATTATGATTCCTGTATGCAGGATAGCATTTCGAGTTTCATTAAAACTTTCAGGCTTTAGCTATTTAACTTTAGAAAATATAGCAGCATTTTTAAGAAATCCTGTGACAGTAATTTCCCTGATTGTGATTTTGGCATTATCAGGATTTTTTTTATTGTTAGAATTTATCACTTTAACAATTTACTATGACTTTTGTGAAAAAGAAAAAAAACTCTCTCTTGAGCAGATTTTATTTCCAAGTATTAGACGAATGATACAGTTATTAAAACAAAAAAGAAACATAGTGCTATTAGTAACAGCATTAGTATCTAGTATGTTTATACTCTTTCCACTTTTAGCAGCATTATTAACTCAAATGAAAATACCAAACTATATTTTTGTATCTGCTCTGAACAACCGCACATTTAAAGCATTTATATTAACGTTTCTAATATTAGCGAGTCTGATTTCTTATCATCAGTTATTTTTAATTCCTCTTATGGTATTAGAGAATAATTCTTTTAGAAACGCTTGGAAAAAAAGTGGTTATTTAAAAAAGGGAAAACATAAGCAAATAATTTTGATTTTAATTGTATGGAATCTAATTTTAATATTACTTTATCTCATTTTATATTATACTATATTATTTTTGGCAGCCGTCATCACGTATAATGTTACTAAAAGGGAAATAGTCTATATAGCCTTTATTAAAGTTTATGAACAGATAAGTTTTTGGGTGAGTATATTTGTTGCAATGATAGCAATAGAAGGGAATATCTGTATCATAACAAGTCTTTACAATAAATATAGAGATAGAACTATTTCAAATGATTGTGTAATGAAAATATTACAACAGATGGAACAAATTCGACAAAAAGAACAAGAATATTACGAAAAAAGGAGAATTCCTTTTAGAAATCGGTACAGAAAAATTTTGGCGATATCAGGAATTATTATGATTGGAGTTAATTTTGGATATATTTATGATTCTGTTCGAAATGGCTCTAATCTAAAAAAGGAATCTCTTTTAGGAATTGCAGTAACAGCTCACAGAGGAGCTTCCGCTGATGCTCCAGAAAATACCATTCCCGCCTTGGAAAAGGCAATAGAGAGAATGGCAGATTATGCAGAAATTGATGTACAGGAAACAAAAGATGGAGTAGTAGTTTTACTCCATGATTCCAGTTTAGAAAGGACAACGAATGTATCAAAAAAGGTATGGGATGTTACCTATTTAGAATTGTTAGAGTATGATGCTGGTTCTTGGTTTTCAAAAGAATATGAGAAAACAAAAATTCCAACTCTTTCACAGGCTTTAGAATTATGTAAGGGAAAGATCAATCTAAATATTGAAATAAAAGCAAGAAATAAAGATCAAAGTCTAGTAGAAAAAGTAGTTCGTTTAATAGAACAATATGATTTTGAACAGCAATGTGTCATTACTTCCACAAGTTATAGTGTTCTTACAAGAGTAAAAGAGTTAAATCCCAAAATTAAAACAGGTTATATTTTAGCTATAGCATATGGAAATTTTTATAATAGTGAATATGCAGATTTTTTTAGTGTAAAATCCAGTTTTATCAATGAAAATATGGTACGTCTGTCACATCATCTTGGAAAAGAAGTTCATGCTTGGACAGTAAATACAAAAACAGAGTTAGAGAGAATGAAACAACTAGGAGTAAATAATATTATTACAGATAAACCACTATTAGCAAAAGAGATTTTATATAAGGAAACAAAAGTTACTTTTCTAGGACTATTTAAACAATTACTAGAAATGACAGAACCATAGTAAAAAGGACGGATTATTTTAATCCGTCCAATATATCTAACGAAGCACCAGTAAAGTATCATAACCTTGACGACTGAGTGCATCTGCATAACTTTGCCCTTCGGCACGAGTCTTAAATGGACCCACAAATACACCATAATAGCCATCAGTCATAGAGATTGCAGGACTGTAGCCAGATTCCTGAAGTCGTATTGTTAAGTTAGCAGCATTATTATAATTACGGAATAAGCCAGTTTGTACATAGTATAGTTTATTTTCCGAAGATGGAGGAGGTGTAGGTGTGATAGGAGGGGTAAGAACACCATCCATTCCACTATTTGGTAAGTTCGTTCCATAAAGTGTTTTATAAATTCCATTTGCGATTGCATAAACGATTTCGTCAAAATTTCGATCAAAAGTCGCATTATCAGCATCTGTATTGATAAAACCTGCTTCTACCAAAAGAGCAGGCATTTGAGTTCTTCGAAGAACAGCAAGATCTTTTCGGACAGAAGTTCCAAGGTTATTAAAGCCTGCTGCCGCCAATTCACGATTAATTTCTTGTGCCATTTTTAATTTTGTTCCACTTTCATCAAATAAAAGTGTCTGTACGCCAGAATAGGTATTAGGGATTTGGCTAGAATTACGATGAAGGGAAACAAAAAAATCTGCTCCAGCTTCATTTGCAATCTGTGCTTTACGAACTGGAGAATCGTAGGTATCGGAAACACGTGTATAACCAATATCTACTCCATTTTGGGCTAAAAGTTCTCCAATCGCAAGTGTTAGATTTAAATTATCATCTTTTTCTCTGCGTCCTTGATAGGTTGCCCCACTATCATAACCGCCATGACCGGCATCGAGATAAACAAGTGCCATAAAAACCTCCTAATGACTGTATGTTTATTTCATTTTATGTATAAAAAAAGAAATGTTTCCGCAAAGTATTTAGAAATGAAAAGAAAACAAAGCATTTGACGTTTCGACTGCTTTTGTGATAGGATGATATCGTTGTATTAAATAGTATGGAGGCCGATTATGAAAATAGGATTTGACTCAGTAAAATATATTAATGAACAATCTAAATATATTTTAGAGCGGGTAAAAAGTTATGATAAACTTTATCTTGAATTTGGAGGGAAGTTAATCGGAGATAAACATGCCAAGAGGGTACTTCCGGGATTTGATGAAGATGCGAAGATCAAACTTTTAGAAAAGCTAAAAGAACAGGCAGAAATGATCATATGTGTCTATGCAGGAGATATTGAACGAAATAAAATCAGAGGAGATTTTGGAATTACTTATGATATGGAAGTATTTCGGTTAATTGATGATCTAAGAAGCTACGGATTATTATTAAATAGTGTAGTAATAACACGCTATAGTGGTCAACCTGCGACTAAGGTATTTATGAATAAATTAGAGCGTCGGGGGATTAAAGTCTATACACATGAGGCGATTGCTGGATATCCAGCAGATGTAGATACGATTGTAAGTGAACAAGGCTATGGAAAAAATTCTTATATTATAACAAAAAGACCAATTGTCGTTGTTACAGCACCGGGACCGGGAAGCGGAAAACTTGCTACTTGTTTAAGTCAACTTTATCATGAACAAAAACGTGGACATTCCGCAGGATATTCTAAATTTGAAACTTTTCCAGTGTGGAATGTCGCATTAAAGCATCCTCTAAATATTGCCTATGAAGCTGCAACAGTAGATTTAAAAGATGTTAATATGATGGATTATTTTCATTTTGAAACATACCAGAAGGCAGCAGTAAACTATAACAGAGATTTAGAGATGTTTCCAGTAGTAAAACGTATTATTGAAAAAATTACAGGAAAAACATCTTTATATCAATCTCCAACTGATATGGGAGTCAATCGGGTTGGATTTGGAATTATAGATGATGAAGTAGTAAAAGAGGCATCCAGACAAGAAATTATTCGAAGATATTTTTCAACGACCTGTGATTTTAAAAAAGGGTTAGTAGATGAAGATACACTTTATAGAATGAAACTTTTATTAGAAGAGGTAAATTTAAAAGAAGAAGATCGAACTTGTGTAGAACCAGCACGTTCTTATGCTAAAAAGCTCCATGAAACATTAAACACAGACGAGCAACCCGCAGTTTTGGCGTTAGAACTTCCTGATAAAAGAATTATTACAGGAAGAGGAAGTTCTTTAATGGAGTGTTGTGCCGCCGCTTTATTAAATGCGACTAAGGTACTAGCAGAAATTGAAGATCCTGTTCTTTTGCTTTCTCCTGAGGTAATTAAAAGAATTCAGGATTTAAAAGAAAATAATCTCTATGCAAAAAAAGTTACACTTTCTGCAAACGAAGTATTAATTGCATTAAGTATTTGTGCTGTCAATGATACACAAGCATCAAAGGCATATCAAAAACTTCCTGCTCTTTTTGGAAGTCAGGCTCATTGTACAGTAATGTTGACCAAAGATAACGAACAAATCTTAAAAAAGTTAGGAATTGACGTTACATGTGATCCTGTATATCCATCTGAAAATTTATATTATTAGAAGTTAGATACATATTTTAAGCTCTATTTATTTCCAGCCGTGCCCTTGCCAAAAATAAGCGAACGTTGTATAATGTACACCATCAAAATGATCTAATAAAAGATTAGGAAGAAAGAAGGATCGTAATATGACAAAAATTGATATTATTTCTGGATTCTTAGGAGCAGGAAAAACAACATTAATTAGAAAACTATTACAGGAAGCATTTCAAGGTGAAAAACTGGTCTTAATTGAAAATGAATTTGGAGAAATAGGAATTGATGGAGGATTTTTAAAAGACGCAGGTGTAGAAATCAGAGAAATGAATTCTGGATGTATTTGTTGTTCTCTAGTGGGGGATTTTGGTACAGCATTACAGGAAGTATTAGAGAAATTTCAGCCAGATCGTGTTATTATTGAACCATCTGGAGTTGGAAAATTGTCCGATGTTATAAAAGCTGTGGAAGATGTGGCAACAAAAGTTTCTGTAACATTAAATTCATATACTGCGGTTGTAGATGTTAAAAAGTGCAAAATGTACATGAAGAATTTTGGAGAATTCTTTAATAATCAGATTGAGAGTGCACAGACAATCATATTAAGTAGAACGCAAGATGCTAAGGAAGATAAACTAGAACAGTGTGTAAAAGAACTAAAGGAACATAATAATCATGCAACAATTATTACAACTGCATGGTCAGAAATAAATGGTAGTCAGATTCTTTCCGCTATGGAAAAACAGGTTTCTTTGGAAAAAGATCTTATGGAAGAAGTTTGCCATAATCATGACCACGATCACGAAGAACATCATCACGACCATCACCATGAAGAAGACCATTGTGAATGTGGTGAGCATCATCACGATCACGAAGGACATCACCACAACCATCATCATGAAGAAGATCATTGTGAATGTGGTGAACATCATCACGATCACGAAGGGCATCACCACCATCATCACCATGCCGATGAAGTTTTTACTAGTTGGGGCATAGAAACACCTCATAAGTATAATAAACAGGAATTAACAGATATTTTACAGACACTTTCAGAAACCGATCGATATGGTATGATTTTACGTGCAAAAGGAATGGTTGCCTGTATAGATGGAACATGGTTATATTTTGATTTTGTTCCAGAAGAGTATGAAATTCGTGAAGGAGCGGCTGATGTTACAGGAAGACTTTGTGTAATTGGAAGCAAATTAAATGAGAGTGAAATTGCAAAATTGTTTCATGCAGTATAATTTTAACAGAGCTTTTTGTAAACAAAGGGAAAGAGGAAAAAAATATGGAAGTACCTGTTTATATTGTCAATGGATTTTTGGAAAGTGGAAAGACAAGTTTTATTCAGGAAACGATGACGGATCCCGACTTTTCCGATGGAACAGAAACCTTATTGATTGTCTGTGAAGAGGGAGAAGTAGAATACGACGAACAAGTATTAAAAAAATGTCATACAAAGTTAGTAGTATTAGAAGAGGAAGAAGAACTAAATCAAGCCTTTTTAAAACAATGTCAGAGTACGTATAGACCAGAAAGGGTAATGATAGAATTAAATGGGATGTGGAATTTAGAAAACTTTTTAGAAGAAGAACTTCCAAAATCGTGGGTATTAGTGCAGATTATTACAATAATTGATACCTCTACATTCTCTAACTATTGGAATAATATGAAGGCTTTGATGGTTGCTCAGTTTAAATATTCAGATACTATTATTTTTAACCGTTGTGATGAAAGTACAGACAAATTATTTTTGCGCCGATGTGTAAAACCAGTAAACCGAAAAGGACAGATTATTTATGAATCGGCAGAAGGGGTTACAGATGATGCCGGAGAAGAGGCTTTGCCTTTTGATTTAGAAGCCTCTGTTATTGAAATTCAAGAAGAAGATTATGGACTTTGGTATATGGATGCGATGGATCAGCCAAAGAAATATGATGGAAAGACAGTACGGTTTTTAGGAATGGTATATAAATCAGAAAAACTTCCAAAGAATAGCTTTGTTCCCGGAAGATTTGCAATGACTTGCTGTGCAGATGATATTGCTTTTATGGGAATGATTTGTAAAGTTGGAAAGGATAATAAAGGACCACTTACATTTGAAGATCTAAAGAACCGTCAGTTTGTTACTGTGACAGCCAAAATACGATGTGAGTTTTATAAAGAGTATAGAGGAAAAGGTCCTGTTCTCTATGCTACTTCAATCGAACAGGCAAATGAACCAGAGGATAAAGTGGTTTATTTTACTTAAAAATATAACAGATATAAGGAGTGCCACTTGTACTGAAAAATCAATCAGTTTGTGACACTCCTTTCTTTCAAAAACTTTTTTATGAGAACATTGTTTAAGTTAAAAAATGAAAAGGAAAAATAGATGAAATCACTAATTTTAGCAGAAAAACCTTCTGTGGGAAGGGATATTGCCAGAGTGCTTCACATAGATAAAAAGGGAAATGGATATTTTGAGGGCAAAGATGCCATTGTAACTTGGGGGTTAGGACATTTAGTAACATTAGCTGAACCAGAACAATATGATAAAGGATATCAACAATGGAAACTAGATGATCTTCCAATGTTACCAGAACCAATGAAGTTAGAAGTAATTCGTCAGACTGGAAAACAATTTCATACTGTAAAAGAACTTCTTTTTCGAAATGATCTAAAAGAAGTTGTAATTGCAACAGATGCAGGAAGAGAAGGGGAATTAGTAGCCCGTTGGATTTTAGAAAAAGCAGGTTGTAAAAAGCCAATAAAGCGACTTTGGATTTCTTCTGTCACAGATAAAGCAATCAGAGAAGGCTTTGCAAATTTAAAAGACGGACATACTTATGATATGCTCTATCATGCAGCACTTTCTAGAGCAGAGGCAGATTGGTTGGTAGGAATGAATACAACAAGAGCATTGACCTGCCGCTATAATGCGTCACTATCTTGTGGGCGGGTACAGACACCAACATTGACTTTAATTGCAGAACGACAAAATGAAATAAAAAATTTTTCACCAGTATCTTATTATGGATTAAGTGCCAAATGCAGTCAGCCTCAGATTTCATTTATTTGGAAAGACCAAAAAGAAAAAAGTAGTCAATGTTTTAATAAAGAGAAAGTAATAGCATTAAAAGAGAATCTTTCTGGAAAAAATGCAGAAGTAGCAGAGATTCAAAAATGTCCTAAAAAGACATATTCTCCACTGTTGTATGATCTAAATGAACTACAAAGAGATGCAAACAGACGATTTGGTTTTTCTGCAAAGCAAACATTAGATATTATGCAGAAACTCTATGAAACACATAAAATTTTAACATATCCACGAACGGATTCTAGATATCTTCCTTCTGATGTTGTAGATACGTTAAAAGAACGACTAGAAGCCTGTGCAGTTGGACCATATAAAGTTCTTGTCATGCCACTTAGGACAATGAAATTTTCAAAAAAGGCTTTTTATATTGAAGATTCAAAAGTAACTGATCACCATGCTATTATTCCAACAGAACAGACTGTTATTTTGACAGAACTATCAAATGACGAACGAAAGATCTATGATCTGGTAGTACGTAGATTTTTAGCGGTTTTTTATCCTCCTTATGAATATGAACATACATCCATTAGACTAAAGGTTGGCAATGAGGACTTTTTTGCAAAGGGAAATGTAGTAAAACAGCTTGGATGGAAGAGTATTTATGAAAATAAAGGACAGGGTTTAGAAGAAGAGGAAGAAACAGGAGAGCTTCCAGAGTTATTTTGTGGACAAAAACTGAATATTAAAATAGAAATGACAGAGGGAAAGACAAAACCGCCTGCTCTTTATAATGAAGCTAGTTTACTTACCATAATGGAACAAAAAGGGTTGGGGACAGTAGCGACTAGAGCAGATATTATTGAGAAATTGTTCCGTAGCTTTTTCATAGAAAAGCAAGGTAAGGATCTGATTGTTACATCAAAGGGAAAACAATTATTATCCCTAGTACCAATCGATTTAAAAAAGCCAGAATTGACAGCACAGTGGGAAAAAAAGTTGGTTCAAATTTCACAGGGAAATATAAAAAGAAATGAATTTATGAAAGAAATTCGAAGTTATACAATAGATTTAGTGACACAGATTAAAACAGGACAAGGAACATTCAAACATGATAATCTCACAAATCATAAATGTCCTAACTGTGGTAAACCGATGCTTTTAGTAAAGGGAAAAAATTCAGAACTGTTAGTATGTCAAGATAGAGAATGTGGCTATAGACAGACAATAGCAAGAACAAGTAATGCCAGATGCCCAGTCTGTCATAAAAAAATGGTTTTACGGGGAGAAAAAGACAAACAAATCTTTACCTGTAGCTGTGGATATAAAGAAAAGCTTACTGCATTTGAAGAGAGAAGAAAAAAAGAAGGAGTAAAAGTTTCTAAAAAGGAAGTAGAATCCTATTTAAAAAAGCAAAAACAAACGGAAAAAGAATCGATCAATAACACATTGGCACAGGCACTTGCTAAACTGTCACTTGAGAAGAAAGAATAAGATTCTATTCTTGACGCAAGAGTGTATTTTGATTATAATATATTGGATATGTTGGACGAAAAATTAAAAAATTCCATCGATCAATTTTAGAAGAAAGAGTGAGTAAAAATGGTAAGAAGCATGACAGGCTTCGGCCGATTTGAAACAGATACAAAAGAAAGAAAGATTACAGTAGAGATGAAAGGAGTGAATCATCGATATTTAGAACTTTCTATAAAACTGCCGAAAAAGCTCAGTTTTTTTGAGGTTAGAATACGAACTTTATTAAAACAGTACATCAGTCGTGGAAAAGTGGATGTTTTTATTACTTATGAGGATGTGAGTGAAGGCAGATCATCAGTGCATTATAACGAAGATTTGGCAGCAGAATATTTTATGGCATTAACAAAGATGAGCGAACGTTTTGGCATTGAAAATGACGTAAAAACTTCTTTATTAGCACAATTACCAGAAGTATTTACTTTACAAGAACAAACTCAAGATGAAGAAGAATTATTTGAATTTGTAGAACAAGTAATAGAAAAAGCCGCAGGGCAGTTTGTGGAGATGAGAGAAAAGGAAGGAACTCACTTAAAAAAGGATATCCTTTTTAAATTGGATGGAATGATAAAGTGTGTTGAGCAAATTGAAGAACGCTCTCCAAAGATTTTAGAAGAATACAAAAAAAAGCTTTCTGATAAAATAACAGAATTATTAGGAGATGTTTCAATAGACGAAACAAGAATTACAACAGAGGTTACAATTTTTGCAGATAAAATTTGTGTAGATGAAGAGACCGTTCGTTTAAAGGCACATATTAAAAGTATGAAAGATACTTTAGAAGATGGACTTAATATTGGAAGAAAATTAGATTTTATTGCACAGGAAATGAATCGGGAAGCGAATACAATTCTTTCGAAAGCCAATGATTTAACGATTACAGAACTAGCAATTCAATTAAAGACAGAAATAGAAAAGATCAGAGAACAGATTCAAAATATTGAATAGTGAGGAAAGAGTGAATAGACTTATTAATATAGGATTTGGGAATGTAGTAAATGTCGATAAAGTAGTAGCAGTAATTCGACCAGAAGCAGCACCAGTCAAACGAATGGTTCAAAGTGCAAAGGATATGGGAAGTTGTGTAGATGCAACGTGCGGAAGAAAATGCAAGGCAGTAATTGTAACACAAACTGGACAGATTATTTTATCAGCACTACTTCCAGATACCATTGCAGGACGTGTCAATCAAATAGAGTAAAGGAAGGGATAATAGTATGTTACATCCATCATATACAGATTTAATGAATGAGGTAAATAAAGGAGTAGAACAGGGAGAACATCCTGTAGTAAACAGTCGGTATTCTATCGTATTGGCAGCAGCAAAGAGAGCAAGACAACTGATTGATGGCTCAAGACCTTCTGTAAATTGTGTTTGTAATAAACCACTATCGATTGCTGTTGAAGAGCTTTATGAAGGAAAAGTAAAAATTATGTGTGAAGATGAGGAAGGTGTCGATTAAAACAAAAAAACTTTTTGTTTGATGAATAATTTCTTTTCTCCTAGAAGATACTATGGTTGTTCAATCAATCAGAAATAGAATGGAGGGAAATTATGACAGACATTACAGAAATGGAACTTCAGAATCTAAGACATTTAATTCAGTTTAGTGAAACGGACATGGAAAAATACAATTCATATGCACAGGCTGCAACTGATCCAACCATTAAACAATTTTTTCAAAAATCAGCACAGTCCGCAGACCAAAACAGACAGACGTTTCTTCAGTTTTTAAAGTAGGAGGAGTTCAAAATGCAGGAAAAAGCGATGGTATCCGATGCGTTAAATTGTATTAATTCAGGATTAAAAGCATATGGTGAAATGATTACTCAGACAGAGCATCAGCAATTAAGACAGACACTCCAGAAAATGAGAAATGAAGCGGAAACTTGTCAGTATGAACTCTTTACAATCGCAAAGAGCAAAAATTATTATGAGCCTGCTCAGATGGCAAAAAATGAAGAAATAAATCAGGTAAAGGATTGTATATGCGGATGTCATTCTGCAAAATAGATTTTCTTTCTCATAAAGCAGAGTATTAAATGAAAAAAACGTAGGGTTCTGCTCGAATATAACAGTTTTAGACTGTGTTTTTCGTACAGATCTCTACGTTTTCTTTGCTTTCAATTTTTATCAGTTATATTTCATAAAAAAAACAATGAATATTTCGTTAAATTTTAATTTATACTTGAAATTTGAGAAGAAATTGGTTAAAATGGAAAAGGACAAAGTTATAAAATTGATTAGGAGGAATAAATCATGGCAGTAAAAGTAGCAATCAATGGTTTTGGACGGATCGGACGTCTTGCATTCAGACAGATGTTCGGAGCAGAAGGATATGAAATTGTCGCAATTAATGACTTAACCAGTCCTAAGATGTTGGCACATTTGTTAAAGTATGATACTGCTCAGGGCAGATATGAAGGACATACGGTAGAAGCAGGAGAAGATTCTATCACAGTAGACGGTACAAAGATCACAATTTACGCAATTAAGGATGCAAAAGATCTTCCTTGGGGCGAACTTGGAGTAGATGTTGTATTAGAGTGTACTGGATTTTATACCAGCAAAGAAAAATCTCAGGCTCATATTGATGCAGGTGCAAAGAAAGTTGTTATTTCCGCTCCAGCAGGCAATGATTTAAAGACTGTTGTTTTCAGCGTTAATGAAAATACTTTAACAAAAGAAGATCAGATTATCTCTGCTGCTTCCTGTACAACAAACTGTCTTGCTCCTATGGCAAAGGCACTCAATGACTATACTCCAATTCAGAGTGGTATTATGAGCACAATTCATGCTTACACCGGAGATCAGATGATCTTAGACGGACCTCACAGAAAAGGTGATTTAAGAAGAGCACGTGCAGGTGCTGCTAACATTGTTCCAAACTCTACTGGTGCAGCAAAGGCAATTGGTCTTGTAATTCCAGAATTAAACGGCAAGTTAATCGGTTCTGCACAAAGAGTTCCAGTTCCAACAGGTTCTACTACTATCTTAGTAGCAGTTGTTAAAGGCAAGGATATCACAAAAGAAGGCATCAACGCTGCAATGAAAGCTGCTTCTTCCGAATCTTTTGGATATAACGAAGATGAGATCGTTTCTTCTGACGTGATTGGTATTCGCTATGGTTCTTTATTCGACGCTACTCAGACTATGGTAAGCAAACTCGATGAAGACACCTATCAGGTACAGGTAGTTTCTTGGTATGACAACGAAAATTCCTATACCAGCCAGATGGTAAGAACCATTAAGTATTTTGCTGAATTAGCATAAGAGTAGTTCAGACTCAATTTTAAGGGTCCGGTCTAATATGGACCGGGCCTTTTTGTTTTGAAAAAGTTTAATAGAGTATAAAAACATAAAGGAGGCTCATATGTTATTAAATAAAAAGACAGTAGATGATATTAATGTCAATGGAAAAAGAGTATTAGTACGCTGTGATTTTAATGTACCACTTCAGGAAGGAAAAATTACAGATGATACTCGTTTGGTAGCAGCAGTGCCAACAATTAAAAAATTAATTCAAGATGGTGGTAAAGTAATTTTATGTTCCCATTTAGGAAAGCCAAAGGGAGAACCAAAGCCAGAGCTATCCTTAGCTCCAGTAGCAGAAGCTTTAACAAAGTTATTGGGTCAACCAGTAAAATTTGCAGCAGATGCAAACGTTGTAGGTGAAAATGCAAAAGCAGCTGTAGAACAGATGAAAGATGGCGAAGTGGTATTATTAGAAAATACTCGTTATCGTGCAGAAGAGACAAAAAATGGCGAAGCTTTTTCTAAAGAATTGGCTTCTTTATGTGATGTTTTTGTAAATGACGCATTTGGAACAGCACATCGTGCACATTGTTCAAATGTAGGTGTAACACAATATGTAGATACCGCGGTTGTAGGTTATTTAATGGAGAAGGAAATCAACTTCCTTGGAAATGCTGTCAATAACCCAGCACGTCCATTTGTAGCTATCTTAGGAGGCTCAAAAGTTTCTTCCAAGATTTCTGTAATTAACAATCTGTTGGAAAAGGTAGACACTTTAATTATTGGTGGCGGAATGGCATATACTTTTATGAAAGCATTAGGAGAAGAAGTTGGAAATTCTCTTTTAGAAGAAGATTATATCGAATATGCAAAAGAAATGCTTGAAAAAGCAAAGAGTAAAAATGTCAATCTGTTAATTCCAGTAGATACTGTAGTAGCTAAGGAATTTTCTAATGATGCAGCTTATCATACTGTTGAACGTGGACAGATCGGAGCAGACGAACAGGGCTTAGATATTGGAGAAAAGACCTGCAAGCTCTATACAGAGGCAATCAAAAGTGCAAAAACAGTTGTTTGGAATGGACCAATGGGTGTATTTGAGATGCCAAACTTTGCAAAGGGAACAATTGCAGTAGCACAGGCATTAGCAGATATTGATGCAACTACTATTATCGGTGGTGGAGATTCTGCTGCAGCTGTCAACCAACTTGGATTTGGTGATAAGATGACTCATATTTCTACAGGAGGCGGTGCATCCTTAGAATTCTTAGAAGGAAAAGAACTGCCAGGCGTTGCAGCAGCAAACGATAAATAGAATTTTATAAGGAGAAAAACATCATGGCAAGAAGAAAGATCATTGCAGGAAACTGGAAGATGAATAAGACTCCAAGTGAGGCGATCAAGTTAATTGAAGAACTCAAGCCTCTCGTAAATAATGAGGAAGTTGACGTTGTTTTCTGTGTTCCAGCAGTTTCTTTAACAAAAGCAGTAGAAGCAGTAGAAGGTAGTAATATTGCAATTGGTGCAGAAAATATGTTCTATGAGGAAAGTGGTGCATATACTGGTGAAATTGCTCCGAATATGTTGACAGATATCGGAGTAAAATATGTTATTATTGGACATTCTGAACGCAGAGAATATTTTGCTGAAACCGATGAAACCGTAAATAAAAAGGTACACAAGGCATTTGAACATGGAATTACTCCAATTATCTGCTGTGGAGAGTCTTTAAAACAGAGAGAACAGGGAATTACAATTGATTGGATTCGCCAACAGATTAAAATTGCTTTTCTTAATATTAATTCGGATCAGGCAAAAAAGGCTGTTATTGCGTATGAACCAATCTGGGCAATTGGTACAGGAAAAGTAGCGACAACAGAACAAGCACAAGAAGTTTGTGCAGCGATTCGCGCCTGCATCGCAGAACTTTATGATACTAAGACAGCACAAGAAATTCGAATTCAATACGGCGGAAGTGTTTCTGCATCTAGTGCACCAGATTTATTTGCACAACCAGATATTGATGGTGGTTTAGTAGGTGGTGCAAGTTTAAAGCCAGATTTTGGAAAGATTGTAAACTATAATAAATAAGTGAAAGAAGGCTGTATCAATATGCAGTATGTATGTTGATACAGCTTCTTTCATTTAATATTGTAAGAAAATGGAGAACTTATAGAAAAATGAAATTTACTTTTTGTCCTGACTGTGGAGAAAGATTAATCAAAAAAGAAATTGGCGATGAAGGGCTTATGAATTATTGTAAGAACTGTCAAAAACCAATATTTGATCTATTTAGTACCTGTATTATCACCCTTATATTAAATGAGGAAGGACAAGTAGCATTACTTCGGCAAAATTATATATCAAAAGAGTTTTATTGTCTTGTAGCAGGATATATTAAATCAGGAGAAACAGCAGAAGAAACTACTTTTAGGGAAACAGAAGAGGAATTAGGAATAAAGCTACTTCATACCAAATTTTTAAAAAGTTATTATTATCAAAAAAAAGATATGTTGATGTTAGCATTTATTTCAAAAGCAGCTTCAAATGAGTTTCGTCTTTCTAAAGAAGTAGATGCCGCAGAATGGATTCCTATTTTACAAGCAAAAAAGTTATTGAGAGAAGGTAGCATTGCAAAGCAAGTTGTACTTGATTATTTAGCAAATTTGTGTTAAAAATGAAATGAAAGAAAGGATAGGAGGCAGATATGAGTAAAAGACCAACAGTTTTGATGATTTTAGATGGATATGGATTAAATGAAAAGACGGAAGGAAACGCAGTAGCATTAGCAAAAACTCCGATGATGGATAAATTAAAACGAGAATATCCTTATGTTCAGGGAAATGCTTCTGGTCTTTTTGTTGGACTACCAGATGGACAAATGGGAAATTCTGAGGTTGGACATTTGAATATGGGTGCAGGAAGAATTGTCTATCAAGAACTAACAAGAATTACAAAGTCTATTCAAGATGGAGATTTCTTTGAAAATGAAGAGCTGTTAGCAGCAGTTTCTAATTGTAAAGAACATCAATCTTCTCTTCATTTATTTGGATTGCTTTCGGATGGTGGAGTACACAGTCATATAGAACATTTAATAGCACTGTTAGAACTGGCAAAACGCAATGGATTGGAAAAAGTATATTTTCATGCCTTTTTAGATGGAAGAGATACTGCTCCAACTTCTGGACTTGGTTTTTTAGAAACTGTTTCTGAAAAAATGAGTTCTCTTGGCGTGGGAAAGATTGCTACAGTAAGTGGGCGTTACTATGCAATGGATCGGGACAACCGTTGGGATCGTGTACAAAAGGCATATGCAGCGTTGGTATATGGAGAAGGTATTCCGGCAGATTCTGCATTAGAAGCAGTAGAAGCGTCTTATGCAAAAGATGTTACAGATGAATTTGTTGTTCCAACAGTAGTGTTGGAAAATGGTGTTCCAGTTGCTACAATTAAAGATAATGATTCTGTTATTTTCTTTAATTTCCGCCCAGATCGTGCTAGAGAAATTACAAGGGCATTTTGTATGGATGATTTTAACTCATTTGAACGAAGAGGCGGCAGAGTTAAGACAACGTATGTTTGCTTTACGGATTATGATCCACAGATTCCAAATAAAAAAGTAGCATTTCATAAAGTTTCGATTACAAATACATTGGGAGAATATTTAGCTGCAAATGGAAAAACACAGGTTAGAATTGCAGAAACAGAAAAATATGCACATGTTACATTCTTTTTTAATGGTGGAGTAGAGGCACCAAATCCCGGTGAAGACCGAGTTCTTGTTCCTTCTCCAAAGGTTGCAACTTATGATCTACAGCCAGAAATGAGTGCATATCAGGTAAAAGATAAGTTAGTGGAAGCAATTTGTGGCGGAAAGTATGATGTAGTTATTATTAACTTTGCAAATCCAGATATGGTAGGTCATACCGGAGTTTTAGAAGCAGCAATTAAAGCTATAGAAGCAGTGGACGAATGTGTTGGAAAAGTTTATGAGGCTTTGCTTTCTGTTGATGGACAGATGTTTATTTGTGCCGATCATGGCAATGCAGAACAGTTAATTGACTATCAAAATAGAGAGCCATTTACTGCACATACTACAAATCCAGTACCGTTTATTCTTGTAAATTATGATACAGAATATACATTACGAGATGGAGGATGTTTAGCAGATATTGCACCTACAATGTTAGAAATGATGGGAATGGAACAGCCAAAAGAAATGACTGGAAAGAGCCTTCTAATCAAGAAGAATTGAGATTTTACTTGAAAAGTGATGTAGTTTATGGTAAAATATCGAAAGCGTTGTTTTAGAAGGTATAAGATTGAAAATTAAAGTTTTTAATCTGCGAGTTTGTGTCTGTGCGACATCCACAAACTTGTTATAGATAAGTCGCACAGAAATGAGGAAAGAAATGGCAGCATTACGAGTGATTATAACAATACTGTATGTTCTTATCTGTGTAGCATTAGTAGTTGTAGTATTGATGCAGGAAGGAAACTCAGAAGGGTTATCTGGAGCAATCAATGGAGTTGCAGATACTTATTGGGGCAAGAATAAAGGACGTTCTATGGAAGGAACTTTAATGAAGGCAACCAAAATATTAGCAGCTTTATTTATTGTATTTTCAGTGGTTTTAAATTTAGGCTGGTAACTGGTTAAAAGAAAAACAGAGTTAATTTTCAGATAGAGGCTGTAACAGAGTAGAACAAAAGCAGGAAAGAAAAAAGATAAATTTCGAACTGACTTTTTATACTCTTAACAGCTTCTTTTTTATTGTTTAATATATCATGGAGGACTTTTATGGAGCAGGAAGAATTAAAAAATAAAAAACAAATGTTGTTAGCATTTATGAAAGAAAATACGTATCGACCGATGAAATTAAAAGAATTAGCAGGTTTTTTTCAGATTTCAAAACAGAATCGGGAAGAATTAAAACAAGTGATAAATTGTCTATTAGCAGAAGGAATGATTGCAGTGGATGAAAAAGGAAGATATCGAATAGAGGGATCTGAGAAAAAGAAAGGAACTTTTTGTGGTACTAGCCGTGGATTTGGATTTGTTTCCATAGAGGGAATGGAAGAAGATATCTTTATTCCAGAAAGTGAAACAAATGGAGCACTAGACGGAGATATTGTACAAGTACTTTTATTAGAAGAGAGTACAGGACCTAGAAAAGAAGGAAAAGTTTTAGCAGTTTTAGAGAGAACTTGTAATGAGGTAGTTGGAACATTTGAGGCAAGAAAAAACTTTGGATTTGTAATTCCAGATAATTTAAAATTTGGGCGAGATATTTATATTGCAAAAGAGCATATATCGGGTGCAGTAGACGGTAGTAAGGTTGTTGTGAAATTAACAGATTATGGAGATTCTTCAAGGAATCCAGAAGGATATATAACCGAGATTTTAGGGCATATCAATGATCCAAAAAGTGATGTTTTATCAATTATAAAAGCTTCAGGAATTCCAACTGAGTTTCCAGAGGAAATAGAAAAAATACTTCGTTTTGTTCCTTTAGAAGTTTCACAAAAAGAATGGGAAAACCGTTTGGATCTAAGAGATCTACTTACAGTAACGATTGATGGAGAAGATGCAAAGGATTTAGATGATGCAATAACTTTAACAAAGGAAAATGGAATTTATCATCTGGGTGTGCATATTGCAGATGTCACTCATTATGTCAAAGAAAATTCTCCTCTCGATGAAGAGGCAAAAAAGAGAGGAACAAGTGTTTATCTGATTGATCGGGTTATTCCTATGTTACCACATCAACTTTCAAATGGAATTTGTTCTTTAAATGAAGGTTGTGACAGATTGGCATTAAGTTGTTTGATGGAAATTGACGAAAAGGGGACAGTATTAGGACATCAGATTGCAGAAACAGTAATTCGTGTAAATCGCAGAATGACTTATACCAGTGTTAAAAAGATTTTAGAAGATAAAGATCCAAAAGAATGTAAAAAGTATAAAGAGTTTGTTTCTACTTTTGAATGTATGGAAGAGCTTGCAGACTGTCTAAGACAAAAAAGAAGAAAAAGAGGTTCGATTGACTTTGATTTTCCAGAAAGTAAATTAAAATTGGATTCTAATGGGAAACCAATAGAGATTGAACCATACGAAAGAAATAAAGCAACAAAAATTATTGAAGACTTTATGCTAATTACCAATGAAACAATAGCAGAAGATTTTTACTGGCAGGAACTTCCGTTTGTCTACCGCAGTCATGAACAGCCAGATTTAGAAAAAATTCAAAAACTTTCTGTTTTGATTAACAATTTTGGATATCATATCCACACTGGAGGAGAAGAGATGCACCCAAAAGAACTTCAAAAACTTTTGGCAAAGATAGAGGACTCTCCAGAAGAAGCCTTAATTAGTCGTCTTACACTACGTTCTATGAAACAGGCAAGATATACAACCGATTGTGTAGGACATTTTGGATTGGCAGCAAGATATTATTGTCATTTTACTTCCCCAATCAGACGATATCCAGATCTACAAATTCATCGGATTATAAAAGAAAATTTACATGGAATGTTACAAGAAAAAAGAATTGGACATTATAACACTATTTTGCCTGAAGTTGCAAAACAATCTAGTCATACAGAACGACGTGCAGAAGAAGCAGAAAGAGAAGTAGAAAAATTAAAAAAAGTAGAATATATGAGTGAATTTTTAGGAGAAACATTTGAAGGAGTAATTTCTAGCGTAACTTCTTGGGGTATGTATGTAGAATTGCCTAATACAGTAGAAGGTATGATTCGAGTGGCAGACTTGACAGATGATTATTATATTTTTGACGAAAATCACTATACTATGACCGGAGAACGAACAAGACGCTGTTATAAATTAGGACAAAAACTAAAGGTTATGGTTGCTGGAACAGATAAATTACTTCGAACAATTGATTTTCTGCCAGTAATCGAGTAAAATAAAAGATAGGCAAGCAAAATTTATCAGGGGGACTTTCTATGGCAAAAACATCTAAAGACAATGTACGTATGATAGCAAATAATAAAAAGGCTAGATTTGATTTTTTTATAGAAGAAACCTATGAAGCAGGGATTTCCTTACATGGAACGGAGGTGAAATCTCTGCGAATGGGAAAATGCAGTATTAAAGAAGCTTTTGTTCGAATTGAACAAGGAGAGGTATTTATTTATGGGATGCACATTAGCCCATATGAAAAAGGAAATATTTTTAACAAAGATCCCCTTCGAGTAAAAAAACTACTTTTGCATAGACAAGAGATCCATAAACTTTTAGGACAGATTAAACAAAAAGGATATACATTAGTACCTCTTATGGTCTATTTTAAAGGAAGTCTAGTTAAGATACAAATAGGCTTGGCAAGAGGAAAAAAGCTATATGATAAACGAGAAGATATTGCTAAAAAAGATCAAAGACGAGAAGCGGAAAAAAATTTTAAGGTAAAAAACTTATATTAAATGAAAAAGTGCTATATACATGATTGTATATAACATAAAATACAGCGCAGAAATGAGGATATTATGAAAACCCATACGAAGAAAGTAATAGTGATAGGACATAAAAATCCCGACACAGATTCGATTTGTTCCGCAATTACCTATGCAGCGCTAAAGACCAAAATAACAGGAAAGGAATATGTTGCAAAGCGTGCAGGACAATTAAATCAAGAGACAGAATATGTATTACGTCGGTTTAAAGTCGCCGCCCCAGAATATATTGAAGATGTCAGAACACAGGTAAAGGATATTGAAATCAGAGAAACCGAAGGAGTCAATGAGTCTATTTCTTTAAAAAAGGCATGGACTCTTATGAGAGAACAAAATGTTGTTACTCTTCCAATTATAAAAGAGGAAAATCTAGAAGGGTTAATTACGATTAATGATATTGCAATGTCATATATGGAAGTCTATGATAGTCATATTTTAGCTGATGCAAAAACACCCTATGAGAATATTTTAGAAACTTTAGAAGGAAAAATGTTAGTTGGAGATAAAACAGCAAGTTTTACAAAAGGAAAAGTCCTAATTGCGGCTGCAAATCCAGATCTGATGGAGGATTATATTGAAGAGCACGATTTGGTTATCTTAGGAAATCGATATGAATCTCAACTTTGTGCTATTGAAATGAAAGCAGATTGCATTATTGTTTGTGAGGGAGCAAAAGTTTCTCTTACAATCCGAAAACTTGCAGAAGAGAGAGGATGTACCATTATCAGCACTCCACATGATACCTATTCTGTAGCACGTCTGATTAATCAGAGTATGCCAATCAGCCATTTTATGATCCGAAATAATCTGATTATTTTTCGTACGGATGCGTTTGTAGAAGATATCAAAAATGTTATGGCAAAAAATAGAAATCGAGATTTTCCAATCCTAGATCACAGAGGAAAATATCGTGGAATGATTTCTCGAAGAAATCTGCTCAATATGCAGAGAAAACAAATTATTTTAGTAGATCATAATGAAAGAAGTCAGGCAGTAGATGGAATTGAAGATGCAGAAATTTTAGAAATCATCGATCATCATAGATTAGGTACCATTGAAACAATGACACCAGTGTTTTTTAGAAATCAGCCACTTGGTTGTACTGCTACAATTATTTATCAGATGTATCAGGAAAATGGAGTTTTTGTAGATTCTACAACAGCCGGATTATTATGTGCAGCAATTCTTTCTGATACATTGATGTATCGCTCTCCAACATGCACTCAGTTTGATAAAAAAGCAGCTGAAGAACTTGCAGAACTTGCAGGATTAAATGTAGAAAAATTTGCTTTAGAAATGTTTGAAGCTGCAAGTAATTTAAAGAGTAAGAGTGCAGAAGAAATTTTTTGTCAGGATTTTAAAAATTTTACTGCAGGAGAAATTCGTTTTGGAGTAGGACAGATAAGTTCTATGAATAGGTTGGAATTATCTGAATTAAAAGAAAAGTTGATTCCTTATTTACAAAAGGCATATGAAGAACAAGAAACAGATATGATATTTTTTATGTTGACCAATATTATAGAGGAATCTACAGAACTTCTCTATATAGGAAATGAGGCGACTGAGTTAATAGAACGAGCATTTCATGTAAAACAAATAAATGGAACATATCAGTTAAATAAAGTAGTGTCAAGAAAAAAACAGCTTATTCCAGCACTAATGGGAGCAATGCAGCAATAAAGAAGGAGTGGTATAATACCACTCCTTCTTTATTGCTGTAAAAGTGGAGCTGAGGGGAATCGAACCCCTGTCCGAAAGCCAATCCACTGTTCTTCTACTATTATAGTCCATTCTTTGACATTCCCTCTACCGAACGAAAAAGGACATTCTTTCGGTTTTAGTAGCTTCATTCTTACGCCTATATACTCAAAGCTTTATATATATCGTTTCCTACAAAGTCGATGCCTGAGTTTAGTGTGTAGGTGCACTAAGTCAGACAGCTGCCATTAGGCAGCGAGTGCTAAATTATCTTCAGCGTTTAATTTTAAGTTTGCCATTTAACGCATTGCATACGAATAGCTTCACCAGCTTCAAAACCCCCGTCGAAACCAGTACAACCCCTGGTTTTTAATTTTAATTAGGTAGATTTATTATATAGTACAGAAAATGGATTGTCAAGTGGAAATAGACAGATGTATAAAATTAAAGAATTCGGAAAATCTTAGAAAGAGGAAATGAAAAATAAAAGAAAGGATAAGAAGAGATGGGAAAAGAAAAGTTGTGTTTTTTTGATACGAAACCATATGATAAAGAATTTTTCGAAAATTATAATAAAGATTATGGATTTGAAATTCAATTCTTTGAAGAAAAACTAAATTTTAGAACAGCAATTATGGCAGCAGGAAGTAAGGCAGTATGTGCATTTGTAAATGATACATTAGATAAGAGAGTAATGGATACTTTAGCGGAGTGTGGAGTGGAAGTTATTGGAATGAGATGTGCAGGCTATAATAATGTAGATTTTAAAGCGGCATTTGGAAGGATTCATATTGTACGAGTTCCAGCATATTCCCCTTATGCAGTTGCAGAGCACACAATGGGAATGTTATTAATGCTCAATCGAAAACTTCACCGGGCATATAACCGGACAAGAGAGTATAATTTTAGTTTAAACGGATTAACAGGATTTGATCTACATGGAAAAACAATTGGAATTATTGGAACAGGAAAGATAGGAAGGATATTTATAGATGTTTGTCTAGGTTTTGGAATGAAAGTAGTTGCTTATGATCCCTATCCTGTACAGGGAAGCAATATTACTTATGTATCCCTAGAAGAACTTTGTAGAACATCGGACATCATTTCATTGCACTGTCCACTTACAAAAGAAACCCATCATATTATTAATCCAGAAACTCTTGCTTGGATGAAAAAGGGAGTTTATATTATTAATACTTCTCGTGGAGCTTTGATTGACAGTGAAGCCTTACTATCTGCTTTAAAATCAGGATTTATAGGAGCTGCTGGATTAGATGTATATGAGGAAGAAACAGACTTTTTCTATGAGGATGTTTCTAATCAAATCCTTCAGGATGATATTTTAGCTAGATTAATTTCCCTTCCTAATGTTTTAGTGACTTCCCATCAAGCATTTTTAACAAAAGAAGCGCTTGGCAATATTGCAGAAACTACATTAAAAAATTTAAAGGATTATTTTGACGGAAAACCATTAGAAAATGAAATTTGTTATCAATGTTCTAAAGATAATTCCTGTAAAAAAAATCATAAAGAACGTTGTTTTTAGATAGAGAGTAAATTTAGGGAGAATAGAGTAATTGAAATAAAAAAAAAAATATGGTACTATGAAAAGAACAAAAAAGCAATGAAGTCTGAAAAGAAAGTTGATCTCATACAATAAGAAAAATAATTGGAGGAACAATATATGCAAAAAAAACGATGGATTGAAGTAGTATTTATCTTATTATGCTTTGCTTTATTTGGATGTGGGAAGACAGAAAAAGAAGAGAAAGGAACTCAAAAGGATCCCTCTTTGCCAGATGCACAACCAAGTGAAGAACCGACATTAACACAAGACGCCTTAAAACAATATCAATTTCGTCTGCCACAGCAGGGGGATACAGTAGCAGAATTTGTTATTTCTGATTTTGGTTCAATTTTTGTAAAACTTTTTCCAGAAGATGCACCATTAGCTGTAGAAAATTTTGTAACTCATGCCAAAGAAGGATATTATGATGAAACTTCTTTCCATCGTATTATTGATGATTTTATGATTCAAGGAGGGATACCAAAGGAAAGTTCAAATGGGGGAGAAAGTATTTGGAAAGAGGCTTTTGAAGATGAATTTTCCAAGCAACTAAATCCATTTCGTGGGGCTTTGTGTATGGCAAATCATGGAGCAAATACAAATGGAAGTCAATTTTTTTTAGTACAGGCAGACGCGAATAGTATAATGGAATTAAAGTATTTACTAGAAGAAGGACAGGATATGACTTTACAGGACTATTTGGAAAATCAATATGGTATTTTACTTTCTGATAAATTAATAGAGCAATATATAACTTATGGTGGAACTCCATGGTTGACAGGATATCATACCGTATTTGGTCAAATTTTTGAAGGATTTGATGTTTTAGATAAAATTGCAGCAGTTCCTGTTTTTGGAGATCAGCCACTTGAGCCTGTAGTGATAGAAACGATTCGAATTATACAATGGGAAGTGAGTACAGAATAGAAAAAAGTGAAAGGGAAGATAACAAAATGGATAATCGATATGAAGTAGATGGCTTTTTATTTGAAATACCTACAGAGTACGAAAAGGCAAAGAAGGAGTATGAAGCAATTCGATATATTAAAACAAAAACAGATCTAGATAATACAGCAAATGTGGCAAAGTTATATAATAAACTTTTGGAAAAACAAAATTTTATTACACCAGTTGGTCTTTCTTTTTTAAAAGAATTGAGAACAAAACTTATACAATCTCAAATTATTACAGAAAATGATCTGCAAAAAATTGCAGTAAAAAGAGAAAGACCAAAACAGAGTAAGAGTTTAGAAGCTTTTCAACAGGCAGAGGATAAAAAGTATCAGTCACAAGTATTTTTACTCAATGCAAAACTAAGAAATACAAAATTAGTTTGTGGATTTTTAATTGCTATTGTCATTGTTTTATTTGGATTGACTATCTATTTTCGTAGTAGTCCTACATATGATCAGGAAATGCAGATTCAAAATAAATATGCAGCATGGGAACAAGAATTGACACAGCGAGAGGAAGCATTGAGACAACGAGAAGAAGCACTCAAAAATTAAATTTTAACTACAAGTAGATGAAATAATTCATAAAATATACACAAAAATTTGATAAAATCTAATGAGTAGTTAAAGACAAAAAACAAAAAGGAGTGGAAAATGGAACGATTAAAAATTCTTGTAGTCGATGACGAAAGCAGGATGAGAAAACTGGTGAAAGATTTTTTGTCACGCAGTAATTATGAAGTTTTAGAGGCGGAAAATGGAGAACAAGCAGTTGATTTATTTTTTGATGTAAAAGATATTGCTTTAATTATTTTAGATGTTATGATGCCAAAAATGGATGGATGGCAAGTGTGTAGAGAAATACGTAGAAATTCAAAAGTGCCAATTATTATGTTAACAGCAAAAAGTGATGAAAAGGATGAATTACTAGGATTTGAACTTGGAGTAGACGAATACATATCAAAACCATTTAGTCCAAAGATCTTAGTAGCAAGAGTAGAAGCCATTTTACGCAGAGCAGGACAAACAGAAGAGGAATGTCTGTCAATTGGAGGAATTACTGTAGATAAAGCGGCTCATCAAGTAAAAATTGATGAAAAGCCTGTGGAACTAAGTGTAAAAGAATTCGAGCTTTTGACTTATTTTATTATGAATCGTGGAGTTGCACTTTCCAGAGAAAAGATTTTAAATAATGTTTGGAATTATGATTATTTTGGGGATGCGAGAACAATAGATACGCATGTTAAAAAGTTACGTAATAAGATGGGAGAAAAAGGAGAGTATATTAAAACAATTTGGGGAATGGGTTATAAATTTGAAGTGAATTAGAATGAAAATGGAAATTTTTATTCTATATACAATATTGCAAGATATTGCATAGAGATGAGGCTAAATATGAAACATTCCATTCGTTTAAAAGTTACTTTGGCACTTGTTCTATCTTTGACTTTAGCAATCTTTTTATGTTGGCTTTTAAATCGTGGTTTTTTGGAAGATTATTATCAATATAGTAAAATTAAAATGTTAGATGCTGCCTATCAAGAAGTGTATTCTTTATTTGTAGAATATGATGCTTCAAAAGTCATATCAGACGAACTACAAGAAAAATTAGAAGAGATAGGAATGAAAAATAATGTAAGTCTTTATTTATATCGAGGATATAAGATGTTGTTTCGAACAGGGACAATAAGAGAAGCAGAACGAGTAACGGTAGCATTAGGGGCTTATCTACTCGATCCAGTTTTATTACTTGGAGAACAAACTACAAGATTAAAGTCTAAAAATGGGTATGACATTTATAAGATCTATGATGGTGGAAAAGAAAATAGTTATATTGATTTAATTGGTTTACTTCAAGATAGAGCTTATGTGATATTTTTGCGCTCTAATTTTGAAAGTATTCAAGAAAGTGCTCAAATTGCGAATAAATTTTTAATGTATATTGGAATTATTGTGGTGATTGCAGGAGCTTTAGTGATGTTTCTTATTAGCCAAAGCTTTTCGAAACCGATTTTAGAGTTAGCAATCATTGCAAAACGGATGTCAAACTTAGATTTTGACGCAGTATATCCAGTAAAGACACAAGATGAAATTGGAGAGTTAGGCAGCAGTATTAATATCCTTTCAAAGAAGTTGGAAACTACAATATCAGAATTAAAAAAGGCAAATAATGAATTAGAATCAGATATTCAAAATAAGATTCAAATTGATGAAATGAGAAAGGAATTTTTATCTAATGTTACACATGAGTTAAAAACTCCTATTGCTTTAATTCAAGGATATGCAGAAGGATTGCAAGAAAATATTAATGATGATCCAGAAAGCAGAGAGTTTTATTGTGAAGTTATTGTAGATGAAGCAATGAAAATGAATAAAATGGTAAAAAAATTACTATCTTTAAATCAGATTGAATTTGGGACAAACCAAGTAAATATGGAACGTTTTGATTTGACTGCTCTGATTAGTTCTGTAATATCCTCTACAGATATTTTAATAAAACAAAAGGATATTAAAATAGTATTTCAAACACAAGATCCTATCTATGTCTGGGCAGATGAATATATGACAGAAGAAGTAGTAACAAATTATATTAGTAATGCAATCAATCATATAGATGAACAAAAGATTATTGAAATTCGAATTATTCATAAACAAGATATAGTTCGAGTTTGTGTCTTTAATACAGGAGAAAAAATTCCGCAACAGGACTTAGAAAAAATATGGATTAAATTTTATAAAGTAGATAAAGCAAGAACAAGAGAATATGGAGGAAGTGGAATTGGACTTTCCATCGTGAAAGCAATTATGGATGCTCATAATAGGGAATGTGGAGTGATAAACCATGAAAATGGAGTAGAATTTTGGTTTGAATTGGATGCCGGAGTTAATTCCTAAACTAGACACTTGTGTTATCTTTTGATTCGTGCTATGATAGGATTAGTTGAAAAAAATATAGAGAAATAAAGTTTTTGGAGGGGAATAAGTTGAAAAAGCGTTTTTTCTTGCTAATAGGGACAGTATTCATAACAGCATCTTTATTTGGATGCTCAAAGATCTCACCAACAGAAGAGCAAAATGATATGATTGCACAATATTTAGCTGGTATAATTCTAAGAAACGAAGTAAACTATACAGAAAAATTGGTGACACCAACACCAGCTCCATCACCAACTCTTAGTCCAACTGTAACAGAAAAACCAGACAATACAAATACCGATCATACAGATAGTAATAAAGAGGATTCAAATTCACAGCAAACGCAACCTGTTTTAGATTTTACACAAGTAATGGGAATTGATGGGTTAAAGTTTAGTTATGAAAAATATGAACGAATTAATGAAATTTTTGATGGAGTTCAAAATATAAATGCAGGAGATGAAAAACAGCTCCTTATTATATCTTTTAAAATTGAAAATACAAGTGCACAGCCAATTACAATTAATCTCGGAGATAAAAAGATTAATTATGAATTAGATTTGGGACAAGATAAAAAATTAAAACCATTATTTACTTTCTTAGAAGACGATCTTCGTTTTCTCAATACGACAATAAAAGTAGGAGAAAGCCAAACAGGAGTTATCTTATTTAGTATAGATAAAGCTCAGAAGATGGATTCTGCAAATATAATTATTTCTGAAAACTCTAAAACTACAACAATTGTACTAAAATAATTCGATCTATGTTAAAAAATGGACAATTTGAAAGGATAAGTTTTAAATGGACGCAGAATATATTGAAAAAAAGAGAACGAAATTTTTAGGACTGCCTTTTTGTTTTGTTACATATACAATAACAGAGGAAAAAATAAATATCCGAAGTGGATTTTTAAGTATTGTCGAGGATGATGCTTATATGTATAAGGTACAGGATGTTCGTCTAACCCGCTCTTTTTTAGAGCGGATTTTCCGTTTGGGAACAGTGACTTGTTTTACAGGAGATAAGACACATCCTGAATTAAAATTAGAACATATTCGAAATGCAGCAGAAATTAAGGATTATCTAATGGAGGCATCTGAAGATGCTAGAATGAAGAGAAGAACCATGCACACTCTTAACATCGATGCAGGAGAAATGGAAGAAGAAGAGGATGAGGATTAATTTTGTCATAAAATAAAAAAAGTTGTTGACAAAGAGAAATAATTGTGGTAGACTACAAAAGCTGTCGGAAGAAAACAATTTGATTTTTCTAAACAATTTGAAAAGTTAAAAAAGTTGTTGACAAATCAGAAAGACTATGCTAGACTATATAGGCTGACTGAAAAACAGACAGGCTGTACTTTGATAACTGAACAG